>CAZRMH010000544.1:0-4843 GCA_964600935.1 uncultured Candidatus Obscuribacterales bacterium
AGGTTCCTCCAGACTTTATCAAAAGCTCGTTAAGGAAGATCAGATTGCGCTACAAGTACAGTGCAGTTATGAAGAACGCAGAGGTCCGTCAGAATTCGATATATTTGTCGTTCAAAAGCCTGGTATCGAGGCTGATGCCGTACGAAAAGTCATCCTCCAGGAAATCAGCAAATTGAAGGATACTGAGGTTCCGGCAAAAGAATTGGAGAAAGTCAAAAACCAGATACTTGCGTCGCTCTATTCATCATCTAGCGGTTCTTCGTTGCAGCGTAGCTTAGCAAGAGCACAGATCTTGGCTCGTTATGCGTCTTTCTACGGAGATCCGAGCCTTGGCGATGAAGATATAGAGGCTTATTTGAATGTTTCAGCTGCCGACATTCAACGTGTGGCAAAGAAAATATTCACCGAAGAAGGCATCACAATCTCTGATGTAATACCGGTGAAGCCAAAGGCGAGCGGATAACACATCGCCAACCATTGGGATAGTTCAGCCAATTTTTTTACAAAACAAATTTAGCGAAAAATTGAAAATGAGAATTGAAAAAACAAAATTTAAACCGGCCAAAAGTAGCACCGCCAACGGTGCAGGGATAAATGTAGTCAGCGGTAGCAAATCTTTAGAAGCTCGCAAACTGTTTAGAAACGCATTTCGAAATCACTTCAAGGTCTCTTCAGTCGCGCTGGCGGCAATGCTCGCAGCCAACCTGGTGACTCCGGTTTCGGCAGAACAATCCGTTGGCAATTTGGGACCGGACAACGCCCGCCGAATGGTTGTTCATTCAAAGAAACTAGCGGCGGCGCCGGAGGCTTCAGCAAGTCCGGAAGCATGGCGAGCGAATAAACCGAATTTGCCACCACCCAAAGCTTTTAGTCTTCCAGCAGTTAAGACCTACAAACTCGATAACGGTTTGAAAGTACAGTTTGTTGAGGATCATCGATATCCTTACGTCACCGTCTTCTTCGGGATGAAAACAGGTACAGTCAACAACGACAAACCTGGACTTGCCGAGCTTACTGCAGGAATGCTGGAAGAGGGGACTAACAACAAATCGAGCAAAGAAATCGCGGAAGAAATCGACTTCATCGGCGGCTCGCTCAGCGCCACTGCTGATTACGATTTCACAATCATGAGCGGTTCTTGCCTTTCGAACTACACTGACAGATTGTTCTCTTTGATGACTGATGTATTTTTACATCCATCGTTTCCAGAAGATGAACTCAAATTAGCTAAAACAAATTGGATTCAAGCACTCACCATCAAACGCAGCAACTCTGATTTCTTGCTTGATGAACGGTTTCGCAAAGTCGTATTCGGAGAACATCCTTACGGAGCGCTATCACCAAAACCGGAGATGATCAATTCGATCACACAAAGCGACTTGAAAAAATTCCACTCCGCCAATTATCTCCCAGATGATTGCCTAATGATCGTCCTTGGAGACTTCGATGATAAGAAGATGGAAGAACTCATCAAGACTTCGTTTGGACAATGGGCACGCGGCGAGCGCAAGAATAAAGAACTAGCTGCAGTGGCACAACAAAAGGATAGGCGAGTCTATCTCGTCGACAGACCTGACTCAGCGCAATCGTCAATTGCAATCGGTAATATCGGAATCAAGAAAAAAGATCCTGATTACTTCGCGACAAAAGTAATGAACCAGATTCTCGGCGGCAGCGCGCACTCTAGATTGTTTCTAAACATTCGAGAGCAGAAGGGTTACACATACGGCGCCTACAGCAGCCTCGCGGCAAGAATCTATCCTGACGTTTTCTCCGCCGGTGCGAGTGTACGAACAGAGGTCACTGAACCTGCAATTAAAGAGTTCCTCCTGGAACTCGATCGAATCCGCGAGACATCAGTCACGAAAGAAGAACTCGACGATGCAAAAAAATATCTCATTGGGCAATTCCAATTAGGTCTCGAGACACAGAGCGGCTTGGCTCAACGTCTACTCGAAGTCGGCTTATTCGACATGGACAAGGACTATCTTGAGACTTACGCCGACAAGTACATGGCAGTTACGGCAGACGACGTTCAACGCGTTGCAAAAAAGGTTATTCAATCAAAAGAATTAGTTATCACCGTAGTTGGTGACGCAAAAAAAGTGAAACCCGGACTCGAAAGTTTCGGCAAGGTCGAAATGTATGACCTCAATGGCGACCTGACCACAGTGGCAAATCCAAAGAAGGAACCTGAGTCTTAATGGAATTATCAAAACAATGGTGCCTGGCACTGACAGGGGTTTTCAGCGCGACTATCCTGACGAGTGCGCCCTCGCATGCAGGACCACTCGATGACTACAATACCGGATCATCTTATGCAAAGATGGGCGACTATAACCTGGCAATCAGATATTTCGACAGGGCGATTGCAGCTCGTCTGAAAAATTTCGCTGAGCCTTACGTGAACAAAGGTCACTGTCTTCAGAAGCTCGGCATGCACGACAAAGCGATCAGTTGTTATTCAGAAGCGCTGAGACTGCAACCGAGACTTGGACCGGCCTATCAGAACCGGGGCAACGCTTACTTGAGATTGAATAAATATGGCGAAGCACTAAACGACTTCAACACTGCGATGTCGCTTCCCAAAGCATCGCCAATGGCGGCAATCACAATCTACATTGACCGTGGACGCGCTCTTGCAGGACTGGGTAGATACAAGGAGAGTTTCGCGGATTTCGATTATGTAATCGCGCTTCCTCCTTCGAACCCGATCATCGAAAAATTAAAGAGCGCTGCTGCTTCGGAAAAACAACGAGCCCAAGCCCGCATGGCAGGAGGTGGAAGTTCCCCAGTGAGTGCCGCAGCAAGCACTACCACCTACACTCCATCAAAGTCGACAACAACTTATCAAACTTCGACACCGGCTAACTCTTCTCAATCAACTCCTCAGAATAGTTCTGCACCAGCAACTATGAAACTGAACGATTCCGGCTCCACCCCCGCGCCTCAAACCAGCACCACGTTGTCACCACCCTCGACAACGTCGCTTTCGTCATCACCGCCGGCGGCGAATGCAACAACTCCAGAGAACAGTTCGTCAACAGGGACGAAAACATCATCAACAGGTTCATCTGAGTCGGGCTCTGGAAATTCGAAACCGACCAATGGACCCTAAGGTCGTTTCAAATCAAACGAGCACATCTCAAAACAAACGAAGGAGTGGTGATTGGGTAGCCGAGTTTTTGACGTAATCCTGAGAGGCGGCACCATATATGATGGTAGCGGCAATCTTCCTTTCAGCGGCGACCTCGCAATAAGCGATGACCGGATTGCGAGGGTTTCACCCTCAATTGAAGAACGAGCACTTACAGAAATAGATGTGTCTGGTTTGGCTATCGCCCCCGGATTTATCAACATGCTGAGCTGGGCGAATGAGACGCTGATTGCCGATGGTCGTTCTCAAGGCGACATCCGCCAGGGCGTGACGCTCGAGATAATGGGCGAAGGAAGTTCCATGGGACCATGGAACGACCGGATGAAACAAGAACGAGTGGAGAACCAGGGTGATATCAAATACGATGTCACATGGACCACGCTTCGCGAGTATCTGGAGTTTCTCGCCGACAAAGGAATTTCGACAAACGTCGGCTCTTTTGTCGGCGCTACTACAATTCGAGTGAATGTGCTCGGTCGCGATGATGTCGCACCAACACCGGAACAAATGGAAGAGATGCGGAGACTTACACATGAGGCGATGAAAGATGGCGCCTTCGGTGTCGCTTCAGCGCTCATATACGCACCCGCGTTTTACGCGAAAACAGAAGAACTGATCGAGCTCGCCAAGGTCGCCGCTCAGTACGATGGCATGTACACATCTCATCTGCGCAGCGAAGGCGATGCGTTTATCGAAGCAGTGGACGAGTTTATCACTATCGCAAAACAATCAGGGGCGCGATCGGAGATCTATCACCTCAAGGCGGCGGGTCGCGGCAACTGGCATAAGATGGACCAGGTTCTAACCAAAGTCGAAGATGCTAGAGCTGATGGACTGCCGGTTAGCGCCAACATGTACATGTATGCGGCGGCACAAACCGGACTTGATGTCGCGATGCCACCATGGGTCCAAGAGGGCGGATTGCGCAAATGGATCGAACGATTACAAGAACCGGAAATTCGAGCTCGCGTAATTGAAGAGATGTCGACGCCAAGTAACAAATGGGAGAACGGCTATCTCCATGCCGGTCCCGACGGCGTGCTTCTTGTCGGATTCAAAAAGTTGAAACAATTCACCGGCATGACGTTGGCGCAGGTTGCAACACAATTAGGAAAGTCTCCAGAGGAAACCGCTATAGATTTAGTGGTGCAAGATGAAAGTCGTGTGGAAACAGTTTACTTCTGGATGTCAGAAGAAAACATCGAAAAACAGCTTGCAAAGCCATGGATCAGCGTTGGTTCAGACGGATCTTCCATGGCCACCGAAGGCGTTTTTATGAACTCAAGCACTCACCCTCGTGCGTATGGAAACGTAGCTCGCCTTCTGGGACATTACGTTCGCAAGCAAAACGTCATGACATTGCAAGAAGCTGTTCGCAGGCTAACCTCGTTGCCGGCATCGAATCTGGGAATCACCGACCGCGGTGCATTGAGGGAAGGATTTTTCGCAGATGTCGTAGCCTTCGCTCCGGATAAAGTTCAAGACCTCGCGACCTTCGAAGCACCGCACCAGTACTCGGTAGGAGTGACTCATGTCTTCGTAAACGGACAGCACGTAATTCGAGACGGAGAGCACACAGGTGCCACCCCTGGTCGTGTAGTTCTTCACCCGATCAAATCTGAATAGAATACGAGCCCAGTATAGCGGTGGCGAATAGCGAAATTGTTTTACCACGTGACGTTTACC
>CAZRMH010000545.1:0-4820 GCA_964600935.1 uncultured Candidatus Obscuribacterales bacterium
TCCGTCACATCCTCACAAACGGCTGGCAGAATTATCACTATCACTCAGACAAATGATCAATTTACCAAGTGCCGACTTTTCAATTGACCCGGTCATTAAGGTAGGTCAACCCACGGACGAGATACTACTGCTGGCAAAAAATTGGGGCGCTAATCTAATTGTGGTTGGAGCTCACGGACGAACTGGTTTGGAGAAGATATTCTTGGGCAGCGTCTCGACTTCAATATTGCACCATGCCATGTCAAATGTCAGTGTTGCCAAATTAACCCAAAACACGGGGAACAAAGATGTCTATCGAATTTTAGTTCCCGTGGATCACTCGCTGTTTTCTATGGCCGCGGTCGATTGGTTGGTGAAGCAACGTTGGGTAAAGCCAGTCGAAATTCAGCTTTTGACCGCGATTCCAGAAATTTACCAGATCTCATCACAATTCGCTGATGAAGCAAACCTGGAGCAGGCGGCCAGGATGCTCCGGGAGATTCAGTCTCACAAAGCAGAGTCCATGGCAGCGCTAAATTCGCTGGCGAATGAAATCCGAACGAGGACGAACCCCAAATCCGTGCTCTGCTCCGTCGTCGCCGGAGCGCCCAAAGACACAATCATCAGCACGGCGCGCCACTGGCAAGCTGACCTTATCCTGATGGGTTCACACGGACGCTCGGGCCTAACCCGAGCGCTACTTGGTAGTGTGTCCAGCGAGGTGGTACAAAACTCGCATATCGCTGTTGAGGTTGTTAAGCTACCAGCGCATTTTGCTTCACCTCCGAGTATATAAAATCAGGTGAACCAAAACAGGTTCAGTTACGATTAGACTCGCCGGGAAAGGTATCATAAGGTTTGTCGATAGACCAGCTATCAGTGATACTTCAGGTTTTAAGACAGAAAAATGACGACCGATGAAATCTGCCCGAAGTGCAAAATGTCGAAGTTTTCGAAAACCACTGGAAGCTTGACGGGTTGGATTGCGTCTTGCCGTTGTGACGTGGTGGCACCTGAAACCGCCAATCAGACAGAAACAATCAATTTATGCGGTACTTGCGGAAAACGAATCAACCAGGGACGGGTTGGATCATTTACGCAATTCATTTTTCGCTTCGATATCTGCGCTTGCGCCCGACCGTCCTGGGCACCAGTATCTTCGGCACTCACAGAAGCTGATCGAGAGGAGCCTAGCATTTGGGAAGATGATACTGACATTAGTGAAGATATCAACCCTGAAGCCTTCCCTTTGGAACGATATAAACCACTTAAGGTGATTGGATCAGGCAGCGGCGGAGTAGTCTATCTTTGCCGAGACCTATTGCTGAATAAGCTTGTCGCGCTCAAGACATTGCATACGTTATCAGGAGAACAACTGATTGCATTTCAGAGCGAAGCAAGACTGCTGAGCAAACTAGATCACCCCAATATCGTTCGAATTCTCGACTTTGGAGTAACAACTAGTGGGGCACCATTCATGGTGCTAGAGCACAGTTTTGGTTCGAATCTAAGAGAAGCCATGAGCGACACAGCTCTTTCTGCCGAGTCTTTAGTTCATGTATTCTGTTCACTGGCTAACGCTCTCAACTATTGTCATGAACGCGGAGTCTTCCACCGTGACTTAAAACCGGAAAATATTTTGTTCACCAGAGCTCCCGATCAAACAACCGCGGTGAAGCTGATCGATTTCGGAATAGCCACCGCCGACACTCAGGAAAAAACTCATTTCGATGGCAAAGAGCTGGTAGGCACACCAGCGTACATGCCTCCCGATCAGATGTTTGGACTGGTCTACGATCAACGATCAGAAGTTTATTCCCTGGGCTGTGTGATGTTCGAAACATTCACGGGGCAGCAAGTATTCACCGGAGAAACAGCACTAGAAATCTTGTCCAAGCACGCCACTGAAGAGCCGCCGTCGCTTTCGGAGTTTCACGATCGCTCGTTACCATACCTGCTGGAGAATGTCATTTCCACCTGCCTGTCGAAAAAGCCAAACGATCGCTATCAAAGTATGCATGAAGTGGAACAGGCGTTGTTAACCGCTATCGACCGCTCGGTTTCAAAAATCGATTTGGCCACACCCGATCGTCACGGAGGTAACCCGAACTCAGGGGTTAGCAGTGCCAACAAGCGCGCACGCACATTGGCAACAGTCGGGTTAGCAACTCTGACTGGCATCGCAGTGGCCTCGGTATCGTTTTTCTCGAGCAACTCTCAAGCACCAGAGAAGCGTGTTGAAACAAAAAACACTGATGCAAAACCAGTCGCACGCAAAACCTATTCAATCCTAGACAATAGAAATTTAATTTCAATATCCGGCGACGTAATTACTGCAGAAGCATTCAAAGAACTGGCATCTAAGTGTAATAAAAAATGCTCCGTCACATTCGAGAATCAACCTCAGACAATTAACTGGAGCGGACTCACAGAATTAAAAAATTCGCCTATAACCAATCTCTTTGTGCAGAACACCACTTTTGGTGACAAAGAATGCGAAATCGTCGCCAGATTTCCAGAGCTGGTAAAGATCGATCTGAGCTTTACCAATGTCACTGATGACGGCATAAAAGCTCTATGTCGTTCGAAAAGTATTTCGCAACTCGTCATATCCTCATCAAAAGCCACCAACAAGTGCCTGAAATATTTGGCCGAAATGCCTGCAATAACCTTGCTTGAAATGGATCATCTTCCCGATGTCAAACTCAGTGATCTGGAATCCCTGCAGCATTGTCAAAATTTGACGACACTGAACGTCGGGCATGTGCTCATCAAAGATGAAGGCTTGCGCGTGTTATGCAAAGTTACATCGCTAAGAGATTTGAACGTCGATTCGTGCGGTATCTCAGATGGAGGCACACAAGCATTAGCAGGAACAAAACTCGAAAGACTATCGCTTGCAGATAACAGTGAGATATCCGACAAAACAGTTCCCTACCTGGCAAAAATACCGATGCTCCAGCAATTTCGCTACGGGCAAAGGAATAAGATTACAGCTGACGGTCAAAAGATTTTGCAGTCAGCAAAGCCCAAACTAGAAATTAGACATCATCAGGGTTTTGTCGTGAGGCCCAGAGTAATGGACGGTTTTACCGAACTGGAAGAGTTACAGTCATTTGAACCGGAACTCTTTGGTTCGGAAAAGAAATAGAATCTGTCGTCAAAAAAACCTTTAATCATTCGAAAGGATGATCTGAGTGCATTTGAAAATCTCATTACCGTCCCATTGCATTGTGAGACAGTCAACTAAGGCCCCGACCTAACAATCATCCTTTTTGCAGATGCGTTGGTCTGAGGAAGACGAGAGAATGTATGCATGAACCGCACGCGGCGAGCCGCCCAGTTGCTCGGAATTTACATCAAACATCCGCTGAAGGAGCATAAAATGAAAACGAATATTACAACTAAAGAAGAAAATAAGAAACAGCAAATTGCCCCCGCTTCAAGGGAACTACTACCTTTCCATTCACTGCAACAAGAAATGAATCGCTTGTTCGAGGAATTTAAAACAGGTTGGGGATGGTCTCAGCCCACGGCAGACCACCTGACGGCGTTTCATACGAAAGTAGACATGAAAGACAACGAAAAAGACATCGTTGTTAATGCTGAACTTCCGGGAGTCGATCTAAAAGATCTTGAGATTTCCGTTCACGGAAATTCGCTCATCATCAAGGGTGAAAAGAAAGAGGAAAAAGAAGAAAAGGAGAAGGGATACTATCGAATGGAAAGAAGTTTCGGATCATTCTATAGATCAATTCCACTTCCTTGTGAAATTGAAGAGGATAACGTCGATGCAGTTTACAAAGATGGCGTCTTGAGTGTGACTTTGCCTAAGTGCAAGGAAGCAATCAAAAATGCAAAAGCCATCACAGTAAAAGCCGGTTAGGGTAAATAGAGGGGCGCCTGCAGGTGCCCCTCTGCTTCGTAAATGTATATGAGAGGTCGATATGAAAGCTGCTCAAACAAAACATACCGCGATCAAAAGAAAACTATCGACACGACCGCCGATTGAGGTCGAGAAAATTTCCGAACGAGCCTACTTAATGTGGCTCGAGCGCGGATGTACTCATGGCTTCGATACTGAGGACTGGCTAAAGGCTGAGTACGAGCTGCAAGATCGAGAAGTACTTATGAAGGACGAACCAGCAGAGCCTTGAACTTCAAATTTAGGCACGGGATCAAAGGCTCATCGCTATCGATGAGCCTTTACTTTTTCTTTAAGGAAAAACTGACTTTGACGATTCCAAAAGGCGCAAGCGTTTTTGTAAGCAAATAGGGTAGATGCTCGAACACATCGAGCATCTTTCGATTTTCGCAAAGAACCAGGGCATAGAATTCTTCGATTCCCGCAGCTCGCCCAATCTCTATAAGCGTTTGAAGAAGTAGGGTCGCGATTCCCAGCCCTTGAAACTCCTCTCTTACCTCAAATGCCAGTTCCGCTCTTATTAAATCAGAAGGTTCCTTCGAGACAATATAGCGGCCAGCGCCCGCGGGAAACTCCTGTCCCGAGTCATCCACAACACTTGCTAGTAGTCCAACGTGATTGACAAGATCTAATTCAGAAAAATAAATTAGCTCTTCTCTAGACAACCTCGTTTTAGCAGTAAAAAATCGAAAGTAGATCGATTCGCGGCTCAGGTGTTTCATCTCATCAACTAAAATCGCCTTATCATCAGACTGTATTGCTCGCAATACGACAGACTGACCATTGCGAAGTTTGCCATGAACCTCATAGTCTTTGGAAACAACCCCAATCAAAGGCATCATCAACTCCTTCGCGATGATATCGGCACGTCATCAGTGCGATCGGAAGTTTGAGTTTTCTCGCCGCAACCGACTGT
>CAZRMH010000546.1:0-4815 GCA_964600935.1 uncultured Candidatus Obscuribacterales bacterium
TTGAAGCGTTCTAAACTCCCAGCGCTCTAAACTACGCGCGTTCTAAACTGCGCGCACCGCTTATCCTGGGAGCGCCGGCTTCCAGCCGGCTTCTATGCCGCATCTCTACTTTCCCCTCGCAATAAAATGCTCGCTGGTGACAGTTTCCTAGCGGAGCGAAAGCCGGCAGGATGCCGGCGCTCCCAGCATCCTAACCTTGAAGCGTTCTAAACTCCCAGCGCTCTAAACTACGCGCGTTCTAAACTGCGCGCGCCGACTTATCCTGGGAGCGCCGGCTTCCAGCCGGCTTCTATAAGACACCTGACTGCTGTTCTGCGACGGTCGCTGAAGTATTTGGTTCCGTCCATCGACGCTGGAGTTTGTCCAAGTAGATGTAGACAACCGGTGTGACGTACAAAGTGAGAACTTGCGATACGAGCAAGCCGCCTACGACTACAAGCCCGAGTGAACGTCTGGTGTCGGCGCCGGCACCAAATCCGATGGCAATCGGTAGCGTCCCCATGAGCGCTGCCATCGTCGTCATCATGATCGGACGGAAGCGCACAAGACAGGCTTGGTAGATTGCTTCAGCAGGCGGTAAGCCGTTCTCACGTTCAGCTTCAAGCGAGAAGTCGATCATCATAATCGCGTTTTTCTTGACGATACCGATGAGCATAATCAAACCGAGGAAACCATAAATGTTCAGTTCACTCTGACAAATAAGAAGCATGCCGAGACCGCCCAGACCCGCAGCTGGCAAGCCTGACAAGATGGTGACCGGGTGAACGAAACTTTCATAGAGCATGCCGAGAATGACATAGATAATTGCGGTGGCAAGCAGCAGCAACCATCCCATGTTGCTAAACGAGGTTTGAAACGCTTGCGCCTGCCCCTGGAAGCTCACGGTGACTTGTGACGGCACTGTTTTCTTAGCGATTTCGTTTACCACGTCGACAGCTTGACCGATGGAGAAACCAGGTCGCAGGTTGAAGGAAACCGTCGCTGAAGGGAACTGACCAAGGTGGTTTACGACGAGCGGACCAACGCCTGCCGTCAGCTCAGCAATTTCTTTGAGCGGCACCATTTTTCCGTTGGCGGAACGAACATAAAGTTTGGCTAATTGAACTGGATCGCGTTGGAATTCAGGAGCCAAGCCCATCACGACGCGGTATTGATTCGAAGGCGCGTAGATAGTCGAAATCTGTCGCTGTCCGTAGGCGTTTGCGAGGGTTTGTTCAACCTGGTCTTGCGTGATGCCGAGGGTAGCAGCAAGGTCACGGTTTACTTTGATATCGACTTGAGGGGTTCCACTCAGTACGTCAGTAGTTACGTCTTGCAGGTCAGGAACCTCTTGAAGCTTCTTTTGAAGCGCATCGGTAGCCGCATAGAGCTGTTTCGTATCTGGAGACATAAGCGTCACCTGATACAAACTTTTGGAACTTTGCCCGCCAATTCTGATGCTCGGAGGTATTTGCAGAAATGTCTTAATTCCAGGAATCATGGCGAGTTTCGGTTTCAACTCTTTGGCGATTTCATCTGCTTTTTTCTTGCGCTCATCAAACGGCTTCAGCGAGATAATCATCCGACCGGCGTTGGAAGCCGCACCACCGACACTGGACATTACGCCCTCCACATCCGGGTGGGCGCGCACAACTTCAGCCACGGCTCTCTGGTGTTCGCTGATCGAATCAAACGAAATATCTTGCGCACCTTCGGTAGAACCCTGGATCATGCCGGTGTCGTCCGTAGGCATGAAACCTTTAGGAACCGCAGTGAACAGATATGCAGTCGCGGCGATAGCGAGAACTAAACTTAGAAGAACCAGTTGCGGGTGACGAAGCGAAACCTTGAGCGTACCTTCATAGACGTGAGCCAGAGCATCCCAAAGTTTCTCCATTACAACAAGAAAACCAGGCGTTGAGTCATGCGAGCCCGGTTTGAGCCATCGGCTTGAGAGCATTGCCGTGAGCGTGAGAGAAACGAAACCAGAAATCAGGATGGCAATTGAAATTGTAATCGCAAACTCGTTAAATAAGCGACCTACAATTCCTTGCATTAGAAGCACGGGCAGGAAAACTGCCACCAGTGATAGTGTCATGCTAATAACCGTAAAGCCAATCTCTCTGGTGGCCGTCAACGCCGCTTGGAAGGGCAGCACTCCCATCTCTATGTGGCGCACGATGTTCTCCAGAACCACCACAGCATCATCTACTACGAATCCGACGGACAGCGTAAGAGCCATCAATGTCAGGTTATTAAGACTATAACCAAGAAGATACATCGCAGCGAAAGTACCGATGATCGAAGTCGGCAGAGCCAAACTCGGAATTATCGTGGCCGGGATGTTTCTCAGAAAAATGAAAATTACGCCGACTACTAAACCGACAGTCAGAATGAGAGTAAACTCGACGTCCTCGATGGATGCTCTGATCGAAGTCGTTCTGTCATAAAGAATATCCATATCGACAGAACCAGGAATTTGATTTCGTAACTCTGGAAGAATTTCTTTTATGGAGTCGACAATTTGCACGGTGTTTGTGCCCGGCTGTCGCTGGATGGCAAGAACGATGGCGCGCTTGCCGTTGTACCAACTGGCGACTTTATCGTTTTCCACGCTGTCCGTAATTTTGCCAATCTCAGACAAGCGCACAGTCGATCCGTTACGATATGCCACCGGCAGTTTGGCAAATTCGCTGGCATCTTTTAATTGTCCATTGGTTTTCAGCATAAACGCCGAATGAGGCCCGTACAGTGTCCCAGCAGGAACATTGACGTTACCGGTCTCAATCGCGCTTCTAATTTCGTCGAAGCTGACGTTTCTCGAAGTGAGCGCATCCGGATCCAACTCCACTCTTACGGCATATTTCTGCGACCCCATCACGTTAACTTGAGCGACACCGTTTACCATTGAGAGGCGCTGTCCAACGGTCGTTTCAGCATACTCGCTGACTTGATATAACGGCAGCGAATCAGAACTCAGCGAGAGAAACAGAATGGGCGAATCGGCCGGGTTCACCTTCCTGTATGTCGGTGGTGTCGGCATTGGTGGCAGTCCACGCGAAGCAGCGGCGATCGCGGTTTGAACATCCTGAGCCGCAGCATCGATGTCACGCGAAAGGTCAAACTGTAGGGTGATCGATGTGCTCCCAAGAGTGCTACTCGAGTTCATCGAAGTAATACCTGCGACCGAGGAGAACTGCCTCTCCAGAGGCGCCGCGACGGCGTTCGCCATTGTCTCAGGATTAGCCCCGGGCAAGCTGGCGGAAACCGAAATCGTCGGAAAGTCTATCGTGGGCAGATCGTTTACAGGAAGCTGCGTGAATCCAATCGCGCCCGCCAAAACAATAGCCAACATCAACAGTGTCGTCATGACTGGTCTTTTTATAAAGAGATCGGAAAAACTCATGGCTTACCGCCAGCGTTTTGTTCCTTCCCGTCTTCGGCAATTTGAGTAATGGATGACCGCTTTTTCGAATGCGCTGCAATCGCCGCACGACCTTCTGCGCTATCAGTCTGAATCTTCGAGTGGCCGGCAATCTGAACTTTACCGCCCTCTGCCAACTGAATCTGTCCGTCAGTTACGACCACGTCACCAGCCTCGATACCACTGGTAATTGCAGTGAGCCCGTTGACAGCGGGTCCAATTTTTACAATTTGCATATGAGCCGTTTGACCGTTTTTCACGACCCAGACAAACTGTCCACGTTGACCCATCTGTACGGCTTGAGTCGGCACAGTGACCACGTTTCTCATCACGGTAAGGGTGAGATTGACATCCACGTATTTGCCTGGCCAGAGCGTTGAATCAGCATTATCGAAAACAGCTTTCATCTTCACCGTACCGGTGGTACTATCGACGGTATTATCGATAAACGTGACTTTCCCTTTTCTAACTACATCATCGCCGTTGACGTCAACCTCTGCGTACAAGTCCTGGTTGACATACTTTTGCACTTGCTGAAACTGTTCGGCTGGAACGGAAAACTCGACATAAATCGGAGCAATCTGATTTATAGTCACAAGAACGTCTTCGTCAGCACGCACGTTGTTTCCTTGTAACACCAAAATCTTACCGGTACGACCGGAAATCGGTGAGTTGACCGTTGTGTAATTGAGCTGAACACGAGCATTTTCAAGCGACGCCTTAGTCGAAGCAAGCTGAGCGATGGCGTTGCGCAAATTTGCCTGGTCCGCCACAATCTGCGCTTTGGCGTTATCGATATTCGCCTTGTCGGCAAGAATAGTCGCAGCTGTCGACTGTCGATCGGTTTCGCGACGCTCCGCTTCCACTTCTGACACCGCGCCCTCTCTCGCTAGAGCACCAAATCGAACGGCATTGACTTCGGCGAGATTGGCCAGAGCCATATCTTTTTTAAGAGTAGCTCTGACCTGCTCCAGCACCGCCCTGTCTTTATCGATGGCCGCTTTGGATTGAGCGATCACCGCCTCTTGCTTTAAAACGTCAGACTGACGAATAGAGTACTCAGCCTTCAAAGGACGAGGGTCTACCGTGAAAAGCAGATCCTTCTTTTTAACAAACTGACCTTCCGAAAAACTGATCTTGACGATTCTGCCGCCGACTCTTGATTTCACGGACACAGCATTCATCGGCGTCACCGCGCCAATACTTTTAAGATCAACCGGAATATTTGCAAGAGAAGCGGTAGCGACAGTGATGGGAGCCACTGGTTTCTTCTGTTGCTTTTTTTCCGCGGACGGTTTCATTTGAAAATACGCGAAACTCGCGCCCAGAGCCGCGATCACGACTACAGCCGCCAGTATAGGTCCGGTGCGACTTCGTCTTTTTTCTTCGGTTTGAATATCCGGTTGGGTAAC
>CAZRMH010000547.1:0-4808 GCA_964600935.1 uncultured Candidatus Obscuribacterales bacterium
CCCTGCTCAAAACTGGTCGTCAAAATCGTCGGTAGGTTGAAGAAGACGCTCAGCTCAGCAAGGGCAAGAACGTTATTCTTGAATTCATCCGGTGTGAAATCTTGTACCAAAGAAATTAATCCTGATTGGTGATCGACCAATAACACGGCGGCATCGTCTTTTGATAGGCGTTTGTAGGTGCTCACTTTTTTCTCCTTCGGTAATTGCGTTTGGCATATGTTTTCGTGTTTAGGTTTCTTACTTGATTCTTCTGCTCTTCGTTTCCGGTTTAATTTTCCTCGCTTCTGTTTTTCTGCTGCCCTTACTTCGCGTTCCTTCTCTCTTCCAAAAGCATGCTTTATGCCTGTTCCAAATCGAACCAAAGTATTCGGCTATCGCCGTCTCCCGATACAGCAGAGAACTCGTAAAATCCAGGATCTTTAATTGCGACACCATCGCCTGCAGAAAGTCGTACGCCATTCATTTCGCAGGTCCCTGAAATTACATGAAGCCAAGCCATTCTTCCAGGTTCGATCGTTTGCGACAATTTTTGCGACGCTAAAAGATGCGCATGACTTAGAACTAAATCTTGATTCAATGTTACGCCTGTCGGAGATGGTCTATCAGAGGCGAGTATACGCCAGTTTCCATCAGCTTCTTCAGTGTGATGTTTTTCCTCGTAACCAGGTTGCAGTCCTTTCTTATTTGGAAAAACCCAGATTTGCAAAAAGTGCACAGGATTTACTTTCGAGTGATTCCATTCACTGTGCACTACGCCCGTGCCGGCACTCATGCGCTGAACCGAGCCCGGTCTGATCACAGAACCATTGCCCATGCTGTCTTTATGTTCGAGTTCGCCAGCGATGACATAAGTGATGATTTCCATATCACTGTGCGAGTGCTGCCCAAAGCCGGTGCCCGGCTTGACCACGTCGTCGTTTATAACTCTCAGTGCGCCGAAGTGGGTGTTTTTCGGATCGTAATAATCGCCGAATGAAAAACTATGTTTGCTGTCTAACCAGCTTGTTTTACTGGTTCCTCTTTCTGTTGAGAGTCGAATATTCATAATTGTCTCCTTAAAATACAAAGCAATCGCATTCATTACCCATCCAGCGATTGAAGCGGATCTCGAGCTTTCAACGATCGCACTCGTTCCATATGTGTTTCAAATTCAATATTTCGTTTTGCTCTGGGACACAAAACCAATGTACTAAACTGTTTTGTCAAAAAACACGAAAGTTGTATTTTTAGGCGCGTCGATGAAGAGCGGGAGTCTGCCCGAATTGCTTTCGGTAAGCTTTCGAGAAATGACTTTGATCGGCAAATCCTGACCTTCGCGCAATTTCGTCAAGACTCAAATCAGCTCGACGAAGAAGATGTCGAGCGATCTCGAGGCGTCTGCGAATTATATATTGTTGCGGCGACTGTCCTGTGATCTCCTTGAACGTCCGGAGAAAGCGGTGTTTAGACAATTGGGTTTGATTCATTACATCCGCAATCGGAGTGTTCTCAGCCAGATTACACTCAATGTATTCCAGCGCACACATTATCTGGCAGATCTCCGGGCGCCCTGCAGTATGTGGATTATGGAACTTTATCGTTGAATAACTTCGAACTAAATGAACGGCGATATACCGACTGAGCAGTTCAAAAACTTCCTCGCTATGATGATCTTGTTCGCCGAACTCTTTGTCCAGGAGCTCCATCACATCCATCAAGTATGAGTCACCGTCAATAACGTGTGACTGCCATGAACCAAAATTTTCTGAGCCCGTAAAAGTATCGATGTATTTTGTCGGAAAAAATATTCTGATGAATGATGTCGGTTTCAATGTCTTAATCTTATGCTGCGATTGAGCCGCGTGAAAAACGCCCTGACCTGGCAGCAGATGCTTATTCCCAGTCGCTTCAAGCCAGAGATCGACAACACCGGTGAACGAAAAGAAGAGAGCGTGTTTGTCAAAAACGAGAACATCGGTTTCAAATTCCGCTTCGCTGAACTGTTCGATCAATATGCCTGTCTCATCATCGAACCAACGACAGAATGACTCGGGCAGCGCCGATCTCACTGGTGACTTCGTAGATTTTTCATCGGATGTCATCATCAGAAGACCCGGTTAACTGGATATAAAACTGCGGACTTCATAATGATAGCCGACAAGATAGGCGGTTTAGAACAAACTGTTGCCATGTCTCATCTACCAGATCTATAGATCGCTTAGAAATTTTTCGAGGCGTTCCAGGAATTTTCCCTGATCGGCATGAATGATTTTCGCCGCATCTTCCATTGAAAAAAATTCTGCTTTATCGATTTCCCAAGAGGCGCACCGCGGCTCTTGATCTGCTGGCATTTTTCCAGCAAAACAAAAAATTCTTTTTCGACTCTTCGTATAATCGATATAACCCAGGTCGTCCAGGTCACCGCAGGTGATACCGACCTCTTCCAGCGTTTCTCGGCGAGCGGCGGCTTCCAAATCCTCACCCTCATCAGGAAGTCCTTTAGGAATACCCCATGGTGAGCGCTTGTTGTAGTTGCCCGAAGGGTGGACAAGCAAAACATGAATGGTGCCATTCACCTCTTTATATAAAAGTGTTCCTGCCGACTGCTTCATAGAGGGATACTACTTTCGTAAACCGGCAAGAACAAAATCGACGGCTTCGGAAACATGCGTCTTAACCATCTCAGGGCTCATCAAGTCAGTACCTGTCTCCCAGAGGTGTTTTACGTTTTCACGAGCACAGAAGTAGAAGACGCAGGCACCCATGATGTTTACCGATGCATGGCGTGGGTCCACCTCTCTAAAAGCGCCTGCGGTAATGCCACGCGCAATGATTGCCTCTAAAGGTTCGTAAAGAGTGGCAATCGCAATATCTTTATAGAAGCGCCCTTTGTTTTGCATCGCCTCATAGAAAAGGATTGCTGAAAGATTCGGATGCTGACTGACTTCGTTCAAAAAGCTCTCAACCATCAGGCGGAGAGCCTGCTCCGGTGAGGTGCCGATTAAATCGAGTTTTTGGACAGCGCTGACGCGCCGCGCGAAAGCCCTCTCCAGAACCGACTGATAGAGCTTCTCTTTGTCTTCGAAGTAGTAGTAGATCATCGCCTTTGTCACCTTCGTATTGGCGGCGATGGCTTCCGTTCTGGCGCCCAGAAGGCCGGCTTTGGCGAACTCTTCTTCAGCAGCATCAAGAATGCGCGCCCTGGTCAGCTCAGCGTCACGCGACGAAGTCGCTTCTTTTCCCTTTTTTCTGGTCGTTGGTGAATTGCTCATATCTACCTCACTAACTATTTAGTTTACCAGAGGCGAAAGACAGGAATGGAACGTCCATAACCTTATCTATACAATCAGGCGCGCCAATTTGACAAGTATCCCAATCAGGACTATGATATTAACTAACTGGATAGTTAGTTATCCGAAGAAGGCATAATATGTACGGACAAAACACTCTCAACCCCATCGACGCTGGCAGCAGCTCGCTCAGCCAGCCTGTCGTTTCATTTTCAGTTGCGATTACCACTGGAAACGCCAATATTGCGGCAATTCCGGCGTCGGAACCAGCAATCACAGTCCCAAATCTTGGTCCAATGGCTAATGGAGGCGCTGTGCTACACCAGGTTGAGCGCACAACTGACGCTCAAACAAACAGTTCTGGCAGCGCCGCTGATACGCCGACAGAGGCGTCTAAACCTGCTGATTGGCTGGAATCCAGAGATTCGTCCAACGCCAACGGTCAGGAGAAGAAGTCTTCCAGGCTCAAGAAGGTCCTAATCGCTGGAGTTATCACCGGATTACTCGGATTCGGCGGTGTTTCGGGCTATCACGCATTCAACCACTTCACCTCCCACCAGGAGACTGAAGACGCCTACACTGTCGGGCACCAGCACCAGATCAGCACGAGAATCAACGGCACCATCGAAAATGTCCTGGTCGACGACAACGAACACGTCAAAAAAGGTCAGGTGCTTGCTATTCTTGATCCTCGCGATTACGAAATACGCGTAGAACAAGCCAGAGCCGCGCTGGATTTGTCCAACAACCAGGCTGATGCAGCCAAGACTTCGATCGTTTTGTCATCGACTACGGCGTCCGGTAAAAGCACCGAAGCAGAAGCTGGAGTGGCCGATGCCTTAGCGGCTGAAGGCAGAGCCGAAGCCGCTCTGCAAGAGGCTCAAGCGGCCGTGCCTCAGGCTGAAGCCGATTTGCGTGCTAAAGAAGCTGAAGAAATACGAGCAAAGAATGATGGCAAACGTTTCGTCAAACTCGCAGCCGAAGGCGCCGTTTCGTACCAACAACGCGACAATGCCATTCGCGATTACGAAGTAGCGAAAAGCTCACGGGAAGCCTCGAGCGAGATGTTGAAGCAAATCAAAGCCAAACTCGTTCAAGCCAGCCACGCAGTGACAATGGCTAAGGCACGGGTCAATCAATCCCGAGGTCTTGTCCAACAAGCCAACGCTACTCACGTCCAAACAGCAGTGAGCGAAAAACAGTTCAATGTTGCAAAATCGTCTATTCATCAGGCTGAAGCCCAGCTCCATGATGCAGAATTGCAATTGTCGTATACAAAAATCATCGCTCCTGTTGATGGACGAGTCGGTAGAAAAACCGTTGAACCTGGACAGAGAGTCCAGCCCGGACAACAATTGATGACTATTGTTGCCGACGATCTGTGGGTCGTCGCCAACTTCAAAGAAACCCAACTGGAGCGGATGCGCCCACATCAATCAGTAGAAATCAAAATCGATTCATATCCGAATCATTTGTTTTCAGGCACCATCGATAGTGTCTCGCCTGGTTCCGGTGCAACATTCGCGCTGCTTCCTCCGG
>CAZRMH010000548.1:0-4804 GCA_964600935.1 uncultured Candidatus Obscuribacterales bacterium
GCAACCTGGGAGACGGATTTTTCCTTTCACCTGCAGTATTTGAAGGTTTAACCATGGATTCAAAACTGCTCAGAGAAGAGATTTTCGGACCAGTACTACCAGTGGTGCAGTTCGAAACGGAAGAGCAAGCGATTGACATGGCGAACAATACACCATATGGATTGTCGACTTCTGTTTGGAGCGAAAACGTCAACCGCTGCCATCACGTTGCATCCAGCATCAGGTCCGGCTTGGTCTGGGTCAACTGCTGGTTCGCCCGCGATTTGAGAACGCCTTTCGGCGGACAAAAATCTTCAGGGATCGGACGCGAAGGCGGACGTTACAGCTTGGAATTTTTCTCAGAAGCCAAGACGATTTCGTACAAGTTTTCAAAGTAAACCAGCGCTAAGTCCTCCACCTCATCCTCATGAACGATGCTTTAGCCGACAAGAAGGTTCTTCTATAGTCGCCTTCTGTCCCCTCGAAGTGAACGGATTCTAGAAACTTGTAAGTCTCGTCAGTGGGAAAGAACATTCCATAGGCTTTTCGGTCGACATCCCACCATTTGACTTCGAGAACTAAAACGTTTTTGCCACTGTACTCTTCGGTTCGCAGCGCAATCAAATCGAACGCACCATTGTAACCGAACACCTCCAGTGGTATCACATCTTCCAGCACTTCCATCTCTTCAGCCGTCAATACATGCGGCTCTAATTGAAGTGTTGCCTTGAACCCGGCGGCTACTTCATCCGAAAATTGCGAAGCCGGACGCGACCACTGCCAATGACCAATCTTCATACTGGGATAATTTAAAACTTGATATTCGTGAACACTGTAAAACTCGGTTTCGCTGTGATTGGCTAAAACAAACTTATTCGGCATCATGAGAAAGGCGATGCGGCCCTGGTTTGAAACAATGGTACGACCGTCGAACTGCGGCACAGATTTGGAATCATACTTTTTTTGATGGGCACCGCCCCCGGAGGCGTCGTCCTTTGCCGGTGTAGGATTCGATCGAAGAGCAGTATCCGGAGGCAAAATCGGCATTGACATAACGCCTTCGCCGACTCTGCCGGCGTTACCTGAAACGCTTTCACTAGGAGCTGATACTTCAGAAGAGGCCGCACTCAAAGAAGCTTCGCTCATTATGATTTGACCCGGTGCAGTTTCATCATACGGAGCTCCACCAAACGAAACTTCGTCGGTAGATGGCCCAGCGAACGAACTCTCATCCCCTGAGCCGCGCTCAAACGACGACTCCTCAGGCGACTTGCCAAAAGAAGCTTCGACCGACCAAGTTTCAACTCGAAATGATTCACTCCCGGCAGTGGCAGATGTTTCAACGGCAAACGTTTCAACCGTCGGAAATTCGCGCGACGAAGAGAAGGCATTAACATCGATCAAAGGAGTGAAGCTATCGGTCACCGTCAGCGGTTTCGCAGCAGCAGCAGCAGCACTGCCGGACGCGGAGGTTTCGCCTTCATCAAAATCAGGCGGTGATGGTGCGTTTGGCTCATTGCCACCAGTCATTCTGTTTCCACTCTCGGTAATCTAATCGATGGGATTCGTAGAAACTATTCACCAGTCTTCACTCAGCGTTCATCGTTAATAGAATTAGCGGCGCTCATATGTAATATATCAAGACATCGCAACGGAGATGTCAGGATGGATTTAGGAATTAAGGGCAAGAAGGCGCTTGTTTGTGGCGCGTCTAAGGGTATTGGTCGGGCAATCGCCCTGGAGTTGGCGCGCGAAGGCGTCGAGCCGTTTCTTTGCGCTCGCCAAGCCGATTTGCTTGAGGAGACTGCAGAGTATATTGGCAAAGAAACTGGGGCCAAAGTACACCATAAAACCTGCGACCTGAGTGTCCCGGCGGAGCGAGAATCCCTCATAAAGACTGTCGAAGAACAGCTCCAGGGCGTCGATATCCTGGTTCTCAATACCGGTGGACCAAAGCCTTCCAGTGCGTTGAGCACTACGGTTGATGAGTGGGAAAAAGGTTTCAATCAGTTGTTTCAAATGATCGTTCATCTCAATCTTGGTTTCCTGCCCAAGATGAAAGAAAACAAATGGGGAAGAGTGATCTGCGTCACGTCGCTTAGCGTGATGGAGCCGATTGCCAATCTCTCGATTTCCAATTCGATGAGATCGGCGGTTACCGCTATGCTGAAGACGTTATCGGACGAATTGGCGCCTCACAATGTGACCGTCAATTGCCTGGCGCCCGGGGCAATCGCCACGGAGAGACTAGAAGAGCTCATGGACGCTCGAATTGCAAAGACAGGACAGAGCAAAGACGAGTATATGAAGCAATACCTGAGCGCTATTCCAATGGGAAGAATGGGCGACGCAGAAGAATTCGCCGCGATGGCAGCCTTTCTTTGCTCAACAAGAGCATCTTATATAACAGGATCCACAATTGCGATTGATGGAGGCAAGAGAAGATCCACATATTGACATCGTCGATGGTGCTATGATTTTGCGATGTTTCTGAACGAAAACACAAGGGTTAAACTGGGGGTCTAACGTGAAATTTCTGGTTCTCGGCGCGGGTCGCGTTGGCTATGCGGTAGCGCACGATTTGATTCGTAGTCCGCGTGTCGAAAAAGTAATCGTTGCCGATCGCGACGTCAAACGAGTCGAGATTGTCACGGAGCGGTTTACCGACGAGAAAATTGTGCCGGTCGAACTCGACGTCGAAAACGAAGAGTATGTCGCCGAACTGATGGACAGCGCCGACGTGACGATTAGTTGCGTGACCTACAATCACAATTACGATCTGGCGAAAATCGCTCTGCAAGCTAAATCTCATTTTTGCGATTTGGGCGGTGACGAAGCCACTGTCAAAAAACAGTTTCTGCTGGATGAAGTAGCCCGCGATCAGGGCGTGACCATCATTCCTAACCTCGGTCTCGCACCGGGGATGGCGGCAATTCTGGCACACTGCGCGGCAGATTCACTCGACGAAATCTATGAAATCCGCATTCGCGTCGGTGGTCTTCCAGTTGAGCCCGATGGTCTGTTCATGAATTATTCGCAAGTTTTTTCAGTAGATGGATTGTTAAACGAATATGTTGGCGATTGTGCCATCATCCGTGATGGCAAATCATATAGCGTGCCAGCCCTCAGCGATCTGGAACAACTCGAATTTCCGAAACCAATCGGCACACTGGAAGCATTCAACACATCCGGTGGTGTAGGTACGCTGACTGAGACCTACAAAGACAAAGTTCAACACCTCGACTACAAAACACTTCGCTACCCGGGTCATTGCGAACAGGTTAGAGTTCTCAGAGATTTAGGTCTGATGAGTTCTTCACCGCTCAAGCTGTCATCCGGGGTGGAGTTGATTCCAAGAGAATTGCTCAAGCAACAACTGAGCGAAAAATTGACTAAAGATCAGCCGGATGTGGTTCTCCTGCGAGTCACCGTCACTGGTGTCAAAGAGCGGAAACCAATTCAAGTAGTTTGGGATTGCATAGATTATGGTGACGCGGCCAACGGTTTGAGTGCCATGTCAAAAATGACGGCGTTCCCTGCTTCGATAATCGCGCAAATGATTGCCCGCCAGGACATCGCTGAGCGTGGTGTCCTCAAACAAGAACTGGCGGTTCCAATCAAGCTGTTCCTCGCCGAACTAGCCAGTCGCGGAATTTCCCTGACCATGGTCGAGCGCAATCCGATTCAGGGCGAAGATTAGTTCAAGTCCCTACGCCGTGACTTGGAATCAACAACCGACAGTTTGCGTCGACCACTGGCAGGCTCGAAAAACTGCCGCGCGACAGCGCTTCTACATCTAAGCCGCAAATGATATATGCGATAGGGTGTACTGATATCTGAAAGATTTCATCGAGAGTTACCGAGGGCAGCAGCCGGTCTTAGAAGGATGCTGGGGAAAAATTTTAAGTAGAAAGTAGAGTTTTCGAGGAACAAACCAGCAAAAATAGAGGACATAGAGCAAAGTACCAAAGACAAGGGTTCTCTCCCCCATGCCTCTCTCTCCAGACCTCAACACGAAAGCTCAGTCGGGTCAGACTGAGAGTATCGTCAACGTTTCGATAATCGAAGGAGCGTCTTTGTCAAACCAGGGAGACCGCAGCACTGCATCGGATGCTGCCCCAGCTGCAGGACCGAGTCCTGCTGGCAAGGGCGAGATTCTCGCGTGGGCCTCGTATGACATTGCCAACGCGACCTATGGAACCGTCGTCGCCACGGCCATCTACAACGCCTACTTCGTCAGCACGATTTGCACACCGGAATCGACCAAGGCGATGTTCGGCATTTCCGGGACAGTTCTTCTCACTATTGTGATCTGCCTTTCCGCCCTCACGATCGTTGCAACAGCCCCAATCGTCGGAACGATAGCGGATGCCAAAGCAGCAAAGAAGAGATTGCTTCTAGTCTCGACAGCTTGTTGCATCGTCTGCACGGCGACGCTCGGCTTCATAGCGCCCGGGCAAGCAGGTCTGGCAATGATCGCGCTATATCTTGCCAATACATTTTTCGGCACTGGCGAGGATCTGATTGCCTCATTCTTACCGGAGCTGGCAACGCAAGAAAAGATGGGCCGGATTTCGGCAATCGGCTGGGCTGCTGGATACGTCGGAAGTTTGATAGCGCTCGGTCTATCATTCGCGTTCATTGAATATATGAAAACCACCGGAGCTGTGGCCACCGTCTACGTGCCGCAAACGATGCTAATCTGCGCAGGAATGTTTGCGCTATTTTCGATTCCAACTTTCGTTTGGCTCAAAGAACGCGCAAAACCAGATCCGAGCGCTGAAGGAAATTTCCTCTTAGTAGGTTTCACCCGCCTGCAGCACAC
>CAZRMH010000549.1:0-4794 GCA_964600935.1 uncultured Candidatus Obscuribacterales bacterium
ATGCCACTCTGGCCTCCCTCTCCGCGTTCAAAAGCGCTTCTATAGTAGTGGCTGTCGTATTTTACTAAAATCTGTTTTTCCGCATTCGCGGACCTCTTTGTGTTGTCGCTTCAGCGTCGTGCATCCGAGGGCTCTCGCGTTTCGGGCGAAAGAGGATTGTGTGTATGCCAGGTTTGGATCAACCGCAAAAGTCTGCCGAAGCAGGCAAGTCAGAGTTCCCCTCGAGCCATCAATCTTTTCGGCTGGAGTCTGGTATCAGAACTCCGAGTCTGCGGAAAACGGAGCCTGACTTTTTGCTTCTCGATTCACCATACTCACCGAAATATTCTGGTTCTACTGGCGATACCAGGACGACCCCATTATCGAAAGCCGCGTCAGAGCGGGCGGTGAAACCGTCGGGCTCATCTGGTTCAGGTTCGGACGGCTCGAAACCAGTGGAAAAGCCGACCTTAGACCCACTTAAATCGAAAAGTCCATCACCACCGGATGCACCGCGTCAAGCGGAAACCCCGTCGAAGCCTATTTGGGAAACCCTCCCAATGAGCGAGCTTTTGAAGAGTCTTGGGGGATCTGAAAACAAGCAAAATCCGAAGAGCGATTTGAGACCGGATAGTCGACAACCGCTGCCCGGAGAGCGTCGACGAGAGCCTTTTGAGCAACCGCCGGCGGTGCGCGATAATCCGTTTAAACCGAGGATTGATCGACCGGCTGAACTATCTCCAGCTCGTGAGTATAATTTGGCGAAATTTGAAAGAAATAAAGATATTCCCGATGCGAAGATATACGCTCCGGCTGGCTTTGACCCATCCAAACCCGTCAACGTCATAATTTATAACCATGGCTGGAGGGACACCGCCAGTAGTGCTTTCCAAAATGCTAATTTGCGGCGACAAATGGCCGCAGCGCCCGAGAACAGTCTGCTAATAATACCTGCCTGGCAGATCGATGAAGGAGCAGAAACCAGCGTCGAATCACAGCGCTTCGCTAAGAATTTTTTGCCGATGTTTCGCAGCGCTTTGAGGCATCAAGGCACTGATTTATCCAACGTCGGGAGTATTAACATTATTTCGCATTCAGCCGGTGGCGTACCGCTCGAACGGGAATTGAGCGCACTTCGTGGTACTCCGCTCTACGATCGTGTAAAAGCGGTCACCATGCTCGACACCAATTACAGTGGCAGGCAACCGGCAGTCGATAGCTGGATCGCTCATAACCTCCGAAATGGAAAGTTCGCGAGCGGTGATGCTGCATTCTACAACTTATATGCCGGAGGAACCGATTCTTACAGCCGTTCACAAGCCGCAAGAATCGCCCGAATGGTCAACAATCCGTCGATTAACCCGCATCGCGATCTTCAACTGCTTGATAGCATTGGCGCACCGGGTCGTGGACGGACGAGCCGAGTTCAAGACGTGAGTGGGCTTCCGATTGTTTTCCAGAATACTGCAGATGCCCATGGTAACTTTCCCAAGAAGTACTTCGCTCACGCACTCAACAGGATTCGCAGATGATGATAGTTTGATCTGAATCAGAAAGAAATGGCATGCTCACCACAGGTGGTAGCATGCCATTACAGATCAATTGTTGTCGTTTATGCTGAGAGCAATGAACTCAACGATTTGCTTTTGGAACCTTCTTTATCGTCGTCATCGCCGCTTTCATCGCCGGGTTCGATATCGAATCCCTTCAACCAGCCCTTGCTTTCATGAATCGAGCTACGCATCTCGGACGACTTGCCATCTTTCAATGCAATGTCGCGATAAAGTGCAAGTAGTTGCAGGGTGTTCATCAGGCAGACATTCTTCATGTTTGCGTATTCGTTGACTTCAGCGTTGGTATCATCGCCGCGTTCTTTTGGCGACTTATCACTAACCCGACCAACGATCAGAACACCTTTCGGTTCGATGCCTTTCTCGCACCAGAAGCGCGTTTGTGCAATCGAGAGTTGTCCCAAGTGACTGCGCTCTGCAGCACCTTTGATGGAGATGACCCGGGCAATTGCCACTTTCTCATCATCATGTTCGAGTAGAAATTCGTGTTTGTCTTCCTCTGATTGAGTGACTTTCCAACCAGCCAGTCCGAGAACCTGCTTGCAAGCTTCAATCAAATCGTCGCCGTCTGCTGTCAGCAGCGTGTTGCGCAAACCCTTTGTCTGAGCGGCTTGGTTCTCGATCTTTCGGATCTTTTCCTGGTACTGCTTAATCTGGTCGTTAAGCGAGTCAAGCTCTTTGTTGAGGTGCTTTAATTCGTCCGAAAAATATCGTTTGCACCAATCCGGCACTGTTGTTGGACCCATAATTGTTTCTATGTCCTCGCTAAAACCGTTGGTCGCTTTATCATGGTCTGATGCCAATTTCGTCTCAATGCTGTGAGCTGAGACGCCTGGACTTTGTTCGTCACTTTTGTCAGCCAAGTCTGACTTGGCTGTCGAATCATCAATTATTTCAGCAATTCTCTCTAATGTCTCGGCTTCTTCCGCCTTTACATCCTCAGCTTTATCATTCTTAGCGCTAGATTCAGGCTGCTCTTCATCCTTATCCGATGAGGTTTCAGGTTCTGATTTCTCGTCAGCTCTGTCACCGTCCGACTGAGAAGAAGTTTCTTCCTTGTCCTCAACCTTATCCGTATCCTTTTCCTTTTCCTCGTCATCCGTGGAAGACTCTTTGGATTCGGGCTCCTTGGGCTCGTCTTCTTTGGGTGACTCGGGTTTCTCTTCGTCAGAACTTGATTTTTCGGGTTCGCTTTTCTCTTCTTCAGCCTTCGGAGTGTCAGTATCGAACGACATCTCGCCCTTCTTCAGTGCGTCACGAATCATTTCGCGCGAGGCTGCAATCTCATCTTGCAACGGTTCAAGCAGCTCTTTTACGGCAAGCTCGATTTCATTGTTCTTCGAGTCTTTTGACTCGCCATCGCTTTCAGAACTGCTGGTCGGCTCGGCAGACTTTTCCTCTTCTTTTGAATCGGATTTAGAGTCCTTCTCACTATCGCTTTCAGAATCTTTGGAGGTTGGCGGTTCATCAGCTTCGCTGGTTTTGGCGCTATCCGTTCCGGATTCTGCCGCTTTTTTATCGTCGTCATCCTTCGACTCGTCATCTTTTGAATCGCTCTTAGGACTCTCTGATTCAGGCTCTTTCGATTCGGCACTCTTCGCGTCGTCGTCGGTTTTTGCAGTGTCTTCTTTCTCTGCTTTCGAGTCTTCATCAGCCTTGCTCGTTGCTTTCTCGCTTTCGGCGACTATCGGCTCGACCTGTTCTTTTGCTTCAAACTCGTTGTCCTCAGCTTGTTTGGTCAGACTATACTGCGCCAATTGTTCAGGCGAAATGATGCTGATTTCTTGGGTCGCAGAGAGTGGCAGCTCGCCGGCATAGGCGGCATCGCCGCCCTTTTTCAAGGAAAGTTCTTCGCCGCTTGCTGCTTTCTCTACGTCGACAGGCGGCAATGGCTCGTCTTTCTCCGCACCGGCTTGCGATTCAATTACAAACCAAAACAGTGAAACACCGATTTTTAAAACGTCGCCATCGTTGATTGGCTCTGGGCCACCAATCTGGTTTCCGTTTAAAAATGTACCGTGTCGACTCTTTGCATCTTGGGTTTGATACTGACCGTTTTCGTAAGTGATGATGAAATGAAATCTTGAGATCGATTGGTCGCCGCTGATCACGATATCGTTGAGATCGTCACGTCCGACGCGGCACCGCGGCGTCGTTATCGGAATCTTGCGGTTAGATACAAGATCCACTAAAAATGCGGTTGGAACAGAGGCTGCTTCGTTTTTTTCCATTTGCGCTTTTTCCGACTCCAGTACTTTTTTTACGTCTACTCCTGTCTCTGTACAGCTCGGGCACGTCGCGCCCTTGTACTCCTTTTGACAAAGCGAGCAAACTTTAGCTTTTCTGGCCATCCAATCCTTCCCTTACTGTATGAACCGGGCCGAATTGAGAAGCCCTCCGCTAGTCGAAAGTGGTCACGAATGTGCCTAACACCACTCTTGATCACCATTAAATGTTCCACGAGGGCACGAATATAAACCTTATAAACGGAAAATGCCTATTGGTTGTCTTTATCAGACTAATATCGTTTGCGCTGCGAATTACTGAAATTTTGGCAATGCACTAAACATCAGCATCTTGTAGGTATTTAGACGATGCAGACTGTGATCGACGAGTGTCTGCATAACATATGTATGCCAACGGAAGAACGCCTGTTTGCCCCGTCCGGCTTGTATTTAAGGAAGCTGAGGTGAAGGAAGGGTAAACTCTTGTTATTCGGTCGCCTCGTCAATAGCTAAAGAGTGCAAGAAAATGTCAGAAACTGAAGGCACAGCGGTATCAACGGAAGCTCTAATGGAATACCTGCAAAAATTGCCATGGTGCAAGCAGGGTGAAGACGTACTGGTCGCAGTCAGTCCGGCAACGCCGGATGTTCTCGATCATCTGGTCAATCATGAAGTCAAAGTGTTTCCGGGCGGGCTAACTGTGAAGATGCAGAAGTCTGTTCTTTCGAATTTCAAACAGCGTTATGACGAAGGTCAGCCACTACCGGTGGTGATTGTTTGGAGACCGGCCGGCGTTGAAGTTTGGTATCGCAAGCTCAAGCCGGACCAATATCCTTATGACGCCTGGTCCGATCCGACCGCTGCAGCGCATGAGCAGGAGCGGGTGTTATTGCCGGCTGAAGAATTCGGCGCCGGTTTCGTCGAGGCACATTCAGCCATGGTTGGAAAAACCAAGGCGTGTCCGTCAATCATGCCGGTTTATTAGAACATAGCCTTGGTGCCACAGGTGGTGCTTTGGG
>CAZRMH010000550.1:0-4790 GCA_964600935.1 uncultured Candidatus Obscuribacterales bacterium
ACCTCACCTTCAATGATCGGGCCATTACCACTGGAACCAATCTGAATTACGCCCTTGTTTCCGAAGGCTATGCCTGGTGGTTTCGAGCCTATGCGCAAAAGGATTTTCAATTCGCCTTTCGTGAATTGTTAGCAAAGGCTCGCAAGAAAGGCTTGTGGTCCAGTGATGACGCGGTCGCTCCCTGGCTCTTCCGTAAAGGAATTTCTATGAGCCGTTCTGCAAAAACCACGGATGAAGAGATTGTTTATTAGCGAAACTGGATCTATTTGGTGGAACTTCGCCGGTATTCTGCCTTCGGATGAATCATGATGCCACCGCGTGGTGTGAATTTTCCGATTACGGTCAAGTATTCCGGGTCGAGTAGATCCACCAGGTGATTAGCGATTTGATTGATACAGGCTTCATGAAATCCGCCGTGTTGGCGGAATTGACCGAAATATAGTTTTAACGATTTGCTTTCGACTAGAAGCTCACGTGGAATATATTCGATTTCGATGGTGGCAAAATCTGGTTGTCCAGTGATTGGACAGAGGCTGGTGAATTCAGAAGCCGTGATTGCGACAGTTCCTGTCACTCCGTTTGGATTTGATGTTTTACCGAAGAAAGGATTCGGCACTGCCTCTAGCGTCGACGCATCCGGATTGTCATAACGTATGTCGCTTTTGTTACCGAGGTGCTTCAGGTCGTGCATGGCAGGAATCCTTATGGTGAGTGGATTTAAGCGTTTACCTAACGCCGACTATTTTGTGTAACTGGAGAGTCAATGTATGTCCGTATTTCTGGGCGATATTGCTACACGCCAATATGTTGTTTCTATTTTTAGTCTCGTCCTGCTCGTCTAGCGGCATTACATAGATAGGAACACCATCGGTCGGCTTTGCAATCTTGGAAATTTTTCCAGCGATTTGGGTTGACATCACCGGAAGTCCATCGACCGGATCGACGTTGTTTGCGGAAACGACGTATTTAAAAGCTGTGGCGCGGGTTCTCAACTGTTCATTTATTTGCGATGTTTTCGGGCTGACGACGATGTGCAATTTCTTGCTGTCAGGCAATTCGACCCAGAGTGTTCCATTGGTTTCTATTTGAACGTCGAAACCTCTATCGATGAGGCGTTCAACAAGTGGAACTATGTTTTGCCGAAATGGTTCTCCACCTGTTATCACTGCCAACTTAGTGGTATCACCGGCAAGGACAGCGGTTTGCTCCACAACATCGCTGGTCGATGGATGCCAGTCTGATGATTCAAAATCGGTGTCGCACCAGAAGCAGCGTAAGTTGCAACCCGCCAGGCGAATGAACACTGATGGTTTGCCCGCGAATGGTCCTTCACCCTGGAGCGAATGAAATATTTCTTGGACCCATAAGGTCTCGCCATCGTTTAGTTCTTGCTGTCTGATTGGATTATTACCGAGCATACGACGACGCTCCGGCTGCTGAAGTTCTCACCACAAGCGGATCTGCGATGCCTGCTTGGGCAAATCCTTTTGCTCTGAGGACACAGGCGTTACATTCCTGACATGGTGGAATTGCGCCGTTATAGCAAGTGGTGCTCAAGGAGAGTGCTTCCAGGCAGCCCGGGAAAGTCATGGCTAGCTCTACTGTTTCCTTCTTGCTTAAATGCATCAAGGGCGCGGCAATTTTGATTTGCCGATCGAGCCCATTGGAGATCGCTGTTTCCATGCTCGATATGAAACCTTCTCTGCAATCAGGGTAACCAGCAAAGTCTTCTTGGGATACGCCAATCACAATGGTGTCGCAATTGTGCACATATGCCCGACTGGCAGCCAGTGACAGGAACAGAATATTCCGTCCCGGCACGAATGTGCTAGGCAATGGATTTGATGCTGTCGCCGACGACTTGACTGACGGGGCGTGCGACGCATCAGATGTGCCTTTTGGAATCGATTGCTCAGAATCGGTTAGAGAGCTGAGTTTGGCAAAGACGGCGCCAAGCTCGACCAGGTCTTGTTCTACGCCGACAAGCTCTGCTATTTCTCTGGCGCTATCGAGCTCGATTGCGTGTCGTTGCCCATATGAGAACGTGATGGCGCGAACTTCCGCGAAATGGCTCTTTGCCCAAAATAGGCACGTGGTGCTGTCCTGTCCGCCGGACAGAACGACCAAGGCTTTACTATTCGTGTCGGGAGTTGTTCTCACAACCGTGTTTACTCATATAGGCGCCGGTAAGTATAACCTTTTAAGGCTATATCGATGGGCTTTCCGGGAATTTCGGTTTAAATGAGTTAACGCTTGCTCTTTGTTGCAAAGAGTTCAGGGCTCGTCGCTTTCTGGTTCGATCGAGTCAACCTCGCGCCACACTCCGTCTTTTCCGCGAATTTCGTGTGGCAAAAATTTGGCTTTGTACTTCATCGAACGGCAATCTTTCACGAAGTACCCGAGATATACGTAAGGCAGATTCAGTAGGCGAGCCCTTTCGACAATGGCGAGAATCATCCATGTTCCCAACGATCGTTTGGGATAATCCGGCGAGTAAAAGGAATACACTGCGGAGAATCCGTCCGGCAGTGGATCTACATATGCCATCCCGATCAATTCTTCGTTCAGGTAGTGGCACCACTCTTCAATCGCAAACGGATTGTCTGAAAGAGCCGTTAGGTGCGATATCGAATTTCGCACATCCGGTGTCGGCCAACCAATTTCAGCGGCGTGATGTTTGTGATGGCGCATATACAAGTCGAGCGCTTCTCTGCTCAGATGAGCGGAGCCGATTCGAATCTCCACATCCTGGTTGCTTTTCATTGCGCGCTTTTGGCTGCGATTCCGTTGAAACTTGTCGACTACGATTCGGATAGGTTGGCACTCTACGCAAGAACCGCATGCGGGGCGAAACAATGCATGTCCATACTTTCGCCAACCGGCGCGAATTCTCTCCATGTATTCAGCCGGCGTCAGTTCGCTTACGTATTCGTATTCCAGACGCCACTGTCTGTCCGGTAAATAACCGCATTGATCTGGCGTGGATAGGAACTTACCGACAACTTTCATTAGGTCAAACGCATTCTCACAAGCCTATTTAAAGAGTATGGGCTTTTCAGCGATTTCGCAACCATTGCGACTAAAACTCAACAAAGGATGAGGCAATGCCATCGCTGCGAGTCCTTAACTTTGCTTTGCTACTCTCGTTGCCCTTGAGGTAAGCATCAAAAAAATCCAGTGTTGTTTCACTGATTGCCTTGCGCGGAGGGTCCTGGTCTAAATACTCCGATGCGGTTTTATGCTCGCCTTTGACTCCGCCGGAGAAACTGAGGTGATCTGCGTTCTTTATCGAAAATAAAATTTTCGGTGTCGATGCTTTGTCGAATAGAAACTTCTTATCGTCCTGTCTGCCGCTTGCCGGCTCCTGGTCGCCGTACTCGAAGAGAATAGGTGCTTTGACTTTGGTTAAGTCATTCTCCGATGCGACGGAATAGACAAATTCATTCACTGGTCCTGACAGAGCGGCGACTGCCTTAATTCGATCATCGCGGTAAAGCGGTGATGCACCTGCTACTAAAACGCTTGTCCATGCGCCGAAAGAGTGTCCGAAAAGACCGATGCTCTTTTCATCGAGGTGCTGGTGCAACAGGCTTCTTGTGTCTTCGTTCAATTCGAATGCTTTTTTAATTGTCTGCCTCAGTTGAATTGGTCGATAAGCAAAAAGTTCTCGACCTTCCTTCGATGCTTTGTTGAGACCGAGTTCTCTGAGCCAGCTGATATATTGAGCGGTGCGCATCCAGAGGTAGCCGTCAAACGGCACAGGCTGATCGATTCTGGCTACGAAAACGGTGTCGAGATAATCCGGCGCGATCACGATAAAGCCGTGACTCGCTAGCAGCTCGCAGATGAAAAATGAGCTGGTACCAGCTCCGGTGGCGCCGTGCGAATAGAAAATAACCGGAAATCTTCCCTCGGCGATTGCTGCATCCTTTACGACTTCGGTGGCGATCTGGTTGGAACCGATCGGGTAGAAAGCTTTGCCCGCGCTCTGCGAGGTGGGGTACCAGACTGCGATTTTGAACGGTACCGGTTGTTCTCGGTATGCGAATTCGTCCGTCAAAACGGTGTATCCGGTACGGTATTTAGACGTTCCGTATGAGGCTTTTTTGCTGCCAGTCGCAGAAGTTGTAGACCCGGCCGTAACAGATTTCGCAATCAGATAACCGGGCTCAGTTTTGGCAGAAACCCGTTCGTCGTTAAAAGAAAAGGTTTCCACTTTTGACGGCGGCGACTCTCCTTCGCGCGCTTCTGAACATGGGCTAGAGAGAGTCAACGCCATCGCAGCGATTAAAACGTGCCATCGCGGTTTCGTTTTATTGTTCGTCTGACTCATCGGCGCTCGGCTCGATTGGCGGAGACAGAAGTGATTAGTTCAAGCTCGGATTTCTCGCTTGCGAATCCGTAGTTTTTGATTACGCTGGCAAACCAGTGTCCGCTCTTTTTGATAATTCGCTCTTGAGTCTCAAAGTCAACGTGAATAACTCCAAATCGCTTGGAGTATCCAAACGCCCATTCGAAATTATCCAGCAACGACCAGACGAAATACCCGGCGAGGTTGACGCCCTCTTCCATGGCGATGCGTCCTTGCAGTAAGTGATCCCGCAGATACTCCAATCGATTGGTATCAATTACGGTGCCCTCTGGCGTTACCACATCGTCAAATGCGGCACCATTCTCGGTGATATAAATTGGTGGCAAGGTGTATTCGCGTGATATATCAATCAACATTTTTGAAAACGATTCTGGTGCGATCTCCCAGTCCATTGCCGTGTATTCTGAACCGGGTATAC
>CAZRMH010000551.1:0-4746 GCA_964600935.1 uncultured Candidatus Obscuribacterales bacterium
GGAACTTCTGGCGCGTTGGTACTCTGTTGGAATGTTCTATCCGTTTTTCCGGAACCATTGTTCGAATGCCGGGGCAGAACAGGAGCCTTGGTCGTTCAGTCAGCGCGTTGAAGATTCAATCAGACATTTTATTGAAACGCGCTACCAACTGCTTCCCTATTTGCGGAACTTGTTCTGGGAGCACGCGCGCACTGGTGCTCCGATCATGCGACCCCTGATCTGGGATTATCCGGACGATCAGTTTGCCGCTCAAATCGACGATCAGTTTTTGTTCGGGCGTGACATTCTTGTTGCGCCAATCCTCAAACGCGGACAGAAGGAACGCAGTGTCTACTTACCTGAGGGCTTGTGGCATCCGTTCGAAGGCGGTGCGCCGCTTCAAGGCGGGCAATTGCATAAAGTTGCGTTTGAGCTTGATGAAGTGCCGGCCTTCATTCGCGACGGTGCAATCATTCCGTTTGTTGATACCATTCAATCGACCGATGAGTACGAATTGACGCCAATAACCTTCAAGATTTGGGGTGAGCAGGCGATTGGCTTGTATCTCGATGATGATGGCATCAGTTTCGAATACGAAGAAGATGGCTACAACGAATGGTTGGTTCGATTCGAGAATGGTGAATTTCGAAGCGATCTCGTGAATTTCGGCTACATCTCTCCGGAACGCGAGTATTACTACGAGCATAACGGCAAGAAACAAAGAGTTGGATTGCAGCGCGGGTAGTCGTTTCTTTACTTGTGATATTGCATGCTTTCGCCAGCTTTGCTTCGGTTTTCAATGTTAAGAACCATTAACAAGGCAGACATACTAAATGGGCTAAACTCTACCCAGGATAGTGTTGGAGAACTTTCATGGACGCTGCTGTTGCCATGGCACCATCAAGATTGACCGAGTCGATTTGCCCTTTTGGCGTCGCTGATCTTTTGACTGCGCACGTTCACAGTAGACCTGGCAATCCAGCGATTTTCTACGGCGAACAAGTTGTCACTTATGGTCAGCTTGGTCGACGAATGAAATCGATTGCAATCGCGCTGACCGAAGCTGGTATCGAATGTGGTGACAAAGTTGGAGTGTTTTTCCCGAACCATCCGGATTTGGTTGCAGCGTTTTTCGCCGTTGTTCGAATTGGTGGCACTGTGGTGCCGATCAATCCGTTGCTCAAGGCTGACGAGATCGCGCATATACTCAGAGATTCGGAAGCCAAAGCTGTAATTGCACACGAACAGCTCACTGGTGAGTTGGAAGCCACCCTTCCTCGACTGAATGAATTGAAAGACGTTTTTGTTTTGTCTTATCAAAGTGAACAACGAAATATTGCGATCGACAAAATGATTTCCTCAGGCGATAAGGCAATTAGGATTCTCGACGAAGGTGAGTTGGGACGAAAAGAAAATTCGCTCGATCTGAGCGCACGGCAAATTGCGGAGCATGGTATCGCAATCTCTCACGATCAGCTTGCTGTTCTGGTCTACACCTCAGGTACGACAGGTCATCCTAAAGGCGCAATGCTGAGTCACGGCAACTTGCTCGCTGCTGTTGGAATGAAGAAAGAAATTTTGGATTTTAGAGATAACGATCGAATTCTTGCCGTTTTGCCTTTGTGTCACATCTATGGACTGGCCGTTGTTATGCTCGGAATGATCGGGCAGGGTGGCGCCATGGTCATATGCGAGAAGTTTGAAACGATACCAGTACTCGATGCAATCGAACACAAACAAGTGACAATTATTCCTGCAGTTCCAGCTATGTATCAGTTTCTAGCAATGGAACTGGAGAAAAATCCACGAAGACTGCCCTCCTTGCGATACGGCTTGTGTGGGGCTGCGCCGCTTGAAGTTGAACTTTTGAAGCGACTCGATATTGTGCTTGGCGTTCCTGTTCTCGAAGGCTATGCACTTACGGAAACAGCTTGCATTGCGACGCTTACTCCTCTTTCTGGACCGCGCAAGGCCGGTTCGGTGGGACCTAAAGTTCCTGGTGTCGAGCTTTATGTCGTGGATAACAATTGCGTACCGTTGCCACCTGGTCGTGAGAACGTCGGCCAAGTTGCTGTGCGCGGTGCGAATGTGATGTCTGGTTATTACAAACAGGAGGAAGCCTCCGAAGACTGCCTCAAAGACGGATTGTTTTTGACTGGTGATCTGGGCTGGTTCGATGACGACAACTATTTATACATAAGCGGTAGAACAAAAGAATTGATCATTCGGGGCGGACAAAACATCTATCCCCGCGAAGTTGAAGCCGCAATTATGCGGATGGAGTCCGTTCTGGAAGTCGCTGTCATAGGCATTCCTGATAAGTTTATGGGTGAGCGGGTTAAGGCCGTCGTGGTAGTGAAGGCTGGCTGCGAACTCACTGAGGACCAGGTCAAAGATTTCTGCTCTAATTGTCTGGCACCATATAAGGTGCCAAGGATTGTAGAATTCCGAGATCTTCTTCCACGGAATTCCACCGGCAAAGTTTTGAAGAGACTACTTTTAAAAAATGACGAATGATGATGAATCAGCGATTACAGTTCTTATAGTAGAGGATCAAGAAATCGCTCGCGTCGGACTCAAGGTTATTCTTGAGACGACATATAAGCTCAACATTATCGGTGTTGCGCAGGACGGTCAGGATGCGGTTTCCAAAGCGCTGACTTTAAAGCCAACGGTGACGTTGATGGATATCGGCCTGCCGTTCATGAACGGAATTGAGGCTACGAAGAAAATAAAAGCCGCGGATGAGAGTCTGCGTATCATTATGCTCACCACGCACGACGACGATCGCCATGTGTTTGCCGCTCTCTCTGCCGGGGCTGATGGATACTGCCTCAAAGAGGCGCCGGCACAACAACTTGTGATGGCGATTAAAGCCGTTGCCGAGGGGGTGGCTTGGCTGGATCCAGGCATTGCTAGCAGGGTTTTGAAGGCAATTTCTCAGAGCAAAGATCGCGAAGACGTTGAGAAAAATCAGAGTATCAGCGCGAACATTTTGTCAGTCAGAGAACTGGATGTGCTTCGCCTGGTTGTCGATGGACTAACCAATCAAGAAATCGCGGACAAACTCGTGTTGAGCGTTGAGACCGTCAAAACTCATATGCGTCACATCATGGAAAAATTGGCGGTTTCAGATCGCACGCAAGCTGCAGTGAAAGCCATGCGCGAAGGTTTGATTTAGAAGTGCTTCTGGCGCGCGACTTTCAGCGCTCTATTCATTTCCTTGAAATGAACTAAACACCTACGGTAGTCATTCGAGAATGTAGCGGAGAGTCTACTCTCCACCAGCATTTGTCTGCACATTTACTTCCTGAATCTTCTTCTGCTTCTTTCCTCGCGCTGCAAGGTTCAAGAATTCAACGAATATTGAGAAAGCCATGGCTGCATAGATGTAGCCTTTCGCTATGTGGTGTCCGAAACCTTCCATTGTCAGGACAACTCCGATCATAAGAAGGAAGCTCAGTGCGAGCATTTTAACGGTCGGATGTTTCTGAATGAAGTTGCTTACGGTTGTTGAAAAAATCATCATGACGATAACTGAGATCATCACGGCGACGATCATGATCCAGAGCTGGTCTACCATGCCGACTGCGGTGATAACCGAATCGAGAGAGAACACCACATCCAGTATCAGGATTTGAATGAGGGTGCTCGCCATTGTTGGTCGACCCTTTGCTGAAAGTTCGTCCTCTTCGCCTTCTATGCGCTCGTGAATCTCTCTTGTCGCTTTTGCTACGAGGAATAAACCGCCTCCAAGTAGCAGCAAATCTCGACCGGAGAATGCGTGACCGACGAGTTCGAGTAGCGGCTCTTTCAGACTCATGACCCAGGAGAGCGAGAATAGAAGTGCGACTCGGGTGATCATCGCTAACGCGAGACCCATCAAGCGCGCTTTGCTTCGCTGTTCTTCTGGGAGCCTTCCGGCAAGGATAGAAATGAAAATGATGTTGTCGATTCCAAGGACAATTTCCATCGCTGTCAACGAGAGTAACGCCGCGGCGATTTCAGTGTCTATAAGCAGGAGATCCACAGTTTTACTTCATCTCAAAAGTTTGGCGAAAGCATATTTTTTTGGAGCGGTCCAATTTTACTGCATTTGAGACCGGTGTCTTCTCTCTAAAATAGCGCATTGGACCGATCTCAGCAAAAAATAGCGATTGAGGAGCTTATAGCAAGAATCACTCGGCGGTCACTTGCTGGAAAATGCGCAATAAAAAACCACCTAGATTGCTCTCAGGTGGTTTTTTACTACTGTCTGATTGACCTCTTGCGGAGGTTCAGTATTTCAATACGCTTCGTTCAGAAGTCGGCGTACTGCAGGCTCACTTGCTAACGTCTCTGACAGCGCTGTCTGTCGTTTCCGCAAGGCCTCTCGGCTCAAAGCACTCATCCCTTTTTTGGTGTGTGCTCACCGTTTATGTAATTAGTATAGCAGCATAACAGCTAAGTGGAAGTACCCCAGAGGACATTTAATAGATCTGCGATCGTTATAGTCAAGAACTGGTTGTGGTGCGGTCTTCAGCTGCCATGATGTTAAGCGATCCTGGAACTACAGTAGTGCCGCGGATGGTGACAGGTGTATATCCAACAGTTATCTGTCGAAGATCTTGAATTTTCGGTAGGTTAGAGCTGGTCTAGCAGCAGTGATCGCATAGAAGAAAAGCACGCAATCAAAACGGCGCAATCGAAGAGCGCGCAATAAAAAACCACCTAGATTGCTCTCAGGTGGTTAGTTACTACTGTCTGATTGACCTCTTGCGGAGGTTC
>CAZRMH010000552.1:0-4723 GCA_964600935.1 uncultured Candidatus Obscuribacterales bacterium
GAACGATAGCGATGATTGAAAATCACGCGATGAAACTGGCGAGTGTTGTCGGTGCCGAAAACATAGAAATCGATGTTCGTCCAGGTGTTCCGAAACATGAAATTCTCGCGGTAGAAAAAGAGTGGTGCCCAGATATTATTGCAATGGGATCGCACTTGCAGCCTGGCGTCAGAAGGATTCTCACTCGAAGCGTTTCAGGGCACGTCGCTCGCAATTCATCGTGTGCAGCATTGATTATTTGTCACCAGAACGGATCTGTACCAAAACCAAAGAAAAAGAAGAAAGTGAAGTCGGAGTTCATGCCTCGCGAATCCGAGCGACAAGAACTTAGACCGCATTCTCTGGCGAATATGGGTTAAGTGTCTGCGAATAGCGACATGATGTCTATTGCCTCAGTGTGTTCGAAGTAACACCGACGTTCTGAGACCCAAACTTCGCCCACAGGCTATGCGTGGATCGTCAGTTGCATCAATCCATCGGTTGGACCATCGCAGGTGTAGAGTTTGTCAGAAATTACATAAGCACCGGCAGCGGTGACTGTTCGGGTCAGCTCTTTTAGCTGCTCGATCCCTTTTTGTGAATTTGCTCCAGTTCCAAACACATAATTCTTCGCTGGGACCGACACCACCAGTGGACCTTCGACGCGACTGGCGATTCCATTCATAACGTTTTCACTGAGCAAGAGACTTGATTCGTAATCATTTGCTGCTATCACCTGAAAAACGCCTTCACCAACTTGCCTTAAACCAACGTGTCCAGTCAGAATTCTTTTCACGTTCGCAAGGGCCAGATCGAAGAGTTCTTTATCTGACAAATTTAGGGAGAGTCGCTGTTCGAGACTAAGCATTATTGCCGCTTGTGGAAGGTCGATACCGTATACGATGACAAGGTCTTCAGTGTAGTCTTTCCACACTGCCTGAAAGCCCGTAGCGCGCAAATCATTCAAAAATTGTACAGAACGTATTAGTGGAACTACGTTGGTTAGTGTCGCTTCGGGCAAAACGTTGGATGCGCTCAAAGCGTTTATCATGCCTGGTAAGCCATCGATAATTGGCTTGAGAATTGAAACGCGTTGTCCTGCAGATTGAGCGCAGCTGTTCCAGAGGTTCTCTAAATTACAGATGGCTCGTCTGGCGTCGTCTTCGGGTACTGCAGTTGGCGATAATTCAAGCGAGAACGGCGGGATAGACTTTACGGTGACATCAGGATAGTAGTGCGCAATAAAAATCGCAAACAACTCAGCGAATTTATCCGCAGTGAGATTCGCTGCTTCGACCTGTTCTCGCCAATTTAGAAGAAATTCGTCTGCCATATGTTCGCCTTTGAGATGTAAATTCGTTGGCTTTGTCAGATCAGAGTATACAGTGAACCCGCCTTCGATCGCGCCGCGCAAAGGTCGTCGCCTTCGCGAATTACGTCAAGCAAACTGGGCTAGAGCGAGGTAAACCAACTCGATCCAGCAAGATTCTATTCAGCCTCAACGCGATTCAGAAAAAGCAAAACCGCCCATCATATTGACAGGCGGTTCGGATAACGAGTTCTAGAACGCTTCAGTGCGCTTAAGGACCGCCAACTGGAGGGAATCGACCAGCCGGACCATATGCTGGAACTATGTCGGTAACTAGAGTGATGTCAGAGCCTTTTCCGACAGCAGGAGACGCGGCATCAAGAGCGTAGCTCTGCGTCGTCCACACTCGAGGTGAGATGGTAGTTTGTGTTACTGGCGTCCATAGTTGTGCCTCGGCAGTAAATTGTGGATTTACGAGACCTGCTGCTAGAGCGGTTGTATTACCGGTTACGTGATATTGAAAATTGCCACCTCCGTTTACAGCTTGCGTTGTTGGTACACGTACACCGCCACCGTATATGATGCTATCCCGAACTTTCAGGTTGCCGTTTCCATTAGTGGAAATGCTGTAAAAGGTCGTAGCGTATTGAGCTTGACCGGAGAAATTCGGAGCGTAGAATGTGCAATTGTCGACTATGCCTTTAGCGTTTGAACCAGAGTCCAGGGGTTCAAACGACAGATTGGCTATATTTGAGCCGAGGAAAAGACTGTTGCCCACATTTAACTTCCCCTGGACAACATCAATGCCTTTGTTCAGCATCGGACCGAACACACATCTGCGTGCGTGGATGGTCGTGTCCACTGCCGCCGCGCCTGGTCTACTGCCATAGATGCCGACACCCCAGTTTTGAAAGAAACCATAGGAGTCGTTGCCAAATGTACAATCTCGAAATACGGTAACGTTGGCGACGCTGCTTACGGGCTGCTCGACTGCGCACTTAAATATGTCTCTGAAATCACAGTTGATAAACTGATTGTTGATACCACCGAAAACCACGGCTCCAACCTTCCCGCCAGCATATGGAGGGAAGCCCGTTACCGGACCGACCAGCACATTGCGAAATACATTGCCGTTTGTCAAAACTTTGACGCATTCTCCTCCGAACGATGCTATCTTGATTCCCATTCTCGTGTTGCCAATAATTTGTACATTTGAGCCGGATATAGTTACACCTGTCTGGACGGCCTGCATCGGTGTACCGGAAATAGTTACCTGACCCTTCCGATTGACTCCACCCGCTTGTCTGATCTGTACTCCACTCACCGGAATCGTAAATTGACCGCTATAAGTGATACCGCTAGCGCCACCATCGACAATTATGCGGTCTCCGGAAACTACTTGCGACCAGTCAATGGTTTGAAAAGACTTCCAGGCGGTTTTCCAATTGATTGCTGTGGTGTCGTTTCCCGTGGGGGACACGTAGAGATCACGTGCTTGAGAAGGCGACGCGCAGCTCAGGACCCATGAAAACGCGCATAACAAGCTAACCATCCAAACGGATGGTCTATATCTTTTTGAGCATGTCATCTGATCTCTCCCGTTAATTCAGTGAGTGAGCAAACCGCGAAGCAAAATCTGGGGACTCTGCCGCCGTCCTTCGAGCACACATTATCGCGGTCGGTGTTTTATCGTTGGCTCAACTCTAGTCAGCAAGCGTGAACTCTACGTGAGGGTTACGTGAACTGATCGTGAAGTGTCAAAAGAAAATTGCTGGTGTTCGAGACCAATGCATTGGTGTTGAGTTTCATTTGTCGATTCTTGGCTAATCGATTTCGCTATTATTCGAGGGACTCATCTCTAGGTCAATGAGCTTGAGCTGAGTTTCAAACATCGACGGGTTGACCATGACGTCTCCGGAGAATGGATCATCGTATGACGCGAGAAGGAATATGTTTAAGCAAATAACTAGACTTACGATGCTAACCATGACGATTTGAATCTTGAGATTGTTTGGTGTGAAGAAGTATGTGAACACTATCGTAGCGACACCACCGACGATGAGCACCGCCCATAGAACCGCAGGCATGCCGTTGTGAATTGCGTCGGCACGTATGCGTCGCTGTTCTCCTACGGAGGACATGGCTGCTAACAGAGAGGCGTGGCAGTTCGTCTGTTGGGCTGTGATGGGTTGATACTCCACGCATTCCTTCCACAGCCGTCGATAAACATCCCACGCTTTTCTGCTAGTCTGTTTTGCCTTCAGTTTTGGCCATTCATCTTCGATTACAACGCGACAGTAATCGGCACAAAGCTTACGTATCTTGTCGCGATTGACAATTGGTAAGCCGTCACAGGTGCGGAACACGTTACCGATAGCAGACGTTTCTTGTTGTACGGTCTGTCTTGCGTATGAGAAGCGTGACATCGCATCCGCCACCATGAATCCGAGCAGCACAGCAAATAGCATGCCGACGAATTGTGAGTATGGGTCAGTCACTTCGTGCTGATCTTTGAGATCCTCCATCACGAATTTTGTTCTAAAAATTAAGAGACCGGCAATGGAAATTAAAACTGCTAGGACTGTGAGTACTAAGCTAAATCCAATTGTCACTTCCACGACTCCTCCCAAACTTGTCGACAGCTTAATCAACGGGAGAATCTTAGCAAGTCAAAGGTTAGTTTTGTGAATTGGCGGAATTTAGGTGCTTCGAGGCCTGAAATTGAAAATGTCGTCATCTCGTAATCAAATGCTGTAATTCGGAGTCCGGAGGAGCAAACGAACGTAGTCGCCATGAAACTAGACCGGGATATCCTGAACCCCGAATCCTCGTATTGCCCTACAGGTATATGTTTTCGTCGCTGTTCCAATCCTTATCCGAGATTTTAACCGCCCAATGTGGCGATTCTATGGAATTTTGGGTTTAATGAACTAGAACCTTTTGTTTTGGAGGTCCGTATGGTCACCCGCCCCGGTAATCCCAGTGAAGCCGCCAATGCTGGCGACAAAGCTACTACTAACGCTTCTTCAGACAAACAGGCTCAGCCGTTCCAGGCTGAATCTCCGTTTCAATCGTCTGATGGGTTGTCGCAATTGCGCGATGCCACTAAAGACAACGGCAATGTGGTTCTCGCCGGCGTGCCGGACGTGTCCTGGGGAGCTACCGTTGAGAGAGCCGGTGACGCCCAGAGGATGCCGCTGGAGAGCGGTTCGGGAAAAGCTGATACGCAGCCTAAGTCTGTCGGTGACCAGCTCACAAGCATGATTCTTGCAAATGGAAACGGTCCGGGGCGAAATCTCGAACAGCTACGTGACTCAAATCCGAAGCTTGCCGTTGAGATAGAAAAGGCTGTTGAGGCTCTCACAAAAGGCAGCTCACCAGAAGCAGCAGCTGAAACTATTCGAATAATGGGCGAACTCTACAAGGGGTTCGATC
>CAZRMH010000553.1:0-4664 GCA_964600935.1 uncultured Candidatus Obscuribacterales bacterium
TCACTGATTTGCAGCACATCATTGAAGTGGACATCCGGTCGTTGCCTGACCTCGGCGATGCCACCAAATATAAACGACTGCATACCGATCATTATGATCCGCTGAAGTCGATACACGAAGAGTGGATCAAGCAGAGCAGTATGAGTTTTAAACGTGGTGATTTGCAGTGGCGAAGACTGTTGAGTCATCCCGATCGACAGATTTGTGCGTTCTTGCACGACAATGGCTATCTGCTGTGGAACATCAAAGAGCGCACGAATAGAACGCTTGATGTGTTCGAATGGGCGTGGACAACACGCGAGGCATTCATTGATGGATTGTCATTGTTGAAACGAATGGATGATTTAAACTTTGACAAAGTTCGTTTTCGTATGGGTGCACTCGACGATTTTCTTTCGCTTGGATTGACTTACCCAGTTCCGAACATAGTCGTGAAACCTGGCTTGATGGCTAGAGTTTTGCACACCGGAGCATTCGTTGAATTGCTTGGAAAGAAAGTGCCACCATTTGAGATTAACGATCCATTAGGTGTGAGTGATTCATATGGTGATGCCGATGCATTAACGGATTCACGCGCGATGTCGCCTGGCGAAGTCGTTCAAGTCGTTACCGACTTCTACTCGAAGAAGCCTGATGGAGTGCCGGATGAGCTGTTCCGCGCCGTCGCGTCCCGAAGAAACTATACGGTCGAATTTTTCTAAGGTTCCGAGCGTTGGAAGATTTGAGTAGCCGTGGCTCAACGGTATGCGAGGCCCACAATCAACCAACCCAAAAGCGCGACGGATGCTGCTGCTAACGCTGCGGCGTATATCAGCTCGTGGAGTGTGATAGCAGAGAGTTGTTTTCTTGCTATAAATTGCTTGATCAAGACTACCAGTCGAAGAGGTGGGCAAATTAACTGGAGTATCCATAATACTGCCAGTGGTGCTGGCATATTGAACTGTTCCCACAATAAACCTAAAGAGACACATGCGATGATTAGCACAGGTATTGAATGATTAAGGTTGCTGGTCTCAGCGATTTGATGAAATCTCTCGCAATCAAAAAATCCAGCCAAAGAACGGCGGCGCCAATCGCGCAGCTAAAGATGATGCCAATCGTGCAGTTAAAGATGGTCCTAAACTCGTTTATAAGTGGTACCGTCGTGAGCTCACATTCCTATCATAGCCTGAGCTCTGGCCAGCTTTCGTTCGCACGCAATCCACATAACTAGAACGCCCCTTCGCACACGGAAAGTGCTTGGGGCGTTCTAGGTGGCACGTTCGCGTGTCGGACGCGGGAAGTAATCCTTCCTTGAAAGCGATCAAACTGTGGGGGAACAGCCAGAGACCGCTTTCTTATTCATTCGTGTTTTCGTGTTCCACTTACTTGCCTAGAGACGGCGGGGTTCCGATTATGTTTCATGAGTATTCTGTAATTTGATTGTCAAGAAAATAGACGCTCTCGTGGTGCGCTTTTGGGGGATTTTAAGTGACTCCGCTGATGGTGGCGAGGACGTTTTTGTATATGCAAAAGTGATCGATCTGCTCACACAACTTTCAAAAATTAGGTGTTTTAGAAATCGCAAAATTGGAAGTTCTGAATAACTCTTTTCGAACATCAATTGTTCCCATCGAGCTCAGACAGAGTTCGAAGTTCTGAGTAAGCCATTTAGTTGGAAACCTGCGGTTCGTAGTCTTCCCACCGTTTCGGTTGGCAGTTCAACTTTTGTTCAGACTCTTTTCGTTACTCTCATGGGGTCTCGAAGCGATTGGTGGTTTAAATCATGTCCGACAAAGCTTTTGCCCCTCCGAAACCAACTGATACTCCTAACAAGGATTTGCGTACTGACAAAGACGCGCCTCCGAGTGCGCTAATAAAACCAGGTGATTGGCAGGCTGCCAATGCCAAACATCAAGATGGAAAGGGAACGGCGAATGTCTGTGATTGCAAGATCGTTGGGACGCTCGACGAGAAGGAAATTGCAAAAACCGTTGAGGAGTTGAGCAAGGCGAACGATCCAAGAAAGCAGTTAGCTGCGTTAGGAAAGTTAGCGGATGGTGGCGTCGAGAAATTCTCGATGAAAGACAAGGATGGCACTACGCGCCAGTTCAGGCTTGAAACAGAAAAGGTAGGCCAGAGTACTTTACTGCATTGCTATGGTGTTGATTCCAATAAGGCGGAACAAGTTGTGATGCGCGCTTTGCGTGCGAAGGATGGAACGTTCAACCAACAACGCTTCGAAGATGACCGTCTGGCCTCATTTCACGGTGATAAGTGGAGTCGAAGCATGGCTGGAAAATCATTTCTTGTTGGTGCGGTCGAGAAATCGGATCATCAGACTGCGCAGAACAAGAAATCTGATGATGGCGATAAGAAATCCAAGAAGACGGAGAAGCACGAAGCATCACGCGAGCGAGAGGTCGGTGGCAAGAGTCGCGCATCACAGAGTGAAAGTTCGAATGGAAAACATCGTAGTTCGCGTGATGAAGAGTCCCACGTTCGGAGTCGAAAGTCCGAAACTCACAGGCGCGAAGAGCGTGCTAGCGACAGGGGCGAGCGCGAAAGCGATAGCAGAAATCGTCGAGTAGAACGACACGATAAATCTGATAGGGATAGTTCCGATCGACGCGACCGAGACGATCGTCCTCGCAGTCGTTTCAATTTGCTCGAAACGCTTGGAGATGTCGCTCGGGTTGCGACGCCATTCTTGCTTAGTGCAATTGGCGGTGGTCGCCGACAATGCAATGATGACTACTATTATCAACGCCAGCGAATGCAGTTTGACGATGGCTATCGCGACTATCAAGATTACGGTCGTTTCAACGATAATCATTATCGACGCAATGACTATGGCTACGGCAACCATGGTGGAAACTATAGGTTCGGCAACGAGCGCGGTGGCGGCTGTCACAGTCGAAACTATTACGATGACAATCGTGGTGACCATCGGCATAACAATAATCGCCGTCAGTCAAGCAACTGGTTCAGCAAGATTTTTCGCTAACAACTGCTTAGCAGGAGCATAACGCACGATAGATAAGTTGAAACTGGGGAAGGCCTGATCCGAAGTCTCGCTTTTTCAAAACTCGTTAGATGCTGGAGTAAACGACACTCAGAATTTAGTTAACTTATTTCGGCGCTCGCTGTTTCAACTACGAGAAAATTGCGTCCATGACGCCCTTCGTGTCCGACAAGTTGTCGAACAGGTAGTCTGGTTTCTGCGCTAACAGCTCTTCTTTACTTGTTTTGCCGGTGTTGACCGCGATGCTCTTCGCGCCGTAACCTTTGGCGCAGAGGACGTCGTAGATGCTATCTCCGATGATTACTACTTGTTCTGGTTTAAAATCGATTTTGAAGTGGTCCCTCGCTCGCTTAGTAGCGATGTCCGGGAGTTCCATGCGATTGGCATGATCGGAGCCGTATGCGCCGAGTGGAAAGTATCTGTTGAGACCAAACTGTTCCAGCTTCATGCGGGCACCGCGTTCGATGTTGCCGGTTAGAAGCCCCAGATATCCATTTTGATGGTCTGAAAGATTGTCGAGCAGCTCGACTACGCCTTCGTGCACGATGAAGTATTTTGCGTTTTTGATTTCTTGTTCCAACAAACCAAGATAAATCTCGAACATCTCTTCTTTTTTGTTGAGCATTTCGTTTATCTCAACATCGCTTTTCTCAACAGCTTTGAAGATCTCTGTGAGTATTTGTGGATCTGTTTTTCCAGACATGCTTAGCGTGATCTTGCTGGCGTCGATACCGTAAGTATCGGCGAGAGCGCGACCAATAGCGCGGCGACCGGCACCATCAGATGCGGTAATCGTTTCATCAATGTCGAACAGAACTAATCTTTCCAAAATCGTCTCATTTGTGCAGGTCATCTCGGCTTGATTTTTCGCCGTCGAACTTGCGGCCGGTGATTTCAGGTAATACCGAGAAGTTTCCGTTCGTCGCGAAATTGAATTCGTCTTTCTTCTTTGAGACCCGCTCTGCTGGGCGGCCGCTCATATAGTCGATGACGATTTCCATGGTGTCGACTGAATCGTCGAATGGTTCTGCAGCGGTTGCCACATCGTATGTGGAGACTTCGGATTCGTCAGGTTCGTAGATTTGAGCCTGGTCGCGTCCGCTATTTTTCGATTTGTAGAGAGCTTTGTCAGCCTTCTCTACGAGTTCTTCGGCGCTCATCGCTTGCTTCGGATAGGTTGCCGCTCCAAGCGATGCTGTGATGCGTCCAAGCCCTGGAACGTGTGCGTTCCTAATTTGTGTGCACAAACGATCTGCTATCAATGCTGCTTCGAGCAGAGACGTTTCTGGAAGGATTACGGCGAATTCTTCACCACCGTAACGAGCCGCTGTATCTCCGCTCCGCAAAATCGTTTTGAGGATCTCGGCAACTTTGCGGATGGCTTGGTCGCCGACCGGGTGCCCGTAGTTGTCGTTGATCATCTTTAATTTATCGAGGTCGATCATCACAAGAGAGCATGACGTGCCTTTTCTGTCGGCAAGCTTCAGTTCTTCCTTCAAACGGTTTTTGAAGTAAACGTGATTATAGAGATTTGTGAGACCGTCAGTGATAGCCTGATGACGAACTTGCGCGAACAGATGTGCATGTGTGATTGCAATCGCTAATTGGTCGGCAATTGCGGTGACAAGTTGAATGTCCATGTGTTGCCATTCACGCGTGC
>CAZRMH010000554.1:0-4633 GCA_964600935.1 uncultured Candidatus Obscuribacterales bacterium
ACTCGATCACGATGGTCGAGTTTTGTGCTTTAAGAGGTAACTTTTGCTCTTTAGGTAACGCATAGGTAACGGTTCAAAATCTTGAACATCGATTTCAAGCATTATCAATGATCAATTTCAGTTGTTTATATGGCTAATTTGGTGAAAGAGCGAAATTAGGCACGGGTACCTTTATTCGAGGTTCGCTAATTATCTAATTTAGCTAACTTGGGATTTTTACGAATTTAGCGAATTAGCGAAAAGCGGCTAGCTATCAGCGTTACCGCTCGAATCAACAAAGAGACTTTGATTTTTTTTTGAATTTTTTTTTGGCAGGTCGGGCTTAATTTGAAAGGGGTGGGGGTCTTTTATATTCCGGTCAATTGCGGTGGCATGGACTCGCCTCCGCGATTCCGAAAATCTTAGCCATACCCCCCCCTACCACCCGGTAGGCACCACCAGTGGTGCTGCCTGGATCTAGTCACCAGACAGTGGTTTAAGCCTCTTGGCTGATAGTTCGGTGTACCGGACGGTGTGCGCTATGTTCTTGTGTCCGAGATAGTCCTGGATAGCACGAGTGTCGTGTCCTGCATCAGCAAGGGTAAAACCTTTTGCGTGTCTAAGCATGTGAGGGTGCACCTTGAATGGTAGTCCTGCTAGTAAACCTGCCCGCTCTACAATGTCGTTGATCGTGAAGCGTGACAACGGTGCGTCACCACCAGCACGTTCACTACAGAATACGTAGGCGCCCTTACTCTCTCGCTTGAGTTGACGCAACAAACGAAGCTCATCACCTTGCAGGTCATGCATGCTCGGTTTCCCGTTTTTCTTGCGGTTGACGTGGAGGCGACCATTCGCAAAGTCGACTTGATCCCAACGAAGTCCGACCAGCTCAGACACTCTCAATGCATGCCGATACATGATGAGGATAATTGCAAAGTCGCGCTGTCCATGGCGACCTACATTTTTCGCCGCCACCCGGAGAGCGGTGACTTCTTCCAAAGTTAGATACTCCCGACTGCGCACGTCTGAATTTTTGGGTCTTGAAACGGTCGTTTTCAACTTCCCACAATTCGGAAGTTGGACTAAATTGCTGCGCATCTCGAAACCCTCATTCTGCCGCTCTCAATACGTCTATCTTCCCACAAATGAGTCATTTTGTGGGGTGTTTCCCTTCTTATTTTTTCTAATATAAGAGTAAATGTGTCCAACCTGTCCAAACACTTACCCTGTCACGGTTTCATGGACACATTGCGGGACGCACATTGCGGGACGATCCGTCCAAATTCTGCTTTTATATTCTGTGCAAACGGCATTTCGATGCCCCACCGCCCCGACTTTTACCCTGCGTGAAAACTCGATGTATATACAACGACTATGCCTATAACAATAAGATCTGATCTGGCACGAATTCGGTTTAGACTCGTTTGCGTTTCAAGGAGAAGCAAATGACAGACGAAGTTAAGCCAGCGCCCCCTCAGAACTTCCTCGAAGCTGTTGAGGCTCACAATCGATCCATGCTTGCTAAGCAGAGGGACGCGGAGCAATTGCACACTTTCTACACTCCACAGACGCCACCGCTATTGGTGATCGTGATGGAGAAAGAGCTTTCGATGGGACAGATCAATCATTCAATTGGTGAACGCATTTTTCAAGACGTAAACGGTCTTGTAAATCTGTTTGGCTCTGAAGGAAAACCCAGACCTGATCAGGTTCAAGTTGAAGTGTTGTTTTCAGCTAATGGCGAACTGGACCCGTTAAATTTGGCGAACACCGCACGCAAAAAACGAACATTCATAGTGAGCACCACTGCGACTGACTCGGTTTATGCTTCGATGTTCAAATCTGCAAAGGATGTGGCGATATGATTCCTGAGTCAGTAGTTTGTATGTTCCTTTCGCTCGCATTGATAATTCTTTTGATATGCAGCGTGCGACTGAACACACAGCTCAATTTGGAGCAGCGCACAGACCGAAAGTCTAAGGAGAATTGATGCCTCAAGAGGGAATAGCAGCGAAAGCTACTGACGGACTGTTCACGAGCATTCTTGTAAACCTGCTTGTCGAGCATGATGCACCTGGCACTGGTGTTTGGTATGAAAACAAACTGACCAAGCTCGGATCTCTGGAAATCACCACTGGTGGTACCGTCTCAAACCTGAGTGTTATCCATTGCGGATCGAATGCTTTGGAGCGTCCGAGCCCTGCCCATGATGGTGCACAAATCGGCGACGAGATTACCGAGGCAGATTTGCTGCCAGTTTCGATGCATTGTCGCTGGATTAAGGCTAAGGTGTTGGATATCGATGGCTCTGAAGCAACGGTCAGTGCGACGTTACTGCAAGTTCACTAATCATCAGCGATTTTTCGAATGAAGCCACGCCCCCTTTGAGTCTCATCCATATGAGCTTGGCTCGCTTTTGGTGCGTATATCGCCAGCGCCTCAATCAGCTCACTGTAAAGGTGAGAGACAAACTCTCTAGCAAGGAAAAGCGGTGATAATTCCGCTCCTTTTCTATGAGCCTCAATCATCGAATCAAAAGTTTGGAACGTGTACCTTTTCTGTTGATCCACGCTCAGTTTACTAGCGAGCTTAAAAATATCCTCTACCGAAACTGGGTCGTGGAGGGAATGCGCGTGGCGACTTCTGGCATTGTAGAGAGCCTTATACGCTTTGATGCTCTCCTGCGGCAGAACTCCGAGGGCTACAGCAAGTTGAACACGAGAATTAAAACTCAGTTGTTCGAAATTGATCGCTTCGGGAACTTCAAGTCGCTCTGAAATAAGAGCTTTGAGCATGTCCTCAATGACGATGGTTCCTTTGAGAAGTGCTTGCTGAGAGTCATCCATCGACTCTAAGAAATCCAGAAATGTGCCGATCTTGGAGCTTCTGTGTTTACCGTCGTCGGACATCGCATCCCCCTCAAAATCCAAATTGTATCCGTTTTGCATATGCGATAGTGGGACTCGTCAACCGGAAATTGCGATGTTAGGATCGAACCACTTTACAATTCAGAGGTGGCTAAAATGTATATCTGGCTTCATCGGGCGGAATTTATTGATGACGAACTGCACGAACTTGGACTTGTGCTCGTAAACACGGGAAACGTTCTCTACTTTCGCCACGTGGAAGATCACCAGGATAACTCGACTGTGATTTTTCAGGACAAAACAAGCATGGTCGTGAGGGAAAGCCTCGATGAAATAGAAAATTTGCTGAATTCGAATCGGCCGGTCAACAACTTTAAAACCGACTGATTCGTGAAGCGCTAAAAATGTTTTTTGGCTACAAAGAAACCGTGAACGCGAGCGAACAAATTTAGTTTTCCCTGATAGGTTTTCGTTGCTTGAAGTTATTTCCGGAACAAAAAAGAGGCGGTGGACTTTTCGCCCGCCGCCACTTTCCCTAACCATCCGAGAAAAACTATATTCGGTCTAGGACCTGCTTTTGGCGGTCTTCTAAATTGACGATCATGTCTGGCAATACGTTGAAAGTGCAGTTGCAGAGCGGACACTGAGTCGCAGTGGTTTGCTTTGGATCGATCAAATACTCATCGATCATCATTTCAACATCGGACAGCGATTTGCACTGGCTCAGAAGTTGCTGGAGTATTCCGACATTCAATTTTTGACCACGGACTGCACTTCCGACTGGCCAATTAAATGTTTTCCGGGAAACCCAAACCTTCGCGGAAACCCTATCGCGCAACTCGAGAAATCTCGGATTTCTAGTTCCTTCGGTTAATCGTGATACAAAGCGAGTCCAACGCGATAGGGCTTCTACAGGGTCGCCGCTTTCCACCATCACGAGTTTTTTTGGTCTGCCTGTGGAATGAATCATGGCTTCACCGTCTCCACCGGTTAAACCGCTGGACCGCATCATGTCGAGTAACTCGTCGACCTTTTCACCATTTTTTCTGTCGACCAATCTCGACCTTTCACAAAAAGGCTGACCGTTCATAACGTCAGGATTCTGCTCAACGTTCGAGTAAATCTGCTCATAAAGAGATGCGATTTCATCGAGTTCAGCGAATTGTTCGGCACTGTAGTTGAAAGTTTTTAGAACGTCTTTAACGTCTTGGGGAATTGAATATCTTTTGCTCATTAGGTCCTCTTGTTTTTGCGTTGTGAATTTTAGATTCGGAGTAGTTCGGATGGGTTGCCTTGGTGAAAGTTCCACCCCTCTCCGCGCGATGCGTCGTAAATAGCCTGGATTTCTTTAGCTGGAGTCGACGCGAAAAACATCATGTTTTTCCAAATTGACTGGCTTCTTCGCTGATCGACTTGTCGAATCTGGACATCAAAGCGGTGACTAAGTGGAACATCCGCGTTCTCGCATTCGCGATCGAGACGCGCTTTGATTTTCTGCCCGAGTTCGTCTTCTCCGACATGGAGCGGTATCACGATCTGAATTAGCGGACATTTCATGCGCCACCATTTGCGGTATCGTCGGAAAAATTTCTAGAGTCCAGGTATGTTTTGGCGCGAGTGCCAACGGTGCGTCCCTTCTCATTCTTGTCGCAAACACAATATTCGGTGGTCATCGATTCGTCATAGAGCCGTTGCAATTCCTTCGCGAGTTCGCTGCTGTCCGGCAGAACGTCTTCGACGTCATCGTCGCTAGAATCAACCCATTCGAATTTAAGTAATGACCA
>CAZRMH010000555.1:0-4630 GCA_964600935.1 uncultured Candidatus Obscuribacterales bacterium
CAGTATTTTGGCATGTTTTGCCATCTTCTGTACAAAGATCGGCAATCACCTTAATAAGTTGTGGCTCAAGAGTCCACTGCAAACGGGGCAGCGTCTTGTTTTCTGTGTTCTTTGCAATCTTCACTCTTTTTCGCCCCTCGAGCGCTTTATGCAGCCGCCCGCCCTTCTGGGCCTTCGTCACACAGGGCTCTTTCGGGCACAGATATGCCGACCGACCAAAGACGCGGAGCTTTATAGCTCCGGTCTTGTTAATCGTTACATTGCCGGTTTGATGATCTACGGTCAAGCGAAGCAATTCTTCTCTTGGCTTCATCTTGCGGCAGCCGACACATAGTCTAGTTGGGCTGTTCGTAACCGTTACCTGTTCTGTAGACCCTGGGAGCGCCGGCTTCCAGCCGGCTCCTGAAACAGCCACCAGTATGGCGGCGCTCACAGGAGCAGCTGAGCGCGTCGACTTAGGCTGGTGAGGTCAGATCTTCCAGTGTTTGATTCAAATTTCGGAAGCTGCCACCGGCTTGTGATTCCGACTTGATGTCGATTTTCCAGCCTGTGAGCTTAGCTGCCAGTCGGACGTTTTGTCCGCCACGACCGATCGCCAGACTGAGCTGATCGTCAGGAACGATGACTTCAGCGCGCTTACCGCCATTTTCCGGCACGTCTTCGTAAAGCGCGACGGTGGTGATGCGGGCTGGGCTCAAAGCGTTGGAGATGTAATCGACAGGGTCGCCGGAGAAACGGATGACGTCGATTTTCTCGTTACGCAATTCGGCAACGACGTTTTGAATTCTGACACCACGTGTACCGATGCAAGCGCCGACAGGGTCGACATCAGCATCTTCGGAGTGAACCGCGATTTTCGTACGATAGCCTGCTTCGCGGGCAATCGATTTGATTTCAACGGTGCCATCTTCGATTTCCGGAACATAGAGTTCAAACAATTCGCGAACCAGCTCAGGGTGCGCTTGTGACACGATAATTTGCGGAACTCGTCCTGACTCTCTTAGTTCTAATACATAAACTCTGACGCGGTTTCCGACGCGATATGTTTCGCCGGGGAGCTGTTCGCGAGTCGGCATGCAGCCTTCCACACGACCGAGGTTGACGATCACGTTGTTACGGTTGTGATTGATAACTTCGATACGCTCGATTTGACCGGTTGTGCAGGTGCCTTTGCGGGCTTCGAATTCTTTTTTGATCAGCTCCTTTTCGGCTTCGCGCAGACGTTGGGTGATCAACTGTTTGGCTGTCTGTGCGGCGATCCGACCGAACTCTGAGAAGTCCTGTGGAGTTACTTCGATTTCGAGAACTTCGCCGACCGTGACGTCAGGAATCAGATCCTGTGCGTCTGCTAGCGATATCTCGTGATATTCATTGCTGACTTCATCGACTACTTCTTTTGGTGCGAAGATACCGATTTCGCCGGTTTCCGTATCGAAGATCGCTCTGACGCCGTCGACGTCGTGATCCGGAACTTTCTTCTTATAAGCGGCTACGATCGCATCGCAGACATATGAGATGAACTCCTCCTGAGGGATATTACGCTCTCTTTCGAGTTCCTCAGCTGCTTCTAATAGTTTGTCACCAATTTTAATCACGGGTGTTCCTCCCACATTTTATTCAGTTGTATAGATTGTATTTTCAGGTTTCCATGTGCAGTCGTTTCAGGTGAAACTATGCTTCCAATTCGAATTCAACGTCGTCTTCAGCATCCGCTTCCGGTGCAGCTAACGCGTTGACAGCGGCCTCTGGGTAGAGCCTCACTGAGTATATAGAGGTGAGGGGCAGAGCCACTTCCTCTTTCAAGGTTGACGAGATTGCTTCGTCTTCCTGTTTGCTTTTGCCCTTGTTCGATTTCGAAGATTTCTGTTTTTCGAGTGAACATGGGTTTTTGATCAAAACTGTTTTATTTTTCTCTTCGCCGCTCAAACCGATGAGAATTCCTTTGATGTTATGCGGCAATCCATCGATTGATTCTTTCAGGCGGACTTCAACGGTCTCACCTTCGAAAACTCGGTACTCAGTATCGGTTTTCAAAACCCTGTCGATACCGGGACTTTCGACATCGAGCACATATGGACCGTCGAGCACCGCACCGAGTTCACTGGCTGCTCGTTCGTCAAGAGTGGCTTCCAGGCGGCGACTAACGGCTTCGCAGTCATCGAGGCTTACTCTTCCGCCTTTTCGGTGAATTGCGATATTGAGAACTCGGCGTTTGCCCTGCTGCAAAATTGCAATCGAAACCAGCAAAAGACCGAGGTCTGAAATGACACTATCCGCCACTTTCGTCAGGTCGTCGATTATTTTGTCCTGTTTTTTTTCGGGCACTTAAATTTGTAAATTACTGAGGGGACCGCTGTTCGCTCACTCCACCAGAGAAAGCAGAATGCGTGCACCGCTTACGATTCGGTGCGGAGTCTAAAAGCAAATCGCCGTAGGCTTAGCTTCTTGCCTACGACATCAATACCTATAGCTTCGATTTCCGTATGTTAACATGGCGCTGCTTTTCGGACAACAATCCGTTAAGCCGACGCGTCAATACAGGTAGATTTATGGCACCCACAGTTTCGATTTCCAATCGTCAACGCAAACATAAGGTCGACTCGAATGCAGTCGTAGCAATGGCGGAGAACCTGGCAACACAAGTTTGTCGAAATCTTGAAGACAGTCCCTGCAAATGGTTAAGCAAACGAAATGTAAGAGAGATTGAAGGTCGTGGAGTTTTCAATCTCGTCCTGGTTTCGGATAAAAAAATTCGCGAACTGAATCGCTTGTGGCGTGGTTTCGATAAAGCTACCGATGTGCTCTCGTTTCCGATGGAAACTGAGATTCCGGAAAAATCGCTGCCTTATGAAATCGGCGAAATCATTGTCTCAATGGATACGGCCAGCGCACAAGCCGAGGAATTCGGGCATAGTTTCGAACGCGAATTAGCCTTTCTGATCGTCCACGGAATGCTGCATGTGCTGGGCTTCGATCATGAGACGAAAGAAGAGGAAAAAGAGATGTTTGGTCGGCAACGGAAAATATTAAAGGCCGCTGGCTATCCGCGCATGTAAACTGGAATTAGGCGTTGTCGTTTTAAACTCTGAAAGAAAGGCTCAAACATCGCTGAAAGCAGAAATCCAGGCTATTTATAAGGCTTGTAAAGGTTGATTAGACGAATCCAGGGACGCGAAGGCTGTTTGTGTGATTCATTAGAGTATGTAGACCAGGAGAGAACTCGAATGAGTGATCCAAGTCCAGAAACTCAACGACAAAAGCGGTTAGCGCGGGCGAAGACGAAGAACGTGGCCTCCTTACAAGAAAGAAGAACCGCTGCAAAACTCGATGTGGTGCCGCAATCGCTGGTCCCTGCCAGCTGGCAGCGTAAAGCTGGTCGCGCCGGCAATCTGCTGGAATCCTTCTACCATGCTTTTCATGGAGTGGCGATCGGTCTTCGCGATCAACGCAACCTCCGAATTCATTTCTGTCTCTCTATTGCTGTAACCATCGCTGGTATCGCCTGGAAAATCGACATGATGAGCTGGTTGGCTCTGATTATCGTGATGGCGCTTGTGATTGCATGCGAGTTCATTAATACCAGTCTCGAACATCTAGTGGATATATCGACAAATAATCAATACCACTATGCTGCCCGATGCGCGAAAGATACTGCAGCTGCTGCGGTGCTAAGTGTGTCATTTGCCGCAGTGATAGTCGGGTTATTGGTTTTTGGAGCGAAAGTTTTGGCTCTGTTTTAAGCAGAAATCAACTGTTTAGCACAAACGAAATCACGTTGCACTACAGGCGGTGCGACGTTCCAGTGATACCCGGAGTTTGTGAGTCTGAAGCCGGATGACCTGCGCAACGATGCGTCTGCGGTCTTCGTTCTCAAGAGCATCTGATGTTTCAATGCGCGGATGGGCGTGATGCCGCGCTCGAGCAAATGTGAACGTTTTGGCGGTCTAATCGAAATATCCAATGTTTATCTGAATGCAGTGTCAGCAGTTCATGCGCCAGTCTTGGCGTTTTCTAATGAAGCGCGCGATTTATCATTTCGGCGGCTGGGTATGTCATAGATAAGGAACTCCGGGGAATGTGGATTCCTGAGCGCCAATTGGCAGTTTTTATTCTTCGTTTCACGTCTATGTCACGGGCTTATGGGGATAATTCCCATTGACAGTCCAATATCACAAAAGCGAGTATAGATATAGATTGGGTTTGAGAAAGTCCGATCGGGTCAGGGAGAGTCAGTAAATGAGCGATAAAGCTACCGGAGGCGACTCAAAGAAAGTCGCGCCGCCATCAGATGTTTATAGTTCGGACTACAATGACGTGCAAACCAGTCCATTTAGTCCTGAATACAACGCGGTAAATTCATCGGATCGTGGCAATAACCCTCCCGGGTCATCATCGGACAGTGCTCTGTTTAACGCGGCTTACGACCCGGTGCCTGCCAATGACGGTCGCGGTCGACCGGAGGTTATTGTTGATGGACGGAGAGTCGACGGCAAAGGCGATGTGAACATCGGTTACGCCGAGAACGTCACCGTAATTTATGGTGGCAGAGACAATGTTTCCCCACAGGTAGCGCGCGCCGAATACTATGGCGATAGCCTGGCTGCGAATTATCCTCAGCGTTGGCAAGGCG
>CAZRMH010000556.1:0-4626 GCA_964600935.1 uncultured Candidatus Obscuribacterales bacterium
GCCAGGGTGCGTCCGACCGCGAGTATGGCGACGATGGCCTGCGAATTAGCCGTCAGTGTCTGCGACAGAGACGGCACGGTCGGCGCAGGGACCGGTGCTTCAGTCGGCAAACTTTTCGGTTTAAAACAAGCGATGCGAGGTGGTTTCGGTTTCAGCAGCGCCACCAGTGCCGGTGGCGCTACACTCTGGGCCTTCGCGGTTGTCAATGCATTTGGTGATGTGTGGAATCTCGGCCGGTCGGAAATCATCGCCGGTTGTCGCACCGGTGAACATGAACAAACTTTCGCCGATGCGGGAAAACTGATGAGAGACGGCGTTCGCCGCGTCGGTTTCGGTCCGGCAGGAAGAGTTGTGGAACCACCAAAAGAAGTCAGAGAAGATCAATGCCGAGAAAGTGTTTTATCCAGCAATCAAAACGCTGATTCAACCACAAACCCCGCTCCGAGCATAAACAAAACCGGCACAGTGGACAACACCACACTAATTGTTTTAGTGACCAATGCTGCGCTCGATGCGATTTCGGCAAAGAAACTCGCCCAGAGCTGCATGATTGGTTTAACAGATGTGGTTTATCCGGCCTGCACCATATTCGATGGCGATTTAGCAATCGCAGTTTCAATCGGAAAGATTGAAGATGATCTTACTCATCTTTGTCTTTTGGGTCAGGCGCTTGTTTCAGAAGCGATCGTCAGCGGAGTTAAGGCTGCCAGACCCGCCGCCGGTTTGCCTGCTTATGAAGAACCAATTTGGCAGCAGCCTTAGCCGTGATCGATCAAACTCATTTTGCCTGCCTTGATGGTCCAGTGAAGAGCCAATCCAGGAATCCCAGGCTCTAAAAGTGACAGACAGCCGCAAGAAGGAATGCTGGCGCAGCAACAACTGTCAGGCCTCGAAGGGATATGTGAGATAGAGGCATGTTTAGCGGATTTGTTCTCCATATATAAATAGACTTGAGTTAAATCTCATACGTTCGTTGAAGCACGCGTCGAAGCGGTCGAGGTGGGATAATGGCAGAGATGACAATTATTCAGAGTCAAGGGCACCAACTACCAGACGACAAGGCGTCGACGTTTCGCCAACCCGAGGTGGCAGGGCGTCCGATTACTCCATTTATGGCTAGCGACGAAAAGAAACCACCACGCACGACAGTGCTCTCGACCAGTGAGACGTCTTCCGACAAGAAGACTGAGATGGCTCTGCGTCCGGACAGCCTCGATGAATACATCGGTCAATCGCAATTAAAGAACATGTTGAAGATGTCGCTTTCTGCGGCGAAGTCGCGCAAGGAGCCCATCGACCACGTCCTTCTCTATGGTCCTCCCGGTCTTGGAAAAACGACTCTTGCTCGAGTGATTGCTAACGAGATGGGCGCGCGAATTCATATGACGAGCGGTCCGAGCTTGGAGCGTCCGCGCGATATCGTCGGTCTGGTGCACCAACTGGAGCAAGGCGATGTCCTCTTCATCGACGAAATTCACCGCTTGAACAAGGTTGCAGAAGAGTTGCTCTATCCTGCGATCGAAGACTTTGTCATTGATTTGACCTCCGGAAAGGGGCACGCGACGCGTTCAATGCGCCTGCCATTGCCGAAGTTCACACTGGTGGGCGCGACTACCAAAGCGGGCAGAATTTCAAAAGCATTGCGTGATCGTTTCGGTTTCGCCTGCCGACTCGAATTTTATAACCTCGAAGAACTCTCTTTGATTGTCGCTAGAACCTCGCAACTTCTAGGTGTGCAAGTTTCACCTGCAGCAGTGAAGATCATCGCCTCGCGGGCTCGTGGCACGCCGCGGATCGCCAACAGGTTGGTTCGATTAGTGCGTGACTTCTGCCAGTTCCAAGGAATCGAGGCTATTGACGAGGCTTTCGCTATTCAAGCGTTGGAGTCGTATCAGGTCGACACGTTTGGATTGGACAACACAGATCGCCGTTTCTTAGAGATATTGATTAACAATTACGAGGGCGGTCCGGTTGGAATAGATACAATCGCAGTCACTCTGGGTGAGGACAATGAAACGCTGGAAGATGTCTATGAGCCGTTTCTCATCCAATCAGGATTCATCCAGCGCACACCGCGCGGACGCGTTGCGACAGCAAGAGCATATAAGCACCTGGGCCTGATACCAACCCAATCTCAGCAGCTCAAGCTCGAATTCAGCGAAACCGACGCCTCAATCGACACAGATAACGGGGACTGAAGCGCACTTGAACGCGCCAATACGACCAGCGACACCGAAGAAAGCGGCCCTGGTCGCAACCGTACTAGCACTATATATGGTGCTTTTCACATTTCCATACGCGCAGAATTGCCAGGCCCAATCCGGGTCTCAGAAGAAGGACTCCGTTAGCTCCACCAGGGTTGGACAGTCCGACAAGTCGAAAGCGAATTCCCAAAATACGAAAACGGCGCCCGAGAGTTCCAGTGAAACGAAAAACGGAACGGGAATTAGAGGCTCTTCAGACTCCGAACTTCCTGATCTGAAGCTGCACGTCAAACAACCGAACAGCCTCTCACCGGCACCCACGCCTGATACTGCAGGTGGTGACACAGTATTCGGCGGCTCTTCCATCGACGAAGAAATGGTGATTGGAAAAGTCATCAACGTGACGAAACCGAAAGTCAATAAAGAGCTCTTCGTTCATACCGGCATGGTGTCGGAGCATCAACTCGTCCGCGTCAAAGTTCTCGAAGGTGAACTGAAAGGCAAAGAATTTGTCGTCCCTCACGAACTGACCGATAACCCGGCCTTCAACGTCACCGTGACACCCGACCAAGAAGTAGTACTGGCAGTGGTGCCGGGAGCGGACGGCAAACTGGAAGTCAGCATTTGCGATTATCACCGAGCGCCTGTTCTTTACGGGCTCCTCACGGTTTTCCTGATCGCATTTTTAGCACTGGGCGGCAAAAAGGGCTTCAAATCCTTGATTGGTTTGATCGTCACCGTTTTGCTAATTGGTTTCATCCTATTGCCACTCAGTCTCAAAGGCTACAATCCGTTAATCACCGCAATCGGCATCTGCTTTCTAGCCGGAACAACAAGTATCATGCTAATCGGCGGGGTTTCTAAAAAATCTTTGTCAGCCATTGTTGGCACCGTGGGCGGTGTCATTGTCGCAGGACTGGCGGCGCGAATCGTAATCGAATTGGCACCGCTAAACGGACTGTCCAGCGAAGAGGCACAAATCCTTCGCGGCTCCGTCCTTGTGCAGCAAATGCCGTTCTACAGTGGTCTGCTCGCCGCCGGCATGCTGATTGGAGCGCTCGGCGTGATTATGGACGTTGCCATTTCGATCGCATCCACAGTCGCCGAAGTTGCAAAGACGGACACGAATTTAACAACAAAACAACTCTATGAATCAGGAATGAACGTCGGGCGCGATATCATGGGTACAATGACCAACACGCTGATTCTCGCTTATGCGGGCAGCGCCCTGCCACTCTTACTCCTGGCTACGCAGATGCCTTCGATTAAGCTGCTTAATCTCGATCTGTTCGCAACTGAAGTTGCCTCGGCACTCAGTGGCAGTCTTGGTTTGACTCTAACCATACCTTTGACAGCCTTCGCCGCTGCCAGACTCATGTCGGAAAACAAGAAATGAAGATTTTCGGCAAGTCAGAGATGAAGCGCATCCTCTATGGATGGATTTTATGCCTGACCGCCGTCGGCGGTGTGATGGCAGGCGGATTGCCGTTCTCAATATTGCTTGGCATCGGGTGTGTTCTCGGCGCCAAAGAATTTTGCACGATGTCGCAAGCCAAGGGTTACAAGCCATCGGTGCGAATTGTTTACGGCATGACAATCGCGTTCATAGTTCTGGCATCATTGCCGAAATTTCCGGGCGTTCATTTGCCTGACGCCTTCCCGCTTTCGCACTATCCCATCCTGCTCACCGTCGGACTTTGCATCTCATTTTTCCGTCTGGTCTTAAGAAGCGAAAAACCACCTGCCACCATCGCTGATATCGCCTCTACGATCATGGGTTTTCTCTACGTCGGTTGGATGCCCAGCCATTTGATTCTATTGAGAAACATCGGACCAGTAGGCACTGAGAACATCACAAACCCTTTGCAGCAACCAGGTCTTGCCTACCTGTGGGTGAGTTTGTTCATCATCTGGGCGACTGATGTCATGGCATATTATTTTGGAAAAAAACTGGGAAAGACGCCGCTGCATCCGGAAATCAGTCCAAAGAAAACTGTGGAAGGCGCCATCGGCGGGTTGTTGTCAGCAGTGTTTTGGGCGACCGTTGTAATCTATTTCGCAGACAATTTTGTTTTTCCTTGCCATCCGTTTGAGTTTAAACTCTGGCAAGCACCAATCATGGGCTTCGTCGTCTCAATCGCCGCACAACTCGGTGATCTCGCCGAGTCGCTAATCAAGCGCGATGCGGGCATGAAAGACTCCAGCGATATGATTCCGGGGCATGGCGGCTTCCTCGATCGCGGCGATAGTTTGTTGTTCGGCGGACCAATCTGTTTTTATTGGATAAAAATTGTCGTGCTTGGCATTCTGTAATGCAAAGGATCATTTTTTCGCCTGGTATCATATACTTTAGGACCTCAGATTAAACCCGGAGAGGTGGCTGAGTGGTCGAAAGCGGCTTCCTGCTAAGAAGTTGTACGGT
>CAZRMH010000557.1:0-4616 GCA_964600935.1 uncultured Candidatus Obscuribacterales bacterium
TTTTTCCTCTTTTAAGATATCCAGACAATCTTGCCATGCGTCGCGACAGTGAACGATTACAGGTTTGTTGTACTGCCGAGCTAACTTGATCTGTTCGCGAAAAGCTTTCAGTTGAGATGTTCGGTCGCTGTTGTTGTAATGAAAATCGAGTCCGCATTCACCCACTGCTACCACGTTGTATTTGTCGAGAGCCTCCTGGAGCTGGTCCTTCATGTCGGCGTCAAAATCTTTCGCGTCGTGCGGATGTTGTCCCACACCAATCGATATACGTTTGTGTTTGCTCTGCAACTCCAATAACTCAGGAATGTCCTTGATCGTCACTCCAGGATTGACCATGTGACTGAGCCCACTATCGAATGCTCGCTGGATAACCTCATCCTGTTCTTCCTTGAAGAACTCGCGAACGACGTGGGCATGACTGTCGATGATGCCGCTGGTTGACGATGGCAGTACGATCTCTTTGGGTGTGCTGGAAGTCATAATTTGATACCGTGCTAAAACTACAGTTTTCAGTTAATTCGTCGATTCAGAGCAAAATTCTGGGGGAAATGCGAATTTACTTTTTCTGAATTTTGAGTACATTAGAATAAGAAGGTTTCTATTGACAAGCGTCGGTGCCTCCGACGACCTCGATAATAACTGGATTTTTGTCCCGATTTACTACCAGAGAAGAATCTTGTGATGTTTTCATTCACCTTCAGCGTCAACAATTATCCGCGCCTTTTGCTGTTTATCTCAGTGATTTTTTGCATTGCTGGACCTGCTTTAGCAAAAGGTGGACAATCGCCGAATCAGCAGATTTTGCTGGCTCAAGGCAAGACCCTGCAAGGCGGGGTCAATATGCAGCAAAATTACATAAGCCCGTCAAGCGGACCAAGTCTGAACCGGAAAGATGTGCAGAATCTTGGCGACCCCTTCTCGAATGACGCCGCACCCCCTACTGATGTGTTTGATGCTCCTCAGGGTTCGTTCGACACACAGCAAACTGTGCCGCCTCCTCCGTTCAATCTCAACGCCAGTGATCAGGGTCAATATGGCGGTCAGCAAGGCTATCCTCAAGCTGATTCGCAGCAGCCCGCGATGGGGAATCAGCAGATGCTGACTCCGATGCAACAAGGCAGTGCCAATGACCCGGACAATTCGCAGCACATGCAGATTCAATGGGAGATGTGGCATCGTCGTGTGGCAGAGGCAATCTTCGTTCGTTTTGATGGCGTGGCGCAGCGTGCATTTGCTCAGAGTCGACCGATTGCGTGTCAGGCGGCTTACACCGTCACTCGCGACAAACAAATCGTCAATGTTCGCCTGCTGCACAAGAGCAACAATATCGTTTTCAACTCGATGCTTCTAATGGTTTTGAAATCGATGAATGGCAATCCGATTCTAGATTTCCCGCCAGGTTCCAGACGTAATTCTGTGGAAAAAACTGGAACATTCTCGCGAAATTGCGGCGTACAGGGCTTCAAATTCACTACCGGCGACAACGAGACGATCAACGGTAAGTAATGCGTCGCGTTTCAAACGATGGCGCCCGTTTCGAGCGTTTTGTCATCACTGAAACACCTATATGCATTGGATATTAGTCCCGTGATTTCCGAGCCTTGAGGCTCTCTAGGATGGGGAAAACGCGAATGTTTTTTTTCTCGAATTCAATTACAGTGATTGAATCCGAGTCATCAGGCAAGTAAGCCCTTCGATCTCGGCGACACCTGGGGCATGAGCCAATCACCGTGATTACTAATTTTAACGATAAACTTCGGAAACTCTCGCTGCTGTCCCTGTCAGCCACCCTTCTCAGTCTGGTCTGGATAATGCCAGTGAGCGCAGAAGGAACTCGCCTTGAAGGCTTTGTCAACGCTCAGGATGTGCAGCGCACTAAATCAAATCCCAGTCTCGAGCGCAAAAATGTTCCAGATCTTGGTGACCAGTTTTCTCAGCCTGAGGCTGGTCCTGGAATGGAACTGTTCGATGCTCCAGCAGCGGCGTTTGATAATCAACGCGCATTCGCGCCACCACCGCCGACACCGACTTTCGGTCTGAACGCCTCGACTGAAGACCGTTTCCAGGGAGTGCCGGGGATGCCGGTCCAATCGGCCTTTCCTGCTATGGCACCGCAGTCGATTCCGCAGAATACGTTGCCGCCGATGAACGGCGGTGTTTCATCGGACCCCGACAATACGGAATCCATGCAGTTGCAATGGGATTTGTGGCACAAGCGTGTTGCCGAGTCAATCTTTATGCGTTTCGACCAAAAAGCTAAACAGGCTTTTGCTAACAGCCCTCCGATCTCGTGCCAGGCATCTTATACCGTCACTCGTGATGGCCGGCTTGTTAACGTTCGCTTATTGCGTCCAAGCAATGACATGGGTTACAACATGATGCTGTTGAATGTTTTGAACTCGATGAGCGGCAATCCGCTGCTTCAGTTTCCACCAGGCTCTCAGCGACAATTTGTCTGCAAAACTGGGGAGTTTTCGCGGAACTGCGGGATGAATGGTTACAAGCACACGGTTAATGACAATGAGCGAATCAGCGGCAGCATGCGCTCCGGCTATCCTCGCTAAGAATTTGCTTTTTTGAACTGCCCTTGTTTAGAAGGGCGCCCGGTTTGAGCGGTGGCTCAGAATTGCTGTAGTCGTTGTCGCATCTCTTCCCTCGCGATTTCGTTATCACTGACTATTCACGATCTCGTTGAGAAATTGCGGTATCATGTCCATCATGTCCATCATGGTTTACAAGGAAGAGATAGAAAGAAAATTTAAAGCGCTGGTCGGCGAAGATTACGTCCTGTCGGCGCGCGAAGATTTGCTCGTGTACGAGTGCGATGCGGAAACGCTGGACACCGCTCTTCCCGATTTAATAGTTATTCCGGGTTCAACCGAGGAAGTCCAAGCCGTGGTTCGACTGGCGGCACAGCTCGGTTTGCCCGTTACACCTCGAGGCGCGGGGACCGGTTTGTCGGGTGGGGCTACCACCATATCTGGTGGCATCAGTTTAGTCCTGACGCGGATGTCTCGGATTCTATCCATCGACCCTCAAGATGCCATTGCTGTAGTCGAAGTGGGAGCAACTAATTTATCGGTTTCGCACGCAGCGCTGCCCTACGGAATGTACTTTGCGCCCGATCCATCCAGTCAAGTGGCCTCAACGATTGGTGGCAATATCGCGGAGAATGCCGGCGGTCCGCACTGTTTGAAATACGGCATGACCACTGCACATGTGCTCGGTTTGAAAATGGTTCTGCCTGATGGAAACGTGGCATTTCTGGGTGGGCGTTCTCGCAGTCAAATTGGACTTGACCTGCTTGGTGTCGTAGTTGGTTCCGAAGGTACCTTGGGAATTGCGACCGAAGCGGTGCTTCGTTTAATCCCTCGTGCTCAGGCTGTTGAGACGATGCTGGCATATTTCCCTAGTGTAGAGGCTTGTGGTCAGGCGGTATCGGATATAGTGGCAGAAGGAATTATTCCTGCCGCTATGGAAATGATCGACAAACTTACTCTGAATGCCGTAGAAGATTATTTGCACATGGGTCTAAACCGAGAAGCCGCAGCGCTTTTGATTGTAGAACTAGACGGACCTGAAATTGGAATTTCAGTTCACAGAAAGATCGTTGAGCGAGTGATTTCCGATAACAAATCAATTGGTTTAACGTGGGCAACGGATGATGCGCATCGCGCTCGCATCTGGAAAGCCCGCAAAGCGTCGTTCGGTGCGCTTGGGCGGATTCGTCCTAATGGCTATGTATTGGATGGAGTGATACCGCGTTCGAAATTAGCTGTGGCGATTACTCGCATCGCCCAGATCGGCGAAAAGCATAAACTGATCGTCGCGAATGTCTATCATGCCGGAGATGGAAACCTGCATCCGTGCGTGCTTTATCATCGAGATAATTTGGAAGAAGTTAATCGCGTCGTAACCGCAGGACGCGAGATTCTCGAACTCTGTGTTGAACTTGGTGGAACGCTTTCTGGTGAACATGGAATCGGTGTCGAAAAGATTTTGGCGATGTCACTCGTTTTCAATGAAGCCGATATGAAGGCGATGAGCTGGGTCAAAAATGCGTTCGATCCTCTGGGTTTGACCAATCCGTCAAAAGTGATTCCCACGCCCAAGAGTTGTGGCGAATCCGGTGCCAAGCCGCTGGCTCTGCATCATACCATGACATCTTGTTAAGCATTGAAAGCCACCAGAACGAAGCGTGAACGTACGATCGATACGGAAACGATCTCCTGACAAGCCGACTAAGCTCTAGTCGGACTCATTTTCATTCGAATCTGTCTAAACCCTGTCTGCGCCTGCTGTTCGTCCTGAGGGAACAGAGTGCAGCACCCGCGCGTCCAGCAGGAAAAGACTAAAAAATCTCTGCGGCTGACGAGATTTCAATTCTTCCTAAATTAGACTGTGACGAATGCAGAAAGTAATCGAACGAAAAACAGGCGATGGCAGACAAATGACATCAGGGAATGGTCGAACGCTACCAAGCTGGAATCGCGAAAACCTAATGCGCGACTTTGGTGCATCTATAGTCGTGTTTCTCGTCGCACTGCCGTTGTGTATGGGTATCGCGATGGCGTCAGGAATGCCGCCCCAAGCCGGTATCATCACCGGGATCATCG
>CAZRMH010000558.1:0-4574 GCA_964600935.1 uncultured Candidatus Obscuribacterales bacterium
GCTTCAGTGCATCCGCCTTGGGCTGCTTCCTTCAGGAGTTCATTGAGGATACCGGCGCGCGGGAGCAAATTGTTCAAAATGTTCATGTTCGCTTGTTCCCACGAATTGCCGCGCGTGTAGTCGCGAGCATCAATGGCGGTGGCAACCGCTCTCGGCAAGCCATGGTCTTCGACGGACTTGAGATAATCGTCGACGGTCGACTTTTGAAATTGGCGCCATGGATTGTTAATCACTGACGTCAAATATTCGTGGAACTTCTTGTCGATCTTCTTGAAGAGTTCGGGAAACTCCGTGCGCAAGGCGGCATCGAGCTCCGGGAAATTGTCGGAGACAGTTTCTTTTACTGCCGCTGCAGTGCTTTTGGTGGGGGGCGTCTTGACCGCATCAGCGTTGGCTGCTGGTTTCTTACTGGTTTCGGATTTTGAGCTCGGCTTGGAACTGGGAGCCTTTTGGGCGGGCGCTTTCTTCTTTGAAGCTGGGCTTGACTTCTTCTTCTTGCTAGCGTCGTCTTTCTTGCCAGGCATGGGTTAAAACCTATATCGATTGAATGCAAAGTCCATCTGAATTTTAGCAAATTTGAGCAGTTTGCTCGTTGTTTTTCCCTTTGACAACATAGCCTGATATGCTGATCTTTGGGCACTTTTCCATCGTTCTGGTCGTGTTCTTATGATTAAAACAAAACTGATTGTCGCGCTATCGCTCTCGTCATTCTTATCCGTTGTCTTTGACGGATTACAGCTTGCCACCGCTGCTGATGGCAGCTCGACGGAGCCAGAAGTATTTTCCAGAAATATGGAGACCTCGTTAACAGATTCTCCAGCGCCAAAATCATCTTCGCAATCTGAAAAACGTCAGCTTGAGGACGGCGACCGGCAGGCTTCATGCAAATTAGACCTGGAAGCCGCTTCCTCTGCTTATTTCCGCGGTGATTATCAGCTTGCCAGAAAACACTGCTTCAACTTTCTAAAACACAAAGACGGAAAGCATTCGGCCCAGGCACCAGAGGAAATTGAAAACACCACAGCCAATCATGAAATGGCTTTTGTTGCGAGAGTTTGTATCAACCTGGGAATGTGCGAACTAGGGTTGAAAGAGCCGGACAAAGCTCGTCGTTGGTTTGAACATGCTCAAAAGCTTTTGGACAAAATCAATGATCCGGCAGCGTTGGATATCGGCGACTGTCTGACCGGACTTGGCGAATGCCACTATATGCAGGGTCAGGCTAAGCTCGCTTTACGCGAATACTCTGAAGCGATTACGTTTTACCAACAGAAGTTAGGTCGCTTTCATCCGGATACAATTCCGGCGCTGGAAGGTCTCGCCGGTACACATTACGAACAGGGCGACTACAGAACTGCGTTGCCCCTTTACGAACAAATTGCACGCATCGACTTAGCTCAGTTTGGTCCGGAGCATCCTCGCGTCGGCTTTTCGCTGAACAGCATTGCTGAAGTTTATTACAAGTTGAACGGCTGTACTTCATCGCGAGAGCACTTCGAACAAGGCATCTGGATTTTTAAGAAGAATAATGCCGACCGGCTCCTGGCAAAACTGCAAGCCGAGTCCAAGGGAATTGATGATACTAAACTCGCCACCATGCGTCAGCGAATTTTGGATTCGATTATGGGAACGCGCGAGTTGCCGGATATTCCAGCTATCAGTTATGAACTGCTGAAGAGCACTGACTTTGACCCAAAAAATCAGCAGTTTAAGCTCAGAGCCGATGACTTCGATAACTGGAGAGTTTTTCGGGACTCAGTGGAAGAAACATTGTTTATTTCCATCGATCCCAAAGTGGAACAGAAGGGCATGATCCTCTGTCTACATGGATTGGCACTGCACGCCACCAGTTTTCGAGACTTTGCCGCCAAAATCAATAGTACTGGATATGGTGTTATGGCACTGGATGTGCGCGGCTTCGGTTCCTTCGCCATGGAAAAGGGATTAGACAAGGTTGATCTCAATGCTGGTCTTGAAGATCTTGCCGCAGTGCTCAGTTTAGTTAAAGCGCACAACCCGAATTTGCCGATTGCGGTTCTTGGTGAATCTATGGGTGGTGCCCTGGCGCTGCAACTCGCGGCAAAGTATCCCAAGAATGTAAGCGCACTGATCAGTGCGGTGCCTTCCGGGAAGCGCTATAAAGCTACAGCCACTCAGTTATTGGTTGGCCTGAAATTGCTTGAGGACAAAAAGAAACCGATTGAGATCGGCAAGAAAATAGTTCAACAATCGAGTTCCGACGAAGGTGTTCGCGAGGTATGGCTCAACGATCCGAATGCGCGTTTGAAGCTATCAGCGCAGGAGTTGGTGCGATTCCAAGAATTTATGAATCAGACTGCAAAATCGGCGAAAGATATCAATGAGATGCCTGTGATAATTTTCCAGGGATTTCGAGATCACCTGGTCAAAGCCGAGGGTACTATCGCGCTTTACGGAGCACTGAGCACCAGGCAAAAAGATCTGATTATGGTCGGGGATGCCGAGCACTTGATTTTCGAAGAGGGTCAGGCTCCTGCGGATATCGTTCGGATGTTGGCTGCCTGGCTGGACTCGCACATCGGACCGGATGCTGACCAGCCGAAATCGACTGCAGTAAACGAGCAGGGTTCGAGTCGCTGATTTGAAATTTGATTCAAACGGCTGTCGCGTCATTCTCCGGTTTTAACCACTGCTTAAACACGAGCGGCAATAATCTACGTTGTGCTTCGGTAACCGATGGTCGATATCTGCAAACGGTTTCGAACAAATCGTTTGAGTCCGTTGGAAAGCTCGCAGTTTGGGCAAGATAATATGACTAAAACAAAGCTATGAGAGAGACATGCGCCTCGCACTTTTTATCAACGATGTTCAAACGGAGAAGGTGACTTACACCACCAATCTCTTTGCTGTCACGGCTATTAATCGCGGTCACGAGGCTTGGGTGATTAGCGCTGAGGATTTCATCTACGACAGCGACGACCGAGTCAAGGCGATTGCTCGCCATGCACCGAAGTCGAATTATAAAACGGCAGCGGCATATTTATCGGATCTTCAGAGCTCCAAAGCGCGTGTCGAAGAAATAGTTCTTGATGATTTTGATGTGATGATGCTGCGCAGCGATCCGGCTGATGAAACCGGACCTCGAAATTGGGCGCAGTCGGTCGGCGTCGATTTCGGTCGGGAGGCGATGCGGCATGGCGTGATTGTTGTTAACGATCCGAATGGTCTTGCCAAGGCGCGCAACAAGATGTACTTTCAAACTTTTCCTGAAGAAGTAAGACCGCGCACGGTGATTACGCGCAATCGCCAGAAGATTAGAAAATTCGCGAATGAGATGGGCAATTGGATTGTTTTGAAACCGCTGCAAGGGTCTGGAGGCAAGGGCGTTTTTCTGGTCAAACCGGAGGATATGTCGAACCTCAATCAGATCATCGACGCGATCAGCAAAGACGGCTATATCATTGTCCAAGAGTATCTGCCTGAAGCTGCCAAAGGTGACATTCGCTTGTTTATGATGAACGGTCACGCGATGAAATATAAGGGTAAATATGCCGCCTTCAGGCGGATAGGGGCAGAGGGTGATATCAGATCGAATGTACATGCCGGCGGTAGCGTGGAACAGGCGATCATAACGGATGAGGCTCTGGAACTGGCCAATATGGTGCGTCCCAAACTTGTGCAAGATGGAATGTTTCTCGTTGGCCTCGATATCGTGGGCAATAAACTGATGGAAATAAACGTGTTTAGTCCCGGTGGTTTAGTAAACGCTCAAAGATTTGAAGGCGTCAATTTTGCTCACGGAGTAATCGACGCACTGGAACACAAGGTCGATTACATGCGCTTCTACAAACGCAGCTTCGACAACGCGGAGATGTGCACACTCTAGACTGACGGGCACCACCGCGATACTGTACAGATGCACCGCTGTCAGAAGATCTGCACCATCTGCGGTGGCTGAACACTGCTCGGCGTGGCGTTCTTTTGCCTGATTTGAGAAACCGTTAACGCGCGCCGATCATGCTGTATAACCGTGAGATAGTCGCTTTGTCTCGGTAGGAGAGCGCCGGTAGAACAGTCGGTGACTCGGAGAAGAACATCACATCGGTGTTGCTGTTCGAATGTCCGTTAATACCCAGTGCGTGTCCAATCTCATGAAGACAAACTTTCCGCATGTCGTCATCATTGAGAGGAGCGCCACCGCGATTGGTGAGTATCGTAACTTTAGCTTTGCTGATCGACACCATTGCTCCATCAGGCAAAGGTTGTCCGCTCAACTTGGTCAAGCCACCTTCGACAGCGCGACCCTGTTCGACAACACGTTTAGGATCACCTGTCCAATCGCAAATGATGTCCGACTGATTTTGATCGGCAGAAAGAGTGAAGGTGATTCGATTTCCTGAACCGAGTGCCCATTCGGAAAATGCGAACATCAAATCTTGATTGTAGTTGTTCTGGTAACCTGGAACACCAGCGCCAGAGGCTATAAACACTCGAACAGGCATATGAGTCCAGAGAAAATACTTACCACCAGATGCGGCACTACCTATATAGTCATTCTCTGAGCCGATAGGCATTGCGGTCCCATAACCAGGGGC
>CAZRMH010000559.1:0-4567 GCA_964600935.1 uncultured Candidatus Obscuribacterales bacterium
GCACAAAATTGTTGATTGCTGACGGTTTCTCCTGTTCTTGATTGCGTTTAGCAACCGGTGCCTTTGGATCTGGATGGGCTCTGGACGCCATGATCGGATTGACTTCGAATGAGTCGAAAAACGTTCTGACGTTTGCGATGTCGCGACCGTTGTTGGCGAGCATTTTGTAAGCAACATCGTCGTTGTTTGAAAATGCAACCTGAATTGTCGCTAATACAGAGTCTCCGTGTTTGAATGAAACCTGTTTGCCATGCCATCCTATGCCTGTGACGTCGCTAACTTCGGTGACAAACTCCGGAGTTTTTTCATGCAATTGTTTTTCAATCGTTTTCAACGCGTCTTGAAAGTAAACTTCTTGCTCCTCGGCTTTCCGTGCGGAATTTAAATAGACACCATCGGCAATTAGATAATCGATGCCATTGGCATCCCGTTGGAAATACATCATGGCTATTCGTCCTAGCTTGTCATTGGCTGTCCGTTTCACCTTTGCCGGCAAGAGGATTCGAAAGTCTCGTCCGGGAGAAACAAACATTTGCCAGCCGTCGGGAACTGCAAGAAGTGTTCCGGTTCCGGGGCGCGCCTCACCCGTCGCTGTCCTTCCGGGCGCGTTTGCTGCGGGTGTTTTGTTCGTTTCAAGTCCGTGACTATCGCCGGTTGACGTTTTGGTGGCGGTCGTATCAACTGCGGGCGAGATTCCGGTTACGGTTTTGATTATTGTCGGACGCGCTTCCGTTATCGGTTTAGTCGCCGTTGGCGTTTTGACTTTAGCGGTCGAGCCCGCTTTGGTCATTGGCGGAGTTCCGGCTGCCGTTTTACGTACTTCGGCCGAAATTGTTTCAGCCAGTGCCTGTTTGACTTGGCAAAGGGCGGCAGGTGGGGTCGCCAATGCTGACATGGCAAGGCTCAAGATCAGCAGCTGTAACGTTTTTTTCCGCATACCAGAGGTTTTCGAGATGATGGCAATTTCATCCACTCTAACACGAAGGCGAACGAATTCTTAGGGTTATCCTAAGTGACGATCCGATTGCCGACGAAAGTAATAGAATATGCAGTTCGCGGCGTGGCGATGGAGCGAAAGCTGGAGGCTTCCATGGGACGATTGTCGACCATAAATTTCAAAAAATGGATTGATGAAAACAGGCATCTGCTCAAGCCTCCCGTTGGCAACAAGATGATTTGGGAAGACCGGGACACAATCGTAATGGTTGTTGGTGGACCGAATTCGCGCACTGACTATCATGTTAATCAAGGCGAAGAGTTTTTCTATCAAGTTGAAGGCGACATGGTTCTTAAAGTCATAGAGGATGGAAAACCTGTCGACATCTGTATCAAGGAAGGAGAGATTTTTCTTCTGCCTGGCAATGTGCCTCATTCGCCGCAGCGTCCCGCCAACACGATTGGCTTAGTTATTGAGCGAAAACGAGTGCCTGACGAACTCGATGGCTTCGTCTGGTATTGCCAGAATTGTGGCGACAAGCTCTACGAAGAGTTTTTCAAGCTGACCAATATCGTCACGCAGTTTCAGCCGATATTCGAACGGTTCTATAGTAGCGCAGAAAACTGCACTTGTAAGAAGTGTGGAACGAAGATGGAACGCCCTGCTAAAGCGGCGGCAACGCCCGCACAGATGTAGGCGTCACCTATAGGAGAAAATTGTGTTAACCAGCGCGGTTACGTTTGAAAACTCAGAGACCTATGCGCGTGAACTCGACGAGCAGGATGAACTCTCGATTTACAGAGATGAGTTTTTTATGCCGACGCGGCAGTCACTGGCCGGCGAGGCACCGCCGGCAGTGCAACAACCGGCCGGGGAAAAATGCATTTATCTGGCTGGTAACTCGCTGGGACTGCAGCCGAAAAACGTTCACAAATATATCTCGCAAGAGTTGGAAGACTGGGCGAGCTTCGGTGTTGAAGGGCACTGGAACAGTCGTCATCCCTGGCTTCCGTATCATGAATTTTTGACTGAGATGAGTGCTCGAGTGGTTGGCGCAAAACCGATCGAAGTCGTCGTCATGAATACGTTGACTGCAAATTTGCATTTGATGATGGTTTCGTTCTATCAACCATCGAAAAGTCGATACAAAATTCTGGTTGAAGCTGGCGCGTTTCCATCCGATCAATACGCAGTCGCTTCGCAAGCGAAGTTTCACGGTTACGATCCCAAGGATGCCGTGATTGAGTTGCGACCGCGACCGGGCGAAGATACCCTGCGCACGGAAGATATTCTCGATGTTTTAGAAAAGCGGGGTGAGGAAATTGCCCTGGTGATGATCGGGAATGTCAACTATCTGACCGGTCAAGCGTTCGAGATTATTCCAATCGCGGCTAAGGCGCATGAGAAGGGCTGCTACATTGGGTTAAATCTCGCGCATGGTGCTGGTAACTTGCACCTGCAACTGCACGACTGGAATGTGGATTTTGCCGTCTGGTGTAGTTACAAATATTTGAATTCAGGACCCGGAAGCCTGGCTGGTTGCTTTGTTCATGAGCGTCACAAAGACAATTTCGAGCTTCCTCGTTTTGCTGGATGGTGGGGTCATAACAAAGACACTCGTTTTAAAATGGGTTCCGAATTCGAGCCTCTTCCCGGTGCCGAAGGTTGGCAGCTCAGCAATCCGCCGATTTTTCAGCTCGCGGCATTGCGTGCTTCGCTGGAACTTTTCGATAAGGCCGGCATGAAAAGCCTTAGAGCAAAGGGCGATTTGTTGACCGGTTATCTGGAGTTTTTGCTGAAGCAGTTGCCCAAGGAGCAGCTCACCATTATCACTCCGTCTGATCCGTTGCAGCGTGGATCTCAGTTATCCATCAGGTTTTCTGCAAATCCGAAAGCCATGCTCAATGCCTTCAAAGAAGAGGGTGTGATCTGCGATTTCAGAGAACCAGATATTATCAGAGCGACTCCAGTGCCGCTCTATAACACGTTTCATGACGTGTATCAGTTTGCCAAAACCATTGAACGCTTTGTAAAAAACAGTTAGTAATCAGGGATGAATTTATGACAGCAGCTGCGGAAGAAAGACAAGTTGACGTTCTCATCGTAGGAGCTGGGCTGGTTGGCTCGCTGGCTGCGGTGTTTTTAGCAAAACGTGGTTTTGAAGTCGATGTTTACGAACGCCGCCCCGATATGCGAAAAGTAGGCATAAGCGCCGGTCGGTCGATCAATTTAAACATCTCCTGTCGTGGCTTGGAAGCGCTGCGACGAGTCGGCTTGGTTGATGATGTCCTTCCTGAAGTGGTGCCGATGATGGGGCGTATGATGCACTCTCGCGATGGCGCGCTCACGTATCAGCCTTACGGGAAAGATGATTCTGAGTACGGAAACTCCGTTTCGCGTGGTGGATTGAATAAACTATTGATGGACAAAGCGGAAGCCACAGGACGAGTGCGTTTCCACTTCAACATGAAGGCGCAAGACGTCGATTTCGATCAAAACGTCATGACGTTTATCGATGAGCAAAACGAAATCGTCAATGTTCGTGCCGCGCTGATTTTGGGAACGGACGGCGCAGCCTCAGCCGTTCGGCAGCAGATGACGAAACTCGCCGATTTTCAAAGTTCCATTGAACCACTCGATTACGGTTATAAGGAACTTTATATCGCCCCAAACGCTGACGGCAGTTTTAAAATCGACAAAGGCGCTCTGCATATCTGGCCTCGTGGCACTTTCATGTTGATTGCGCTGCCGAATTTTGATGGAAGTTTTACGGTAACGTTGTTCTTGCCATACAAAGGTGAACTGAGTTTCGAAAAGCTGACCACAGAGCAGTCTGTTCGAGAATTTTTCGCCGCGCATTTCGCCGATGCAGCAGAGCTCATGCCAGATTACGTGGAAGCGTTTTTAAGCAATCCCACCGGACACATGGAAACGGTAAAGTGTTTTCCTTGGAATGTTGGCGGTCGAAGTTTGCTAATGGGTGATGCCGCCCATGGTGTCGTACCGTTTTTCGGGCAAGGAATGAATTGCGGTTTTGAAGACCTCTCGATCTTCGATGAATGTATCGAGGATCACTTGTCCAATGGTGGTTCTTTGTACATAGAACGGCGTTCGTCGCAAGGCGATTCGGAACGCCGCAACCAGGGAAAATTACTGAGAGACGGCGAGGCAAATTGGCAAAAGGTTTTTGCCGATTTCTTAGAACGGCGCAAAGACAATTGTGATGCGATTGCTGACATGGCAGTGGAGAACTTTATAGAGATGCGCGACAAAGTCGGCGATCCGAAGTTTTTGCTTGCCAAAGCGGTAGAAAAAATTCTTGAGAAAAAGTTTCCAGGACGCTACATCTCTCGTTATTCACTGGTGACATTCAGCAACGTGCCATACCGCTTAGCTCAGCAAGCCGGCACCATCTGTGATGAAATTTTGGCGGAGCTCGTTTCAGGAATTGAAAGCGCTGAGGACGTCGATCTTCAGCTTGCCGAGCGCCTGATCGATCAAAGGCTTGCACCTTTGCTTATCGATCGCCCGGAGTTGGTCGTAGCCTCCGCGACCTGAATCAGGCTCTAGTCTCGATCCACTTGGAATTTGGACAGTCGGTCCGTGACGTCTCGTCCCTGAAGTCGCACC
>CAZRMH010000560.1:0-1449 GCA_964600935.1 uncultured Candidatus Obscuribacterales bacterium
ACCACCTGTGAACTTCTGAAGGGGAGTCAGGCGCCTGTTCACGCCAATGTGAAATTCCTTTCAAAATATGGGCGACTTATTCTTTCTGCTCGATTGCAGTTTCGGATGGTTTGTTCTCGACAATCGGCGGTTCTTCTGTGTTTTTCTCAAGCGGCAGAAACAAAATTGAGACCAGACCGGGGATTGAGGCGATAAAACTGAACATAAAGAACTTTTCGTAGCCGATTGAATCAACGAGCATTCCGCTGTAGTAACCGGGAATCATAATTCCAAAGGCCATAATCGCAGTGGCGATTGCGTAGTGCGCAGCTTTGTATTCTGATTTAACGGTGCTGAGAAGAAACACCGTGTACGCGGCTGTACCTAGACCATATGAAAACTGTTCTACCGAATTGACCAGAATCGTATAGACGAGCTGCGCATCACACCACTTCAAGACATCCGGCGAGTTGGTAATCTGGAGCATGGCATCCTTGAGCTTGAAACCGAAGATTGAAACGGGGCCGGTAGGCTTTGTCGCAGCGAGCCACCAATAGAGTGTGATTGCGCCATTTTGAATAATTGCTGTGGGCAGTAAACAGCGCCTCAAACCGTATTTGGAAACTAGTACACCGCCGACGATACCACCAGCAAGCAGGCAGAGCATTCCAACTGTTCCGTAGATAATACCGACATCTGAGGTGGCGATCGCCATGCCCCCCTTGTCGATGGGATCCAAAAGAAATGGCTGAGCCATCTTCAACATGAATGCATCACCGGCTCTGAAAACAAGAATATAAAAAATCACGACCGCGATGCGAGGCTGCCTCAGCCAGTCCATAAAAACTTTGATAAATTCTTTGGGTGTCAGAACCAGCTTGTCCGTTTCCTTCTTTGTCAAATCAACTGCAGGTTCGGGCAAGACAAACGCATGGAAAGCAGCGCAGGCGAGCAATAGAAAGGCACAGACCGCAAATGAGACACACCAGCCACCGCGGATTCCGAGGCCCGTGGTCTCCGCCAACTTGCCGGCGAGAAAGACCAGACCGCCGGACCCCAACAAGAAGGAAACTTTGTACATCGCGTTTCTAACGCCAACATAAAAGGCTTGCTGTTCCTTACTAAGAATATCCAGGTAGTAACCGTCGATTGCCACATCGTGAGTGGCTGAAGCCACAGCCATAACAAAAAATATGACCACCGTCGCTATCATTCCTTCGGGAATGAACACGGCGCCGACCAGCAGCAGAGCGACAAGGCCGAGCACCGCCTGCGCTACCAATATCCATCTGCGCTTGGTGCCATAGACGTCAACCAGGGGCGACCAGAGAAATTTCAAAGTCCACGGAAGATAGAGCCAGCTAGTTGCTTGCCCAATGTAGGTATTGGAAGCACCGATGTTTTTATAAAACACTACGGACATAGCGTTAACTACGGTAAACGGCAGTCCTTCAGCGAAATACAACTTCG
>CAZRMH010000560.1:1459-4559 GCA_964600935.1 uncultured Candidatus Obscuribacterales bacterium
AAAGATGGTTTCGCCTTGGCCAATTCGCTATCCTCGACGTGTTCGTTGTCATTCTAAGCGATGGCGAATCTCACCACATTCACACCGAAGTATACGAAGACGCGCCAACAGAAGAGCAATCACATAGCAAATCCAGGCGTATTGAATAACCAATTGCAATACAACAAGCATCAAGGGTGGTATCGTACACTATAACTGTGGTTTCCTTTAAATGATAAACATGTCAAGCAAAACTCGAGAAAGTTTTTCAATAGCACTGCTAGCGTTATCCATCGGCATCCAGAGCGCAGCGCCGCTAAGCGTCCAGGCAAACGTTCCGGCAAGGAGCAATGGCGCCGGTCTAGTGGAAAAACTTCAACAGTCATCGGTTTTGGTAGCAAATAACGATGACTCCGACGATGACGACGATGACGATGATGATGACGACAAAGATCGTCAGCGACGCGAAGAGAAAGCGAAGCAGAAGAATGCAACCGTTGAAACAGACAAGGAAATTGGCGCATCCAGCGCTCCAGATTCAACCACGAAAACTGATACTTCGTTAGAAAATAAACCGTTAGAATCGGTTTCACCAGGTTCGATTCCAAATGAAACCGTTGCCGCGCCATCATGGAACGACGCAATCGAAAAGCGCGACTCCGAAGTCAAAAGTGCAAAGCCATCCGAGAAGATTGAGAACAAGAATTCAGAAAAGAAAGACAATAGACAAGGAAAAGGCTCAGAGCGAAAACTCGATGACGAAAAGCCAACGAAGAATTCTGCGAAGTCTAAGAAATCGACTGACAAAGAAATTCCATTAGCAAAGGCAGCGTCAGCAGGAAAACCGCCGGAAGGACTTCCGCCTTCGTTTTATGTAGATGCGGCCTTCAATCAAAAGGTAATTGAAAAGGTCGATGCTCTGGTGAATAAACGCTTGTACAGCAAGAAGCTAGCGCAAACGGCATGGAAAGACGGGCTGCAGAAAAACCGCGAGGCAATCTTAAACAGCAAATCATTGCGCGATTTGAGCATTTCTATGGGTGCAGCAATCGGCGAATTGAAGTCGAGTCATTGCAATTTCGTCACTGCCAATGACGAGATGTTCCACTTTTTGCACGCCTTGTTTTCTGATTTCAACAAGAAGATGAGCAGAGGCAAAGTAGATTACGTTGGCTTCGTCACCGGCGGCGCACCATTTGAGAACAATCAAGTTCGCTATATTTTGGATGGAGGACCAGCCGCCAAGAGCGGTTTGCGAATTGGCGACCACATTCTAAAAGTTAACGGACATCCCTATGTCGGCTATCTGAATTTCCTCGACACGGCTGGAAAGAATACAATTTTAACGATTAATCGAAACGGCGAATCGAAATCGCTCACGATTAAACCAGAAAAAGACGACCTCTACACCGCTTATTGCGAGGCAATGAAAAAGAGCGTCCGCATCGAGCAAGACGGCAATAAGAAAATCGGATACGTCCACGTCTGGAGCGGTGGGAAGCGCAGTTTTGAAGCGCTCGATGAAATCATGGAGGACAAACTTGGCACCACAGATGGTCTCATTTTTGATTTGCGTGACGGTTATGGAGGCAACAGCTTGAATGATCTGGATCGTTTCTATAGACCGGCAAAAGCTTATCCAAATTTTGAAACAGTAGATCGAAATGGCAAGAAAAACATTGCTCGTTATTTTTACGACAAACCAATCGTCGCCATCATAAATGGTGGCAGTCGGAGCGGCAAAGAATTATTGTCGTTCAGTTTTAAACGGACAGGCAGAGCTAAGCTGGTCGGCACCAATACCGCCGGCGCTGTACTGGCGGGAAGTCTTTTTAAGGTCGACGATAAAGCATCTCTTTATCTTGCGGTTCTCGATGGAACAGTGGATGGTACTCGCTTGGAAGGCGTCGGTGTTGCACCGGATGTGGTGATAGAAAATGCATCGCACGACCAGGTCGGTTATGACAAACAATTTGCCGTGGCAAAAGAAACTTTACTTGAACTAATTAAGAAATAGCATGCGCGACGACTGCAGTTCAGGCATCAGAAACTTTCGTGTGGTAAACGACTGGCTCTACCGAGGCGGTCAGCCCGAGCCTGATGAACTTATTCAATTAAAGGAACTCGGAGTGAAAACCATCGTTTGTCTTCGATGGAATTCCTCTGCGATAGAAGCGGAGAGAACTCGAGCGGAGGAACTTGGCTTTAACTTCGTCTATCTTCCACTTACTTATTGGATCATGCCAAAACCGCATGAACTGGATAAGTTTTTCAATGTGCTCGACGACCGATCAGCACATTCAGTCTTTCTGCACTGCAAACACGGATCAGATCGAACTGGTATGCTGATTGCATTTTACCGCATGGCACGTGAGGGCTGGACCGCCGATCAGGCTTACGAAGAGATGAAAGACGCGGGTTTTCACAAGATCCGAATGCATCATTTTAAATGGGAAGTTTATTCGTTTCCACGAAAAGGACAGCGCTGGTATAGACCCCAAAGTTAAACTAATTTCTTCCAGAGGAAGACTTCGGTGTCAGTGCTCATCTCAACCACCAAAGACGATCTCAAGGTGTTTCAATCACAACTCAAACCTAAAGAGATAGCGCCAGATTGAAGCATCTGCCTTTCCCATCTAGTAGAATTTAGGAGCTGATCAGTCAAACGTAACTGCCATTGACCTGGATCGCAAGGTGGGCGGGACGCCCGAGCCCCCTAGTGCATCCTCTTATACGCTTCCTCGATCAGCGAGAGACGGTCATTTATGTCCTCTCGAAAGGTTGTAAGGCGCAGAGATAAAGGCTAAATACTATGACGAAGTTGAGCAACGAAGAGTACAAGCAGTTCTACAGCTCTCGTGCAGAGAAGTATAATGCGGCGAAGAAAGCATATAATCGCCCACTGACTCTCACCGAGAAGATTTTGACCGCTCACCTGGATCATTATCCCGCCGAAGGAGTTCCTCAAGGTGGCAGCACATACGCCTTTCTCCGTCCGGACCGGGTCGCCATGCAAGATGCCACCGCGCAGATGGCGCTGTTGCAGTTTATGCAAGCGCGAATCGCCAAGGTTCAAGTCCCGTCCACAGTCCATTGCGACCACTTGATTCAAGCTCGTACT
>CAZRMH010000561.1:0-4557 GCA_964600935.1 uncultured Candidatus Obscuribacterales bacterium
CTGCTGATACTACAAGTAGTATCAGCAGTGGTATCATCAGCCAGACTTGCATCTGCCGACGAATTGAGTTCCTCATTGTTCTTCTTGGTTCGGTTGTTCTGTTTGGATGGTTGGTGCTGTTGTTGCTGCTGTCGTCGGCGGTTCCAAGATATATCCCAATCCGCGTATTGTTCTGATGTTAATACCTGAATTTTCTAGTTTCTTCCGCAAGCGGTGAACGATAATCTCAATCGCGTTGAAGCTTATTGAACTCTCCCAGTTTGAGAGATGTTCCGTGATTTGTTGTTTGTTCACAACTTTTCCGACTTTTTGAAGCAGCAATTCAAGAACAGCCACTTCTCTAGCAGACAGATCGACGGGCTGGCCATGAACTGAAAGCCGACGGCCAACAATATCGTAGGCGAATCCGTTGTATTTGATATCTGTTTGGTTACTCCAATTGCCTTTCCGCAGGAGAGCTCTGATTCGAGCCTCCAACTCATCTAAGTGGAACGGCTTGGTCATGTAATCATTTGCACCCAGGTCTAGACCAGTGATGCGATCCTTGACGCCATCGCGGGCGGTCAGGATAACGACTGGAGTTGGTTGTCCGCGCTGGCGCAACCGAGTCAACACTTCCAGACCATCGAGGTCCGGTAGACCAAGGTCTAGGATGACCAGGTCGTAAGGCGTCACGGTTAGAGCGTTGTCAGCGTCGGGTCCAGTTTTAACCTGGTCAACCAGATAACCATTCTGGGATAAGGCCAGATGGATTCCTTTGGATAACATTTGATCGTCTTCAGCCAATAGTATTCGCACGGCTTTTACCTCATTTGACGCACTCAAAGGAGATAATAGCAAAAGGGTAGTCAAGCGAAGCCAGTTTCCGGAAGGTTTTTTTCACTCCCCAAACTCCCTCTATATGTACGGATCTTGGTGCGGATCTGATATCTTTTGTAGCTGTAAACGGTTCTAGACCGCAGAGTTAATGTCGTTCGTCAGACATTCTGCGCTGGCGAACCCGCCTCCTGCCGCAGCCTGCTTTTAAACTTTATTCGGAGAATGTTGCATCATGACGTCTACTAAAGAAGTGACCAATCGTTTGAAACAACTTACAAAACAGGGCCAGTCGATCTGGCTCGATTTTATCCGCAGGAGTTATGTACGATCGGGCGAGCTAAAGAAATTGGTCGATGAAGACGGTCTTCGCGGCGTCACGTCCAACCCGTCGATTTTCGAGAAAGCGATCGGCGGCAGTGACGATTATAAAGAACAAATGCTTGAACTAATTCAAGATCGCAGCCTCGATGCTAATGGCATCTACGAGCGCCTCGCTATACAAGACATTCAGGAAGCATGTGATGTTCTCAAGACTGTTTTTGAAGAAACGGCTGGACGCGATGGCTACGTCAGCATGGAAGTGTCACCACTGCTCGCCTCCGACACCGAAGCCACCGTCTCCGAAGCACTTCGTCTGTGGAAAGCCGTTGACCGTGCCAATCTAATGGTCAAAGTGCCGGGCACACCCGAAGGCATTCCTGCCATCAGACGCTTAATTGCTGAGGGTTTAAACATCAACGTCACTCTCTTGTTTGCCGTCGACGCATACAAAGATGTTGCCGAGGCTTACATCTCTGGTCTTGAAGATCATCTAGAGAAAAACAAAGAACTTACTGGAATCGCTTCTGTCGCCAGCTTCTTCGTCAGTCGAATCGATGGTCTAATCGATTCACTGCTCAAAGACAAAATCAAAGTTGCCGAAGACGAAAAAGAAAAAGCTCGATACCAAGCTTTGCTTGGAAAAGCGGCAATCGCGAACGCCAAAATGGCATATCAAGTTTATCGAGAAATCTATACTTCCGATCGTTGGAAAAAATTGGCGACGCATGGTGCCCGCCCTCAGCGCCTGTTGTGGGCGAGTACGAGTACAAAGGATCCATCATACAAAGATTGTTTGTATGTTGATGAATTGATTGGAAACGAAACTGTAAACACTTTGCCGCTGGCAACACTGGAAGCGTTTCGCGATCACGGTATCCCCGAAGAAACGCTTGAAAAGCGGATGGACGAGTCTACTAATGTTCTCGAACAGTTAGAACGTTATGGAATTTCTCTGAAAGAGGTCACGGATAAATTGTTGCAAGAAGGCGTTGAGTCGTTTTCTGTCGCGTTTAAAAAACTGCTTGGCGCAGTTGATAAGGAACGCAAGGCTCAGCTGCCGGCTAAGATCGACACGATGAGTTTCAAGCTTCCTGAAGAGCTTCAGAAGGAAGTCGATACCGCGATCTCCGAATGGCAAGAAAATGGCCGCACCGAGATGCTGTGGAAAAAGGATGCCAATCTTTGGACCGGAACTGACGAAGATAAATGGATGGAATGGCTCGACATCGTTGATGAACAACTTAAAAACGTAGAGAAGTTTGAACATCTTGCTGCCGAAGTTAAAGAGTCCGGATTCGAATCGGCGGTTGTTCTGGGCATGGGCGGATCGAGCCTCTGTCCTGAAGTTATGAGTTTGACATTCACTCGCGGTCAGGGTTATCCGGAGTTGTCGATTCTTGATTCGACGAATCCGGAACAAATTCTCGCCAAAGATAATTCGCTCGATCTCAGTGAAACGTTGTTTATCGTCTCCAGCAAATCAGGTTCAACTCTGGAGCCCAATATCTTTATGGAGTACTTCCTCCACCGCGTCAAAGAGAAAGTTGGTGAGGATAAGGCCGGCTACCACTTCATCGCAGTTACTGACCCGGGCTCGAAACTGGAAGCATTTGCAAAACAAGAAGGCTTCCGCGAAATCTATTATGGCAAGGCTGCAATCGGTGGTCGTTATTCAGCGCTCTCCGATTTCGGTATGATACCGTCGGCGGTGATGGGTCTTGATGTTCGCGAGTTTTTAAATCGTGCAAGCGACATGGTTGAAGCTTGCAAGAAGACTGATTCAGTTAAGGACAATCCAGGCGTGATGCTCGGAATTATCCTTGGAGTCGCCGCGACACATGGCTTCGATAAACTAACAATCTTCACTTCGTCGAGCATCTCTGATCTTGGTGCGTGGCTTGAACAGCTAATTGCCGAGTCAACAGGTAAAGAAGGAAAGTCGATCATTCCTCTGGATCGCGAATTATTAGGTTCGCCTTCAGCTTACGGAAGCGACAGAATATTCGTTTATCTGAATGTCGAAGGTGAAGCCGACAAAATGCAGGAAGAGGCACTCACCGCACTGGAATCCAACGGTCACCCAGTGATTCGCATCGTGCTCGATGAGAAGATGGCGCTTGGCGAAGAATTCTTCCGCTGGGAGATCGCCACCGCTGTTGCCGGCAGTATCATGGGAATCAATCCGTTCAATCAACCGGATGTTGAAGCGAGCAAAATCGCCACAAAGGCGCTCACCGAAGCATACGAAAAGTCGGGCGAACTCCCTGTGGAGAAGCCATTCTTCGAAGAGAATTCGTTGAAGTTTTTCACTGATGAAAATAACCTCAGAGATTTCGATAAGTCAGAAAAGAAGTTGAGCCAGGTACTCAAGGCTCATCTCGATCGAATCAAAGAAGGCGACTACTTCACGGTGCTTGGATACTTGCACATGAACGAAGAGAACGAGCGCATGCTGCAGAACATTCGTCACGCCGTTCGTGATTCCAGAAAAGTAGCGACCTGCCTCGGCTTCGGTCCGCGCTTCTTACACTCGACCGGACAAGCATATAAAGGTGGACCAAACACTGGGGTCTTCCTGCAAATCACCAGCGATCACGAACAAGACGTCGATGTACCTGGACATAAGTATTCTTTCGGAATCGTTGTCGATGCGCAAGCACAGGGCGACTTGACTGTTCTGTCCGAGAGAGAACGTCGTCTGCTTCGAGTTCACTTGAGTGGCAACGTTAGTGAGGCGCTTAAAGTTCTCACGCGCGCAGTCGCCGAAGCTCTTTCATAGGACGCGCGACCTAAAGAACCAGTACATCCAGAACCTACACATACCCTAGAGGAAACACGACTATGATCCTGGCTGGCGATATCGGTGGTACTAAAACAAATCTCGGCGTTTTCCATAATCGAGACCAGAAGTTTACGCCAATGATGCAAGAGCAATTCTCCAGTCAGGAGTTTCCGGAGCTGGAAAGTTTAGTCCAGGCGTTTCTGGATAAACATGATGTGAAGATCGAGTATGCCTGTTTCAGTATTGCTGGTCCGGTGATCAATAACCGTTGCAAGACAACCAACTTGCCATGGACCGTCGATGCCGATGAAGCCGCTCGACTTCTGGGTTTTGAAAAAATCTGGTTGATTAATGATCTGGAAGGCAACGCTCATGGTATCACTCACTTGAGAGATGATGAGTTCACTGTTTTGCACGAAGGTGAGCCTGGAATTTTAGGAAACGCATGCGTGGTATCAGCAGGCACCGGTCTTGGTGAGGCTGGTCTGTTCTGGAATGGCGATGGTTATATTCCGTTCGCTTGCGAGGGCGGACATACGGATTTTGCACCACGCACCGATGAGGAAATCGAGCTGTTCAAATATCTCCGTCGCGATCATCATCACGTAAGTTATGAGCGTGTGCTTTCCGGGATG
>CAZRMH010000562.1:0-4545 GCA_964600935.1 uncultured Candidatus Obscuribacterales bacterium
CAACCTGGCATATTCACAAGGTTTCAATCCACAACCCAAGCTCGCTCTGGCAAATCCTCTTCCTCTTTATTTTGAAGGCGAAGGAGAAGTTGCTGAGTTAGAACTTGCTGAACACCTCACATCCGAGGAGTTCAAAAGCAGAATCAACAGACAGTTGCCCCCTGAAGTGCAAATTCAAGAGGCCGTTTGTCTAACCGAAAGACCGGCGCATTCTTTGGCGGCGGTTCTCAATTCGGCCGTATACAGAGCGGTGCTGGCTGACTCCGAAAGAGTTGACTCACCGAATGCTGTTGAGTTCGACAGGCTCAGGACGCGGGTCGCTGAGCTCCTGGAACAGGAATCGATTTTAGTTAAGACTTCGGAAAATGCTAAGCGGAAGAGCCAAAACAAGCGAAACCGTAAAGAAGTTCCGGATCATCGTGACATCAGAGATGGTATCAAGTCTCTTGTAGTCAAAGATGGATTGCCAGTTACGCTTGAGATGGAGCTATCTTGCAGTTCTCAATCACATGTAAAACCTCTCGAGGTTTTGGAAAGCATTGATACGCAGTTACGCTGGAAGCTCACAAGGCTCGCGCTTAAAGCAGCCGACGGAGCCCATTTGCTCAGTTACGACCAACCGAGTAAGTCTGTGGAAGAATCGAAAATTCTGCAGACCACTTAGCTCGGTGATTTAAGTTTGTATTTCTAGTTTGAGGAACTTATGAGAAAGTCACTTGTAATTTCAGAACAAGATAACATCGCAGCATTACTCGAGAATGACAGAGTATGCGAATTTTTCGTCAATCGAGGCGAATTGCTTTTAGGCGATATCTACACTTGTACCGTTGAAAATATTCTTCCCGGCATCGATGCCGCATTCGTCAATCTTGGCAAAGATAAAATGGGATTTCTCCATGCCAATGATGTACCCGGTCAAGGTCCGCTCAAGGAGCGCCTTGTACCAAAACAAAAGCTTCTGGTTCAAATCACTAAGGAACCTACCGGTCACAAAGGACCACGCGTGTCGACCGCAATCAGCTTGCCGGGACGCTTTCTCGTTCTCGTTCCTGAAGAGCGCGGCGTTTCAATTTCGCGTCGGATTTCCGAATCTCGTGAACGCGCTAGATTGAAAGCTGTTGTAAACCTTATGAAGCCTCCTGGTGTCGGTCTAATTATCAGAACCGAAGCCAAAGGTCAGGGCGAAGACGAGCTCTTCGAAGATTTCCAACAACTCTGGGACACCTGGCAAACGGTCGTTTCAGAAGCGGAAGCTTCAATCGGACCTCTTCTTATATATCGCGATCAGGATCTTCTCTTCAGAGTTATCCGCGATGCCTATTCGCATGAAGTCACCGATATCATCGTCGACAGTCCAGATGGTCAGAAACGTGCTCAAGACTACTTGTCCGGTTGGGCTAGTAAGAACACCAAGGTTTCTTTCCACACTGACCAAGAATCAATTTTGGTGGCAAAGGGAATCGATCACGAAATCGAAGCCGCATTGACCGACAGAGCCGAGCTGCCTAGCGGTGGTCACTTGAACATTCAACCGACCGAAGCTCTCACTGTAATCGACGTTAACTCCGGTCGTTTCACAAGTTCGCGTACGCAGGCTGAAACTGTGCGTCGGACAAATCTGGAAGCGGCTCAGGAAATTCCGCGTCAGCTCAGACTGCGCAATATAGGCGGCATGGTGATTGTCGATTTTATCGATATGGAAAGTCGCAAAGATCAACAGCAAGTCTTGGAGCAATTCCAGCGCGCACTGGAAGACGATCGGGCCAAACCACAAATCGGACAATTGTCTGACCTGGGATTGGTTGAACTGACCCGTCGCAGACAAGGACAAAGCTTGAGAGAGCTGTTCACGCAAGAGTGCTCACACTGCACGGGGCAAGGCGTTCTAGCGATGCTTGAAGTTGGTTCCGGTGACACCAGAAAAGTGATCGGAATGCGTCAAGACGAAGAAGCTCCACCGAAAAAACGTGGTAATTCACGTGCCGGATCTGTTCTCAAATCAGCCAGCGCCTCCGGTGGTCGCATCACGCAAACCGTGACCAATGGCGAAGAAGCACTCGATGTTCCAGAAGAGATTCTTGCGCAAATGCCGGAAGAGCTTCTTGATTCAAGAGATCGAGGCGGCGGCAGAACTCGTTCACGCGGCGAAGCTAGTTTCGGTGACGAGGAAGACGACGAGACAGAAGAAACCACTGATGACGCCACTCTCGAGATCGAGAAAGGCGAAGTCGAAGCGAAGATTTCTCGTTACGAAGACAGTCATCATATGGAAGACGACGATCATTCGTCGAGAGAACTTTCAAATAATATCTCTGCTGTTGAAGAAGTTTTCCAAGAAATCGGCGTGGGTAATAATCCATCAGCGCCAGCTCCGACAGCGGCAAGAACAACTCCGTCTTCAACGACTTTCACTGACCCGGTGCATTCCTCGTCATACAGAGAGCTTGTCATTGAAGAGTACAATCCGATCACCAATAGGAACAGCAGCAGCGCTGACGTCGAAGACGAAGAAGAAGCTGATGAAATTACTGGTGAGAATGCGGTAGTTGAAGCCACTGAGTGGGTCGCGGAAATAACTCCCAGTCCGTACGAAGCTGTAGCCGGGGAAATTAGCGGAGTATTTACTCTTGCGAAGAGAACCGAGCAAGACGAAGAGAGTGATACCACCTCGGCGGAATCATCTAACTGGTCTGCTGATGCTTCAAGTGGTGAATCTCGTTCGCACGACCATGAGCATCAAGGTCACGAACATAATCACGAGCACGAGCATAGCCACGAACACGATCATGGCCAAACCGATGATACGATTCGCCCGAATTTTCAAATCCTCAGCCAGTCATCTGATGAACAGGCTCATGATTCCAACGATTCGACAGATAGCACCACTCACGGTGCAGAAGAAGGAAGCCAGCAGTTCGATCAATTGAAAATCGGTGCTTTCTCCCACGCTGATTCAGCGTCAGAAGGTTCCTCAGAAGAGCACCGCGACGAAGAGTAAGCGCTTCGTTTCAAGATAAACTAAGAGGTCGGGCTGCATAGCTCGACCTCTTAATTTTTATAGATGCGTAAAAGAAGTTTTGACAGGTCGATGTTCACGAGCTATCGCTGAGACTACGTTTGCAACGGCTACGTTCGAGTACTAACAGTCGTTATTCCATCTTCCGGGTGCGAGCCATACTCAAGCTGAATCCGAAGCGCACAGCGCTTGCATGCATTTCTGGTGGCAAAATGCTGACCTCTAGTGCTGCCCGCGGGTCGTTGACGAGCATCTCGTCGACGAAGGCGCGATCGGCTCTGTAAGCCTGATCTTCCACGTAGAATGCGCCGGAGAATTCGCCCTTATAAATGTAGCCCAAACAAGTGCCGCGATCCTCCGTGAGGGAAATCGCAAGCGTAGCAGTTCCGTTTTTCTGACCTAGCCAATTGCAGATGTAGTCAAGATACTCTTTGGCGCTGTAGTCGTCATGCCGTTCTACAGGATATCCGAGGAAGAGCGATGACATTGCCAGGGTAATCTCTTCCGGCAAATCGTAAATCGTAACCACCGTATCCGGTGATTCCAAATCGGACAACATCGCTTGCAGTGATTCTTCTGTTGGCTTAGTCGTAGGGTCGGATTTACAGCCATAGATGCAACCAACTGCTCGTCCTCGGTATAAGAGCATCGCCGCGCGAGATAGACGGCTTTCACAAGCAGCTTTTACGCAGCCAGTTTTCATGCCGCCTTCAAGTTGAGTTATAAGCCACTCGACGTCGTAGTCGCCGATTCTCATACTGCTTAGCGACTCCTGGTCGATTGGCGGCATGATCAAATCGATTGCTCGTCGAAGCTGAAATCTGCGAGTCGGAACGCCCTCTGCGTATCTCTGGGCGGGTTGAGCTCCTGTGAGAAACTGACTCGGATCAGCCTGATGCTGAGCCGCAACCGGCGCTAAAAATTCTTGAGGCTGGAACTGCTGCGGCATTTGACTGTTCTGTGCCGGCAGCGGTCCGGTCATGTACTGCTGATTATTGGAAGGCGTGTTTTGAGTGGGGAGAGGACCGGTAGCGTACTGCTGCGCTGGATTCCCGCCGCTGGAGAACTGGTTCTGCTGTTGCTGTGCGTATTGCTGGTCGAAAGACTGGGGTTGCTGCCAACCATTGGGATCCTGTTGCGCCTGCGCTCCATAAGGATCTTGCGCTTGAGGCGCGCCATACTGATTGGCCGGAGCGCCTCCGTATTGATCCGGGGCTCCGTAAGGGTCAGGACCGCCCTGTTGAGCGCCATACTGACCGCTAGTGGACTGCTCGCTGGCGTATTGCTCGGGCGAATAGTGCTGAGCCGCAGTGCTGAACTGGTCTGAATCGGGAACAGGCTGCTGCGCTGCCGTATTGTAGTTGGAGTCGTTGAGATGATCTTCCCAATTAACGCCGCCGTAGTTCTTCTTAACTAGATCGCCCTTGCCATGCGTGAATCGCTCTGACAAAAGCATTCGGTTTTTGTCTATACAGACGAAAGTGGCGAGTACGTCGTCGCCGGAATTGTGCCTCGCGTTCGACGGCAGG
>CAZRMH010000563.1:0-4519 GCA_964600935.1 uncultured Candidatus Obscuribacterales bacterium
CCTTCGCTGCCACAACCGGCGTGGTACTACTCTTGGTGCTGTCGGGCTCCAGGTCAAAAACCACGGACTCAGGTATGGGACCAGCCGCAGTTGGTTTCACTGCCAAAATCAATTTGTCACCACTCCACTTGCTGCGGAGAACCGGCGTCTGACGCGTGCCCGGATAGTCCTGCCGAACCTCATCCTGGACAGAATTGGTCACTACAGAAAATGCATCTTCTATTGAGGTTTCACGACCTTTAGACCGCAAACCGTCCAATAATTTTCGCGTAAATACTCCGTTGCTGTAACGCTTCGACTCCCAAGACTGTTGATCTGGTTCACTTGAACAAATCACCATCTGTCCTGTTCCAATCGCTAATGCATCGGTGTCAAAATTTCCGACCCGATGAATTCCTTTAGCAGCAGTTCCGCCGCTATGGCAGGCGTCGAGCACAAGCAAAACCCGTTTTGCATCGACACGCTCTTTCAAATCACGGGTCATTGCCTGCATCTCAATGCCGGTAGCGAACAATTCATTAGGTTCGGTGTCATAAGCGACGATAAAATTTTTGCCCATCTTATCCAGTTGCGAGGGGCTGCCATGAGTCGAGAAGAACAAAACGATAAGGTCGTCAGGTCTGGCTACCCGACCGAGAAACATATTGTCCAACTCTGAAAGAATTCGGCGCCGAGTCGCTTTCTCATCCAGAATCAACCTGACATGATCCGGCGCGAAATTAGCCTCTTTGATCAAATAGTCATAAAAGTCCTTAGCGTCCTTGGCGGAATACTTCAGCGGGGGTACATCCGGTTTTTCGAACTTACTGATACCCACGACAATCGCCCATTTGTCGTGCACGGGAGTGTCGACGACTGCGGTTGCAGCAGATGGAGCCGCAGTGGAATTCTGCGCGATTCTGAAGACAGGCGATGCATCACTCTGCTGCTTGTTCTCAACAACGATGCTCTGTGCGTGCCAATCGTCTGTCGGACCGACCGCACTGCCAAGCGCTTGGGCGGACGGCTGAAAGATGAGCTGACTGGAAAGCAGAAGTAATGCAACTATCGACTTAATCGTATTTTTCATAACCGCACACCCATGAATCACTTCCTGTGTGTTTACTTTGTGTCCTTTCAACTACAATCTTCCCACCCCGCCGGGCAATTATTTAACTTCACCGGCTCTGAATCTTGCAACGTCACAATCACTTCAATTAGGCGGGCAAAATCAAATTCAATTTGCTGCCGGAATTGTTGTTTTGAAAAGCCCAGACGGTTTGGTTTGATCGTCGGTATCTGAAACCAATAGAAGCCTGATTTCTCCGTCGACTACGGAAACGCTTACGCCCTCCAGTTTGTCGTGACCGGAGATATTGTACATTTGCGTGATTTTTCCAGCAGCATCCATAATTCCGATAGACGAACCAAGCGATGCACCGTCCTCAAAAGCGCTGCTGGTGTTTTCTGCGGTGGCCAGGAAAAGCGTTTGGCTGCCAGGAAGAGAAACTGCATCAGTGAACTGTAGCGGCACGCCGTCGACGCTGCCGATATCGTATTCGGTAAAAGCGAGTTTGTAATCAATGGAGATGACGTGTGAGTCATGCAAATCTTTGAGAAACGATTGTGCGTTTAGCTTGATCACAGCGCTTTTCGACTTCCCTATGCTGCCCCGGTGAAACAGGCGAACATAGTTTTTGTCCACCACCGTGCCTTCAATGTTCAATTCCACAATCTCAGCTGCTAGTTTTTCCCTGAGCTTGGTGAAATCGATAGGCAGCAAGTCGGCTGATGGCATACGGTTTTCATCGAGCGGTATCAATAAACCGTTGATGCGACTCTTCCGCGACATCGATGGCACCACCAGCAGTGCTCCTTTCGGTGCATACTCGTATGGCTCTAAAAGGGTGATTGATTCCAGATCAGGTTTTGCCCTTTTTCGCTCCTGATAATCCAATGGCAATTGGCCAGGCAGCAGTCGCAACCAGTTGCCCGGTCGGTCGCCAGGATATTCAAAAACGGCGAGATGAAGTTCGTCATCAGCCACGGTGTAGAGGCGATTGTCGATTCGGACTAAGCCACTGGCTGCGTAGACGTAAGCGGGGCGATTCTTTTCCGACGGCGCGATGTCGAGTGTTCGAATTTTGGTGAGATTGATCATGAGGATGCAAATTATACCGCTCGATTGACTGAAGATTGGGTGTAATTGATAGACTAGGCTTTGTCGACGGAGACAAATATGAAACCACGCCTCAGTATGTGGCAAATCTGGAATATGAATTTCGGATTCCTGGGCATCCAGTTTGGCTGGGGTTTGCAGCTTGCCAACATGAGCGCAATTTACACGAAGCTCGGCGCTGACCCGGACAAAATTCCGATTCTCTGGCTTGCCGGTCCAATGACAGGTCTACTTGTGCAACCATTTATCGGGGCATTGAGCGATCGGACCTGGAACCGATTGGGACGGCGCCGTCCATATTTTCTAACCGGCGCGATCTGTTCAAGCATCGCATTGTGTTTGATGCCTGACTCTCCCTACCTCTGGTGTGCGGCAAGTCTTTTGTGGATTCTAGATGCGTCGATCAATATAAGTATGGAACCATTTCGTGCTTTCGTTGCCGATAAATTGAATCGAGAACAGCGCACGTTCGGTTTCATCATGCAGAGTTTTTTCATCGGCATTGGTGCCACCATGGCTAATGCGCTGCCCAGAATCTTTCGAGAGATGGGAGTGACAGGTGTTTCCGCAAACGGAATTCCACTGACTGTGCTCTACTCATTTCGAATCGGCGCGGCTATGTTTCTCCTGTGTGTATTGTGGACGGTGTTCACGACCTCAGAATATCCACCAGACGACCTGGAAGAATTCAAACGCAAACGCGCTGAACATCCTGGTCTTCTGGGGTTGGTCAAAGAGATTTGCAAAGAGATACCGCAGGCTGTCCGCGACATGCCTACAACGATGAAACAGCTGGCATTGGTTCAAGTATTCACATGGCTCGGTTTATTTTGCATGTGGTTATATTTCGGACTGATGTGCGCATATCACGTTTTCAAAGCACCGAATATGCAATCAGAACTATTCGATCGTGGCGTAGAATGGGCGGGTTGGTGTTTTGCCGTTTACTCAATAGTCTGTTTTCTTGTCGCGTTCATCCTCCCAAAAATCGCGACAGCCACGAGTCGCAAGACGGTTCACTTCGTATCACTTCTATTGGGCGGATTGAGTCTACTGTCGATGTATTGGATAACCGACGCCAACACTTTGCAGTACGCGATGATCGGGGTGGGCATCGCGTGGGCGTCGATTCTATCAATGCCGTATGCCATTCTTTCCACCGCACTGCCTGCCAACCGAATGGGCGTATATATGGGCGTTTTCAATTTCTTCATCGTCATTCCAGAGATAATTGCATCGCTGGCCTTGCAGCCACTCGTAAAAAACGTGTTTCAAAACAATCCGCTATACGTCGTGATGATGGGTGGTGCTTCGATGATCATCGCAGCATTTCTCGTGTTCGGCGTGCACGATACAGCGCTGGAAACCAGCTCGGAAGTCCCTGCCGGCGGTCACTAAATTCGTTCATACATTTTTTGAACTGATTAGCTGTATCGTTCAGCCTGGGTCGTGTACATCTGGGAGTACAGTCCACCACTGGCCATCAACTCTGCGTGTGATCCGCTTTGTACGAGTTTGCCGTCATTGATCACCATGATCAGCCCGGCCACTTTAACCGTGGAGAAACGGTGAGAGATTATCACCGACAGTTTGTCTTTGGTGAGACCCTCGAAAGTGTTGTAGAGGTCTGCTTCGGCAAAGGCGTCAAGTGCGGCGGTCGGTTCATCTAGTATTACCACTGGTGACTCGCGCATGAAGCTTCTTGCCAGACCGACTTTCTGCCATTCGCCACCCGACAAATCGACAGCGTCTTGAACACCGTACTGTTTAGAAAGATAAGTTTCATACTTCAGCGGCAGCTTCTCGGCGATCGCAGTAACACCAACCTGGTCTGCAGCCCACATGACCTGAGCTGAGTCGTGAACGCGTTCCACGTCGCCGAAACCAATATTTTCTCGTAGTGTCAAATAGTAATGAAGGAAATCCTGAAAAACAACAGAAAACATTCGCCGCAGACTCTCAATTTCGTACTCTTTTATATTGCGACCATCGACTAAAATTTCTCCTTCGACAGGATCGTAGAGTCTAACAAGAAGCTTCACCAGAGTGGTTTTTCCAGCCCCATTTTTTCCGACGACTGCAATTGATTGTCCGGCTGGTAAGAACATTGAAATATTGTCGAGTACCTTTTCTTGCGAACCTGGATAAGAGAATGTGACATTCCTCAATTCGATTCCATGCTTCAGTTTTTCAGGGGCCTTGTAGACGCCCCAGCGCGGCGAGCCTGGTCCAGCCATTCCGGTCAAGGCACCATCTACTGTTTCAGGTTTTTTATCGAGCAAGTTAAACAGTTCGGAAAGAAACAAAATCTGTTCATATAATCGCCCCCCGCCGCTGAACAGTGAAAGCAGGTAGTGTCTG
>CAZRMH010000564.1:0-4491 GCA_964600935.1 uncultured Candidatus Obscuribacterales bacterium
GATGTCTGGCTGGGTCTGGAGTATTTCTGTAATGAAACGGATGACATCTGGACCTGGGATGATTCGCGTCTGATCGAACTCGGAGGCGATGAATTGCAAAAAATCGGCATTGTCGATAAAGCCGATGTAGTCGACGGTACCGTGGTGCGGATGCCGAAGACTTATCCTGGATATTTTGGAACTTATGAACGTTTCGATGAGCTTAGAGCTTACATTGATAAGATCGAAAATCTCTTTTTGATCGGTCGAAACGGCATGCACAAATACAATAACCAAGACCATTCAATGCTTGCTGCTATGACTGCTGTCGACAACATTGTCGCCGGAATCGTCACCAAAGATAATGTTTGGGACGTTAATACCGAGCAGGAGTATCACGAGGAGAAGTCCAGCTGACGGCTATAACCAAGATTGTCTGGGCGCTCACCCTATTGACCGCCGCAGGTCTTATGGCGGTATATCTCGTAAGTTGGTACATTGCGCTGTCCTCGCCGCTCTCGCTGGAGTACGAAGGACCAAGTCTTTGGGCGGCTGTTGAGCTGGCGAAGGGACACAACATTTATGGTGCTGAACATCTGGTGCAGCCACCGTGGGTGGTGACGGTTTATCCGCCGCTGTATTTTTTGCTGGGCGCCCCCTTTCAAACCGGGGATTTTAACTATCCGGCGCTGAGAATGATTAGCATTGTCGCGTTTGGCTTGACCATGCTGTTTTTCTACAGATTGATCCGACTTTTTTCGACTAGCAAGTTGAATGTGGCTGTCGGACTGGTTTTGTTTGCGAGCTATGTGTCAATCTGGTCAGGCTCATTCAAAGCCCGTGCGGACATGCTCGCGTTGGCGCTTTCGATTGGTTCACTCTATTTCTTCTTTCGCGAGTTTATTAAAACCAAACCGCTGGATGCGGATGCCGCTGCGATAGCAAACGCTACTGTTCCCAAAGGTTTTCTTTCTTTGCTGATGATTTACGCCCCATCTATTCTAATGATCGTCGCTGCGATCTATTCGAAAGTTTCTTCCATTGTGATACTACCTGCGGTGTGCTACTACCTGGCAACACAGAAACGATTCAAGGATATGTTCGTTTATGGTGGTTGTTCTTTAACGCTCTGTGCGATTTTATACTTGATACTCGATGCCGTCACTGCAGGCGGTTTTACGAAGCATCAACTGTTCTCCTTTGATGCGCCATACTCAACTGCTGATCTGCAAAAGCATTTGAATATGTTCGGCGTTGATTGGCCAAAACTTTTCATTATTCCTGTAATTGGTTTGGTGTGGCTCGAAAATAATGAGAAGCGCGAGCGATTAATTTTGCCAGCGACGCTAGCGGTTGTAAGCGGCTTGTTGACTGCTTATACGATTGGTTCGATGCATGCGACGCTCAATCACGGTTTGATGTTTTATTTTGCAATAAGTTGGTTGACTGTAATTTTTATCGAGATTTTTCCGCTGTCACTCGGCGCTAGCATGGTACTCGCATCAGCGCTCTGTACCTATATCCTGAGTACACTGTTGCAACCGATGATGACACTGAGCGCACGCATGGAACGCGCTAAGGCTGACGTGATCAGTCAGAATACAAAAGGCAAAGTGATCCTAGTCGAGGATCCTGCGCTCGCTCTTGCGTGCGGTGCACAGCCACTTTATGTCGACGTTGGTACGTTTTTGCAAACACTCGATCGAGCAGAGCAGTCGTTGGCTAAAGTGGAAAAAGCGCTCGCCCTGAAGCAGTATCCCGCGGTCATCATCAACATCAACGACAGTCTGCACGACAAGCCGTCGATGTACTGGCAAGATTCATTCATGCAAACCCTGGAGCAGCATTACAAGAAATACGGATTCGTCGTCGGCAACGGTGATTTGCAGCAAATGTACGTGCCCAAGTAAAAGTGGGATTGAAACTTCCGGCCAGCCGGCTCGTCAGAAGTTGCGGTACACTTTTGCTGCACATGGAGAATCGATTTATGAACAGGGTTTTTAGTACATTAATAGTAAGTGGTATAACTTCGCTGGTTATGGCGGCTCCAGGGTTGACTGGTGATACTGAGAAGTGCAGCAAGGGGGCTGATGATTGCTGCAAGGCGAGTAACAAGACCGGCGCCGCGAAAACATCCTCCCGTGCTGAGCACGACAAGGCTAAAGATGAGCGACAGGCAAAAAAGGTGGAGCAGCGCATGGATAAAGTGAGTCAGTTTACCTTTCACCAGACAGGCGGCTTCATGGGCGTCAATAAGCAATACGACGTAAAGCTCGCTGAGCTGAAAGAGACCGATAGAACGCAACTTGAGCAGTTGATTGAGAAGAGCGGTCTTTTGAAAGCTGGTGGTAAAGAGCGTTTCACTAAAGGCGCTGCCGATATGTTCGTCTACAGTTTTACCGCGGTAGAAGGCGACAGAACCGTCTCGATCACATTTGATGATGGCACGCTGCCTGAGTCATACCGAGACCTGGTGTCGTTCACGAAAGACAAGGTAGTCGACTTGAAGAGATAGTCGATGTTCGGGAACATTGGATTTCGCGTTGCGTCATTTGCTCCATGCGAACGAAATCGGCTCGGTTGCCGGTTGAACGGCGTTGCGCAATCTTATCTCTCAACCTGGGGACTACTACAATGTTCAAGAAGACTTTTACTCTCGGTTTGGTCGCGACTCTAGTCACCGGGTTGTCCATGGTTATGGCGCAACCTTCGGATGCCAGAGGGTGTCAGCAAGGCTACCAAAACGGCTATGGAGATCAAATCGGTTTTGGCAATCAGAATTTTAATGCTGCATCTCGATACTCGCTGAATGGCGGAGTTAACTATGGCGATAGAGCCTACGGAAACCGGGGATTCAACGGCAGATTTCAAAATCGCGATGCCAAGAAAGCCATGAAGCAGCAGCAGAGAATGCAGCGCCAGGCGCAAATGGCTGCCGCTGGAATCCCGCTTGGTAACGGACTTTATAATAACGGCTTATACAATAATTCGGGATTGTACTCAAACGTGAGCAATCAGTATGGTGTCGGCAATGGTGCCTTCGGTCAGCCGGCATCTGTCGCTTATAACCAGGGATATCAAGCCGGAGTAAACTCCGTCGTCGGTGGTGGTGGCATCTACAACAACGGCTTGGGTAACGGTCTCAATGGGCTGAACGGTCTGAATGGCATCAATGGCCTAAATGGTCTGGGTGGACTAAACGGCTTAGGGGGACTCGGTGGACTTAACGGTCTTAGCTCGCTAAATCAGGGTGCCGGAGTTTCCGGAATTCTAGGTCGGGTGCTGAACGGCTTCTAGTTCAAAAAGTTTTTTTCATGAGAGTCTAACAGCTTGGAATGGCTTCCGTATTTATGCGGAAGCCATTTCTTTTGAATCTGATATCATGTAACGAGTCCAGGATGCTGATTGATAGCTCGGGACGGATGTTTTTATGGGGGAATTCTGTGTCCACCGGCGAGAAAATAAAACTTGCAGTTGTGCACATCGGATTTCTGGTTTTCTATGTTGCTTACTGCGTCTATGTGATCGTGCAGTGGCGTTATGTTTCGCACAGCATTGATTTAGTTGCTTATCTCGATATTGGTGATGCGTATTGGCGTGGCGATTTTAGGAACGCGATCAATCACACCTGGTCGCCGCTGTATTCCTGGATTCTTGGCGGCGTAATAGCGCTGTTCAAGCCGGGAATTGCAAATGAGATGTTGGCTGTGCGCTCGACGAATTTCGTGTTGATGATGTTGTTATACACATCTTTTGTCCTCTATGCCAAGACGCTCTGGCGCGGATTGTGTGAGACGAGTTCTGAAACTCCGGTCTGGCCTTCGAGAACGCTTTATTGGTGCTATATGTATTCAGTATTGTGTTTCTCGGCGCTGTGTTTTGGTGGGTGTGAAAAGGACGGACCGGACATCGTCACGGCTGCTCTGGCGTTGTTTGCCAGCACCACTTTTTTGAAAGTAAAATTCGGCGACCGTTCTCTACAGAACATGGTTTGGATGGGGCTTTCCCTGGCTTTCGGTTATTTCGCCAAAGCAATCATGCTGCCGATGAGCCTGTTTTATTACCTCGCATCAGCATGGGAAATGCGCAAGCAGAAGATCGCCTTGAGAAACATTGGCACCGCATTTGGTGTTGAGGCTGTTTTCGCGGTTCCCTTTATCATTGTGCTTTCACTGACTTTTGGCTATTTTACTTTTAGCGATGCATCGCGAGTCATCGCAAACTGGTCCGAGAAACAAGACGATCAGCAAGTTCATTTTCAATTTCCAGAATTGAAACACAGGTCCAACAAAATCTTTGTAAACCCCGATGTTTACGAGTTTGCCGAGCCGATTCATGCAACCTATTCGCCGTGGAACAACAATGCTTATTGGACAGAAGGTGCTCCAAATAAAGATCCAATTGGAAGAGCGACGCGTCACTTCGTCGCGAATATTTCATATTTTTTAATCGAGATTCTCGGTTATTTGCTAGGAGCTGCTGTTATAGCCTCTGTTGTAATGCGCCGGTTCT
>CAZRMH010000565.1:0-4473 GCA_964600935.1 uncultured Candidatus Obscuribacterales bacterium
GGCTATAAGGCTGATCCTAAAGGAGAAGTTGGAAACCTATTCCTGATGGGACGTATTGATGAGAACTTCGGCAAGGGCCAATCTGCGTTCAACTTATATAACCAATATGTGAGAGAAGCCGGCGCTTCCGGAGCGTATATTGCGGATGCGAAAAGCCGCATAGCTGTCCTCCAGAAGGACGTCAGCGCAACACAGAAACTTGCCACAACAGCCGATATCCAGAATGCGAAGATCGCCGAGGATTCCTATAACAAAGGCATGCAGCTTCAAAAAGATACCAAGTATGATGAAGCGATTCAGGAGTACATGAAATCACTGACTGCAATGCCGAAAGAGTTTGCGTATCCATTCGCAATTGCAACGGCTTACCAGGCTAAAAACGATCTAGACAACGCGAAAACGTTCTACGAAAAGGCTCTAGCCCTAACAACCAACAAAGATCAGATTGCTCAGATCAAAACGTACCTGAGCGGATTGACCGACGCAAAAGTTGAGCCACTTATCAATGATGCGAACACGAAGTACACGAACAAAGATTTCGCGGGCGCCGCTGCGCAATACGAAGCAGCTCTTAAAATCACGCCTAACAATGCCGATTGCTGGACGTTCCTCGGTGTTTGCTATCAGAACATTGGCGACTTCCCGAAAGCACGCAATGCTTACGATCAAGGTTACAAAATCGGTGGCAAAGCGAAAGCTGATAACTTGTACTTCCTTGCTGTGCTCGATGAAAACGATGGCAATGCCAATGCTGCGTTGGCTCACTACACCCAATACATTCAAGTGGCTCCGGGCGGAACGTTCAGAGCCGCAGCCGATCAGCGTTTGAAAGACATCAAAGCTAAGCCAGGAGATTTGCAGAAGATTCAAACCGCTGCTCAACAACAAGCTAGCGCTGAAGTTTCAGCGGCCTACAACGATGCGATCAAGCTTCAAGGCGAAAGCAAATTCGATGAAGCTCTTGTCGCCTACGGCAAGGCGATCGCTGGTTCTCCTAACGAACCTGCGTACTACTATGGACGTGGTACTTGTTATCAAACCAGAAACGATGCGGCGAAGAACGATGTCGATCTCGCGCTTGCCGATTACGACAAAGCGATTAGCCTGAATCCTAACGAGAAGGCATACAAAGATGCCGCAGCCAACCTGCGTGCATTTAAAGCTCAACCGTTTGTTGATGAAGCGATTAAGAAGCAAACCACTGCGCTTCCAGATGGTAAATACGATCTGGCTGGTGCGATCGTTAGCTACAGAGCTGCACTCAAAATCAACGATGATGCAAGCACTCACCTCAACCTCGGAACGGCTCTCCAAGCCAATGGTGATAACACTGGGGCGTTGCAAGAATACAGTGCGGCAATTTCTAAAAATCCAAGTCTCGCTGATGCCTACTACTATCGCGGCTTGATCTACGAAGATCTGAAGCAGATAGAGCCAGCCAAGAAGGATTATCTGAAAAACTTACAACTGCAACCAACTGGAGCTAACGCCGCTGCAGTCAAGGAACGACTCAAGATAATCGCACCGGCTGCTCCGGGCGGTAAGAAAAGATAGATGATTCCACCTGAAGCCTGATTCTGGTAAGGGGTGAGGGCGCTTGCTTACTCGAGCATGATCTAGTTGCGCTTAAAAATCAAATCAAAGTAGCGAGTGTAATGCTGCAGCCAGTCTCAAGATTTCGTCTTCACTGGTGTAGTAGTGTACGGAGGCGCGGATTGAATCTGGAATCAAAATCGTTCTGACAATGAAACCAAGTCCATCTAAGTCGACCACGATTTTTTCATGATTGGCACCATCTACGGTGAACGAAACTAAGCCTGACATAGGCGTTTCATCTCCTAAGCAATGCACGTTTGGAATACTGCCTAACTTGCTGCGAAGCAAGGCGGCGTTCTTTCTAATCAGTTGAGAGCGCTGCTCCGCCGTGGTTCGACTATTGTGAAATTCGATAGAGTTTCGCAATCCAGAGAGTAAAGGGAAAGCCGAGGTCGCGACTTCGAATCGTGAGCCGTCTACTTTTCCAGGCTGGGCGGTCATGTTTAAACGCCAACCAGTGTAGGTTGGTTTGAGTTCGGACAGTCGATCTTCTCGAATGTAGAGCGCTCCTAGACCATCCGGACCGCACATCCATTTATGACCGGTGATGGCGTAATAATCAAGTTTGGATTTGCCCAGGTCGAGCGGAATTGCACCAGCTGACTGCGCGCCGTCGACGAGTGATTGTGCGCCATGGGCAGCTACACGCTCAGCCATCTTTTCCATCGGCAGCAACTGTCCTGTGTTCCATAAAACATGACTGTAAACCACTAGCTTTGTGCGCTCTGTCAAAGCGGCTTCAAGGCCCGTCAAAATTTCTTCTTCAGACTTCTGCATCACAGGAAAATAGTCCAACTCCACTCCCAGACGCTGAGCAATGTTCGCTGCTGCGTTGAGCGCTCCATCATGCTCCGAGTCGGTGAGCAAAATTCGATCGCCAGGCTGCCAATCAAGACCCCACATCACGATATTGCATCCTTCAGTAACGTTGCCAGTCAGTGCCCAACAATCTGGCTTGCCACCCAGTTCTCCGGCTATCGCTTCACGCGTTAACTGAAGTTCGTTGCTTATCCATTTGAACATTGGCATTGAAAACGGACCGACTTTTTGAACGTGTTTGTAGGACTCCATTATTCTGTCGAGCGTCGACTGAGGCATGGTACCTTGCCCGCCGAAGTTGAAGTATCCCTTATTGGAAAGCGCCGGCATAACAGCACGACAATCAGCAAGATCGTCGATGTTCAGATCTGCCATTTTCACATCAGCCATGTTTAAGTCTCCTTGCCGCTTCCACAATAACAGCGAGTTTTTGACGAGCAATTTCGGCGTTAGCTACCGGACTGTCGGCGAATGTCGCAAACCCGCAATCAGGGTTCAACAAAACACGATTTATACCAACTAGCGCCGCCGCGCGCATCGCCTTATCGTACACCGATTCGATTGATTCAACGGCAGTGTCTTTCGGATTCACAACACCAACGCCAATTCGGACATGGTTTGGAAGTTCTTGAAGAATCTCCATTTCGCCGGCACGAGGAGTGCACATCTCCAGAAACAAAGTTCCAAATTTTACCTTTTGGAAAACTGGCAGTAGTGGCTCGTATCCACCGGTGAGCGCGACACTTTCGTCCGGACTCCAGTTCCCGCGACACACATGCAGAGCTAAACGCTCAGGCGGAAATCCGTCGGTTACACGGTTTAACAGCTCGGTGGCGAAACTCAACTCTTCATTAGTCTCTCCACGCTCACAGAGCGCGCCGCACATGAACGTTCGCTGTTGTTGTGGTGCGCCGAAAACAACTTCGGTAAGAATCGGTTCGTCCAACTGAATCAACGATGCACTACTTTGAAGCAGGTCAGTAATTTCTTCTCTGAGGATTTGAACGATGTCGTCGGCTAGTGCTTCGCGACTTGCATAAGCACGTTCCTTGAAGCAATCCAGATACATTGTTCGCGTCAACAAGTATGGACCGGGTAGTGAAACCTTTATCGGAGCGTTTGTGATCTGCCTCAAGAAGGCACTCTCGTGAGCAGCCAATGGAGCCTTTCTACTTAATTTCCCGAACACTGCCGGATGTCGCACCACTGAACATGGAACATCGAGAGCATCTAATTGCCTCTGAAATTCTTCCGGGTGATCAACTAGTGGCAACAGATCGATTAGCGGCACAAGTTGTACGTTTTCCAAGCGAGCACCGACAAAACTTGAGTAGTTGTCGCGACGTTGTTCACCATCAGTTATTACATCGACGCCGGCCTTGAGCTGTTGTTCAACCACCAGTCGAACCGCATCATTAGCGGATTCTTGAAAGTCATCCTCGCTCAATTTGCCTTCGAGGTATTCGTGCATGATCCGAAGCATCCATTTCGGTCGAGGCCAGCTGCCGATGCCCATGACCGACAACGGTTCGACCGAAGGTACCGGTCTGTCAGACCGCAGATCTGTTGTGGAACCTTCGACTCTGGCAGGCGATCGTTCTTTAACTTCCACCAAATTACTCTGACCGTCTTCCGCTCTGCGACTGCCTTTGCAAATGAGGTAACTCCTTTGCTGTCCGACCTTCGTCCAGGAAACCAATTCATTTTTCGTCAGCCGACACCACGCCGGCAAATCTTCTTCCACTGATACATCGGTTGATTTGATTTCAAGCACATGCCCTTCTTCAAGCGCATCAAGATTTTTGCGAATCAACAAAAGCAGCCCATTACCACAGTCTAAATCACCGCCGTCAAAGCTGGCGGCTGGTTTTATTGTGTGTTCATTAGACGGCGGTATTGTCATTGTCGTTACTGGTCGGTTTCTGTCTGGGAGCGCCGCCATCCTGGCGGCTTTTCGAAGCCGGCTGGAAGCCGGCGCTCCCAGGTTAGCTGCATTTCGTGTCGTAAGCTCGTTCCTTCGGTGAAGCTGTTGATATCAAATAGAGAATCTCTCAGGAT
>CAZRMH010000566.1:0-4448 GCA_964600935.1 uncultured Candidatus Obscuribacterales bacterium
CCACCGAGTTTTCCTTCGGTACCTACTTCTCTTGCCACCCGAGTCACCTCGGCTGCAAATGACGAGAGCTGATCCACCATTGTGTTGATTGTGTTTTTGAGCTCGAGGATTTCGCCTTTAACATCTACTGTAATTTTCTTGGATAGATCACCTTTGGCTACCGAAGTCGTTACTTCTGCGATGTTCCGTACTTGTGATGTCAGGTTACCTGCCATGTAGTTCACTGAGTCCGTCAAATCTTTCCATGTACCGGACACACCTTGGACATCAGCTTGTCCACCGAGTTTTCCTTCAGTACCTACTTCACGAGCAACCCGTGTTACTTCAGATGCGAAGGACGAGAGCTGGTCCACCATGACGTTGATCGTGTTTTTCAGCTCGAGGATTTCGCCTTTGACGTCTACCGTAATCTTCTTAGACAGGTCGCCTTTAGCTACAGCGGTGGTAACGTCTGCGATGTTCCGCACTTGTGATGTGAGGTTGGACGCCATGTAATTCACAGAGTCCGTCAATTCTCGCCACGTTCCTTCAACCCCTTTGACCTGCGCTTGTCCGCCCAGCTTGCCCTCCGTGCCTACTTCCCGAGCCACCCGAGTTACTTCAGAGGCGAAGGATGATAGCTGATCAACCATTACGTTGATTGTGTTTTTCAGTTCTAAAATCTCGCCTTTAACGTCTACCGTGATTTTTCTTGTCAGATCACCATTTGCAACGGCGGTCGTCACGTCTGCAATGTTCCGCACCTGAGCTGTCAGGTTGGATGCCATCGAGTTTACGTTATCCGTCAGGTCCTTCCATGTTCCCGAGACGCCTTTTACAAGCGCTTGTCCACCGAGTTTTCCTTCCGTTCCTACTTCCCGAGCTACCCGGGTTACTTCAGATGCGAAGGACGAGAGCTGGTCCACCATGGTGTTGATTGTGTTCTTCAGCTCTAAGATTTCGCCCTTTACGTCGACCGTAATCTTCTTGGAGAGGTCGCCGTTTGCTACAGCTGTTGTCACTTCTGCAATATTCCGCACCTGAGCTGTCAGGTTGGATGCCATCGAGTTTACCGAGTCCGTAAGGTCTTTCCATGTGCCTGACACGCCTCGCACTTGCGCCTGACCGCCGAGCTTCCCTTCCGTACCTACTTCTCGAGCAACCCGCGTTACTTCAGCCGTAAATGATGACAACTGATCAACCATCGTGTTGATAGTCTTGGCAGTGCGCAAGAACTCCCCTTTCAGCGGTCCACCTTCGATTTCCAGAGCCATAGTCTGAGTCAAATCGCCTTTTGCCACAGCGCCGATAACCCGAGAGACTTCGGTTGTCGGTCTGACAAGATCGCCCACGAGGTTGTTAACTGATTCGATGCATTCGCCCCACCCGCCGGTGGCTTCACCCAGAGAGGCCCTCTGTTTGATTTTTCCTTCTTTACCGACAACCGTGCTGATGCGATGCATCTCCTCGGTCAGGCGCTGATTGAGCTCGATCGCATGATTGAATGCCTCTGCAATATCGCCGGCGATGCCGGTTTCATCGAGGGGAAGACGGACTGAAAAGTCGCCTTTTGCCATCAACCGCAACGCTCGCAACAACTGCTTCGCGTCAACGACGTCTCTATGATTGCCTGATACTGACGCTGTGGTCATCTTTTTCTCCTCGTGGACGCTTGTGGTTTTACCCGGCGGGATATGCAAACCACCAAGCGCGATCAACCAGTAAACTGGGCTGCGACTTGGGCAAAAGCTACAAAAAGCAGGTCTGCGGAATCGAAAGATTCCCGCAAGGCCTACTTAATAACGCTTCTTCTATAAAGTCTGCCACACGGCGCCATAAAAATCACGAATCTGCACCAGGTTTACTCCTTAAATCTGACAGCTATAGGGCATCAATAGTGCATTCGAGAAAAATCACGGTCTTTCATTCGACTTGCCGAACAGCCAAACATCAGATTTATACGATGACAAGCTGTGCGAATTAGTTGGACTATCAGCTACAAAACGACAAATCGGTTGATCAAACCCGGGAAATTATAGGACACCCGACACCGCCAGCGGTGCGACAACTGACTTTTGCGCTTGGATTGCCACTATATTCGGTGCAACGGTTTCAGTCGGAGAAACACCACATACGGCACCATTTACAGTGACGCAAATAGTTGCCGGAATCTCCGGTGTAACGGTGAATTGCCATGATGTTCTCAAAGCAAGCCTCGATTAAATGCTAACGAACCGGTCAGAAAAAAATCAACAAAAATCCGGTATCACAGTCGCCTCTATTGATTCTCAACTTTGTGGTAAGCCCAAAACCGGCAAAAATTGCCGAAAACGCTGTCGATTGTGGACTCTCCAGCATTTGGCATTAAAAGGCACAATTCATCTGACGATAACAGTTTTGAGGCGACCTTCATTCGTCAAATAGAGCTTAGAGCTGTTCTGTCCGAAGGTTGTAGGGACAATGTGCTGCCCGGTTTCATAAGGTCCCCCCATCGGGGTCATCTTCGGAGCGCCGGAAATCTGTTTAAAATAACGCGCCAACCAGCCGCTAAACTGCGCCGTGTGCTCGTGAGCGAAAGTAATTCCCGTCCGAACGACCTTATAGCAACCGTCCACTGTTTTTTCCATATTGTCAGGAATGTCGATTTTAGGAACCGGGATGGAGACCTTATGAGTTTCAAGCTGCCCAACTAACGATTCGCGGGCAGAACCAAGAGCGGCTTCAACACTATCCTCGTTTTTGCCCGGCTTCTTCGACTCTTTCGGCAAGGGTGAAGCCATCGACAGCATCCGACCGGAGTTGTCGCGACCACTTCTAACCACCGAACTCGTATTTTTCAGGGTATCTGCCGAAACTGGATTGAGCCAACATCCTGAGGCGCAAAGCATCGCCATTAAGGTTAAAAGAGTGAAATTGCGGTCCATATTCGTTTCCGGAGCGTCGAGGGGCGTAAACATCCTAAACCATTGGAAGCGTGCCGATGTGCGAAGTATATACGGGCGCTCAAATTCGGGATTTTACTTAAGACTGGCAAGAATTATCCCATGCCCGGCAAGCCTTACGGCGTGACTGTTTCTAAATCCTTGATAACCTCTCGGGGCGTTTAAGCTCCACCGATGGCGTCATTCAATAGATTGCATTACTGAATCCTTATGGTAGGATCGGGATAACCTGCAAAGCCATGCAGCCAATTTATCTGGGTTTCCCTAGATGTTTATAGGGCTATCTGTTGCGCGAAGCAGGGGTTAAAACTAGCTAGTTTTTAAATGGAAGAAGTTTCAAACAGTAGTAGCGTGCACGAAGAACCGGAAGAACCTCCTCAGGGGTGTTCTGATCGTTTTACTATAAGCTCGCATCTACAAAACAAACTAATACAGCGGTTTTTCCCTATTTCTGGAGAAATCGCCAGTATCCATGCGTCGTCGGTGATCTCGGAGGAAAGAGCGCGATAACTCGCGTTCACTACATACTTGTACTACCTGTATATATTTCTCTGGTGCTTGGCATTGACCGCCATCAACGCGTTTTTTGTAGCGGCTGAAATGGCCTACGCCCGCGTCCGACGAACTCACATCGATCAACTTGCCGAAGAGGGCAACGCGCTCGCCAAGAAAGTTCAAATCTACTTCGAAGATCCAGAAACATTTTTCGCGGGAAGTCAGCTCGGCATCACAATCGCCATGCTGGTAATCGGTGCTATCGGTGAGAGTACGTTCGCTCACGACTTTGCCAATTGGATGGGCGAGGTCGGTCAGCAAATGGGATGGAGCCACGATTTGACCTTCACAGCAAGAGCCTCTTGCTACGTCATAGTCTTCTTCATCACCGCATTTTTACAAACAATTCTCGGCGAATTGCTACCAAAGATTCTGACCTTCCAACGTGCTGAAACTGTCATGCTCTGGACGATTGGACCGATGCATCTCTGGTGCGCGGTGACTGGACCGTTCCTCCGCGTCATGAACTACACACAAAAAGCGATCGTCAAACTCACAAAGATTCCCGAGCCACCAAAACACCGTCTGGTCTACTCCGAAGAGGAGCTCAAGATGCTCGTTTCGGAGAGTCAAGAACAAGGCGTGCTCGAAGTTCAAGAAGAGGAGATGCTGCAGAGTGTTTTCGAATTCGGTGACACCGTAGCCTCTGAAATTATGACTCCGCGACGGGATATGAAGTGTATCGCCGCCGATCGGCCAATCAAAGATTTAGTCGATCTCGCTCTTAAATACGGACATTCAAGAATTCCGGTTTTCGATAAAGACGTAGATAATATCTTCGGCTTCGTGCACATTCGGGATGGACTGAAAGCGTTCGTTGAGAGAAAGGAAAACACTCTCGTTCGCGAATTGACTCGCCGCATCCTTATCGTTCCTGAGAATAAACCACTGCAAGATCTTCTCACTGAGTTCAAACGTCGCAAGACGCACATGGCAGTCGTCATCGATGAACATGGTGGCACTGAAGGGATG
>CAZRMH010000567.1:0-4401 GCA_964600935.1 uncultured Candidatus Obscuribacterales bacterium
TCAGAAGTTCACAGGTGGTCACAAAACTGCAACCTTCGTGCTATGTAATTGTGATGGGCACGGGAGAATTCCCATTGACATCCAGCGGCGCTGGTTCTAGTCTCTAGGCATAGATCGAATTTTGTTCTATATATGAGCGGCTAGCCAGGCTACAGAAAGGGCGGAGAAACAAATGATGAGACGTTTGCACACGGCATTGATGATCGCAGTGATTTCTGGGCTCTGTATTGGAGCGCTGCCGGCATTTGCCGCAACTGATTTCGAGCGTGGCACCGAACTTTATAGCAAGGGGCAATTGTCCGCCGCCGCTGATGCGTTTATCGATTCGATTTGCGCTCAACCCAAGGCTTATCCCTCGCACTACGCTCTGGCAAACACCTACATGAAGATGGGCAAAATGGCCGAGGCTCAGACTGAATATGAGATGTGTCTGGAGATGTACCCTGACAAAGTCACTAAGTCGAATTGCCATAAAGCTTTGAAGTATCTGACTGGTACGAAAACTGGCAGCGCTGCTGTAGCCGTAGAGCGCAGTGCCGAATCATTGAACAGCATGCTGAGCAGCGAAGGCAGCCGCCGCGCGGCCGCCGCCCAGGCTGCTGTTGAAGCGCAGAGAGCTGCCCTTGCTGCTCATGCCGCGCGCAGCGCCGAGAAAGTCAAAGAGAACACCAAGGCTCAGATTGAGAGCATGAAAGAGAACGCTCCGTGGTGGACCCTTGACTGTGCCGCCGGGAAAATGGTTCCAGTAATTCCGCTTGGGCTCGAAGATGAACTTAACGAACGGGCTGTCAAAGTGGGCGAACATTTAAAGGAGCACGCCAAGGAAAAGGCCGCTGCGCTGAAACCATCATTGGGAACCACTGAAGTGACCGATGGTCTGAGAAGTCAAATCAATGCTTCAGGGCGTTCCAGCGTCAGGCTCAGTCCAATCGGAACTAACGTCTACGTTCGTAACTATGAGTCGTCCAATCAGGTCGCTGGAAAATCTACGACCGGCGTCAAGTAGTTTCGAATCTAAATCCATTAGATATGAATGGGTGGTGCCGTATATGGTGTCACCCGTTTTGTTGGACGCCTCTTAGCGATTGGTCTTTATCTCAACGAGAATTTTTTCAACCAGCCTGTCTGGCGAGTCGTTTGCGTCGACGGTGATTGCATCTTCTGGTTCTTCCAGTGTTTCAAACTGGCTCTTCAGCAAGTCCGGATTCATGTATTCGTGTTTTCGGTGCTGCAGTCGGGATGCAATCGTTTCAAAATCAGCTTGAAGATAGACGAAGACCAGATTGTCTGTGGCATTCAAGAAAATTTGACGATACGATTGTTTTAATGCTGAGCAAGCGAGGACGAGCGATTCATTACGTTTGTCATATGTGGAGAATAACCGGGCAAGTTTATCCAGCCAGGGCTGTCTGTCATCGTCGGTCAAGGGAACAGCGGCTCTCATTTTTGCTTTGTTGTCAGCAGAATGAAAGTCGTCTCCATCTGCGAATTGGCAAGCGAGGCGTTGAGCCAACAACTGGCCGATTGTAGTTTTGCCGCTTCCTGAGACGCCCATGACGACGATTATCAAGGTTTTGCTCCGCGATTAATTGAATAGCGCTCAATCATACAATGGTTAGGGGGCAGGTTTAGAAGGGTAAGAAGTTGTCTGGAGCTAAAAACAGTCTTTGACGCCTCGATGGGATTAGCACCACATTTGATACCAACTTAATAGTCCGCTTGGCTTAGTGGAATTTTCCATCGAACTATGATGAACTGGAAGTGAAGACCGACAGCAGTAATGGAGATTGTCATGCGTAAAGCGCAGCAGAGTTCTAAGAAGATATCCGCCGCCGTTCTGTCCGCTCTGCTTCTCGTGAGCACTTGCAACCCCGGGGTTTGTGAGGAGTCGACGAAATCCGAAGAGCGTGGAAAAAGCGTTGTTGAGTCGAAAACACCTGAATCCGATAGTCGCTCTGCCGGTGACACTGTCTGGTCGCTTGATAGCAAAATTGAGAAGAAGGTCGAGGAAAATCTCGACAATCCTCAGACCGAGCCGAAGATGCCCTCCGGAGACGATCTGCTCAATTCTGTTAAAGAACAGTTCCCTTCAAAAAATGCAGTTCCTAGTTCTCAGCCTACTACTCAGGGGGGGAGTCAGCCGCCGAGCGCTTCTCAAACCCCGAAAAATCTTGGTCCGACGCCAGTCGATCCGGCATCCGTTCTCATGAAATCTCCACAGGAAGCCACGAAGACGGGGGCGGCACAGCCCATGGTTCCTGAAACCAACCAGGGTGTGACGTTGACTCCTGCCCCGCAGAACGCAGCTAAAGCGGCAGCAGCAGCAAAGGAAAAGGAGAAGCCGATTCAGTTGTCCGCCAGTGGGACGCTCTCCGGGCGGATTGAGCAGATCTCAGGTGAGGGCGAAGTAAGAATGCCCGTCCTGAAAATGCAAGCGGCTGTTCTGGACCCGCGCGGCAAGCTCCTTCCGGCTGAGATTGAGAAATATTCGGGTACGGTCGCCAAGGCGTTTCCGACAGATTTTCGCGGCTTGTGGGGCGGTAATCTGCAGGTTTGGAGTTATCGATATAGTCCTGACTACTTAGTGGTCGATAGAGCAGAAGCAATCAGCAGCGCGAACGTGCTCAAAGCCAAAAGATCCGGTGTCGTTAATTTCAATTTCTACAACGATAGAACCGGTCAGGTAGCGCTTGAGCCTCCTACCGTTCTTCTCAGTGTTCCGCTCAAGGATACCAACACCTTCGCTCAAATGGCTGGCGGAGCGGGCGGTGGGCAGATGGGGGCATTCGGCGGAATGTTCAATCAGATGATGGGCAACATGGAAGCGCCCGTGATTGGCATCCACTTCGGCAAAGCGTCTGCCAGTAGCATGGAGAAGGGTGTTTCCGGAAATGATTTCCGTCAGGAAGTGGCCAAGAATGTGATTCGGGCTCTTGGACCTGGTGTGCTGGAGCAGCAAATCGTCACAAGATATACCAATAAAACGACGGCTGGTAAGACCAATTCCGGCTATGACGAGAGTGTAATGCGCTTTAAGAAGCTCGATGGCAACCGACTCTATGTTTTGTGCGCTTCTGTCAAATACAGCAATACAGGAAAATATCTGAGTAAATTGATTCTCTATGGAACCGTCGATCGCGGCCGCCGAATGAACACTGACCCGATGGCTGGAATGAACTCCATGATGGGCGGAATGATGGACATGAATGCCATGCAGAAGATGATGGGAGGCGCTGCACAGCGTGGCGCTCCGATTCAAGTTCCCCATGGCGGCTTTGGCGGTTTGCCGGGCATGGGTGGAATGCAAATGCCTGGTGGGGCTGGTGGCGCCGGAATGCCAAACATCAATGACATTATGAAACAGCTCAACCAACTTCAAAACGGTTCAAGGTAGAATCATTTCTTAGAACTAGTAAACCCCTCGTTGTGAGTGCCATGAATTTAGAGAAATTGGCGGAAGTTGTTGATGACATGATCATTCAACACGATTACCCGGGCTTCGAGCCGCGTGCGCTCATCCTCGGGTTACCTGAAGAAATCAACAAAGCGCCAACCAAGGTCTTCGGTGAAGCACTCAGCCATGAAAGCGTTTACGTCAGGCTCGCCGGACTGCGATGGTTCCAGGAACGACCAGGATTAGCCAGGAATTACATGATGAAACATGTGATCAATCTGCTGGATGACAGCGATCCATATGTGCGCATGGAAACCATCAGATTGATCGAGAGAGGAACGGAACCAAATCAAGAAATGGTTCTGAAAATCGCGACACTATTGCAGGACGAAAATTGCGAAGTGCAAAGATGCGCAGCCAGAGCATGCGGTAAGCTCTGCAAAAAATTGAAAATCAAAGATCAAACTGTCATTGAATGTTTGCAAGTGGCAGCAACAGCCACTGATTCACAATTGCGCGGAAAAGCAGAAAAAGCACTTCGCAAAATCGGCGTTTACGACTGAGTGCGCAGATAGATCGAAACTTATTTTGCAACTGTTGTGACAACACACATGGGAAGCGCTTGGATACGTTCTTTAAACATAAGATCGTTTGACAGCCTTCCATAAAATGCATGTTCGTAATATTGCTCAAGAAAATTCCAGTCGTAGTCAATCTTGTTTTGTAGATCTTCGAAAACCGGCTGCATATCTGCCTGCAGCCTGACAAGATCTTCCAACACATTTTTTTCAATATCAAAAGCACCAGTCTTGATTACGGTGTTCGCTTGACTGACGTACTCGGCAATTGCGATGACCAGCGTGTGCAAGTAATTCTTGATCATCTTTTCTTCGAGGGTCACTCGCTTGGTTTCCAAACCAGCGATAGAGGTTTCCATCAGCGCTGCCAGTGAAAGCAGTTTGGCGAGGCTTAAAAGCAGCTCTGAACGCGAATTGTCGATGGGGGCT
>CAZRMH010000568.1:0-4359 GCA_964600935.1 uncultured Candidatus Obscuribacterales bacterium
AATTCCGCCAATTCCCGTGGGTAGCAAACAGATTGTCACGTTCTCCGATAGCACAGCCAAAACAATTCTCTATGCGAAACCAATGAATGCTGAAACGGCATCAAAGATTCGAACAGAAACAGCGAAATGCAGAACGGCTTACGAAGCGCGTTGGGAGGCGCTCCAAAAGCTCGACGTTAATCGCCTCGTTTCGAATTCGACGGACATTGTTGCATGCGACACAGCGAGTTCTTCAATTGGAAGTGGAATGTCTGTTCGCGTCGCAGAATGGCTTAAAGACTCTGCAATTGATGCTCGGCCGGATCGATCGGCCATAACAATTTCAACCAATCAGTTATATGGAAATCGCGAAAATCAAGGCAAGTTTATTCTCTTCCTGCGAGCATCCCAAACCGCCTTTAAGTGGCGTAAACCTGAAGGTTACCCGAAGTCGCTGCCAGGTGTTTGTCCGAATTATATGCCGGCAATGCACAGAGATGAATACAAACGACTCGCGTTTGTTTATCATCCAATTTCAGATCCTGCATGGTTTATTCCGCTAACGTCCGAAAATTTGAGTCGAGTGAAAAACGCTATTGCAAGCCAGAAAAGCGATGCTAATGCAACTAAAGGTCTAGTTCATCGCGATGTCGCGCTTGAGATTACTCAAACAAATTGTTTGCTGAATCACATCAGAAGAACTACTTATGTTTCCTCAAAAGACAAACCATTCACTCCGCAAGAACTGCAAGAGCGGGAGCGGCTAGTGCGAAAAACGATCTCTCATCTGCAACAACTTTTCGGCAAGGACAACGAAGATGCAGTCGCAAAATACGAGGAGCTTAAAGAAACTCTTCGCCGCCAGGGAAAACAAAACGAAGGCGTCGCCGCGCTAAAAATGGGAAAAGAAATGAGCGCTCGAATCACTGCACGCAAATTGGAGCCGACTAAGTCGTGGATGCCAACGATGAGTGGCGATCTCTGACGGACATATCTAATCTGTCCCAGTTCCGGCGTGCACGGTCGAAGAGGTTTGTTCGGCTCTGTTGATTGGGTCGTGCAACATCTTTTTCATTTGCGGTTCATCGATGGAGTTTGATTCGTTTATTTCAAACAAAATAGGCAACAGCATAGCAACGGTGATAAACGTCCCCTGAAAAAGCATCATGGAAAAGTGGAATTCAAGCCCGCTCAGTTGAATGGTAGACCGGTAAAATCAAGCCGAAAGATCAGAATCGAGTTTGAAGTCGATTAACCAAGATGCGAAGTGCCTGAAACGCCGAAGTTTCCAAAAGCAATCATCAGAAGCATTTTCGCCATGATGCGATCTCGGAATTGTTATCGGGCTTTGGCCAATTTTACTTCATTAGCTCAACTGTCTTTGAGGTAAACGTCTGAAATCTTGTATCCCCAGCCTTTGGCCGTCTCGATTAAAGATGGCATACCGGGCTCATCTACTTTGCTCCGCAATCTGCTCAAACAAGTTCTTAACGCCTGATGTCCGACATCCGCTTCCGATTTCCAGACATGATCCAGCAGATTTTCTGCTGTGAAAAACGTGTGCGGATGACGCATAAGAAATTCGATCAACTCATACTCTCTCGGCAGCAACTTGATCCGCCGACCTGAAATTATCAAAGTTTTTTCTGCGCGGTTCAGCGCTATTTGACCGACCTCGCACTGCTCTTCGAAGTACCCGCTTGATCGGCGAAGCAAAGCTTTTACGCGTGCTCGGAACTCGCGCAAGTCAAATGGTTTGGTCAGATAATCATCGGCACCACATTCCAGACCAGTTGCCTTATCGACAACATTCGACTTTTGTGTGAGCATCAGCACCGGTATTTTTCCGCCTTTGGCGCGATACTTGGAGCATATCTCGGGACCTTCCAAGCCTGGTAATTGCCAGTCGATTATGGCAAGGTCAAAACCCTCGAATCTGAGAGTTTCGAGCCCTTCTTTTCCGTCGTAGATCACTTTGACGTTGTGTCCATCAGCTTCAAGAATATCTGAGATGGCTGATGCCATCATCGAGTCGTCTTCAATTACAATTATTTTCGCCAACGATCCGCCTATTAGATGCTGCCATGATTATACCCAGATGGCGAGAGCAGCGCTATCAAAACGGCGATGCGACCAGAACTGCAAGCGACAAGCACCGTGCAAGATTCGGCTTTAAAATTGCGGTACGTCCGTAATTTTGTGTTTCAGTACAAACCAGAAGCAACTGCCACCGGATTCGGTTCTGTTATAACCGATCTCGCCGTTATGCGCCTCGACGAGCATGCGAGTTATATATAGTCCTAAACCGCTGCCTGTTTTTTTGATTTCCTGAATTTGATCGAGCTGTTTGAATTTCATAAATAACTTCTTTTGATCTTGTTCATCAATGCCGGGTCCTTGATCGATCACTTCAAATCGGGTATCAACTCCATCAGTTTGCACAACCCTGATCGTCAGCGTGGAATTGGACGGAGAAAACTTGATGGCGTTCGACAATAGATTCACAAGCACCTGGATAATGCGGTCGGGATCACAAAAAACGTTGGCATCCGCTTCATCTATAAATTCTACGTCAATTTTTTTCGAGTCCGCAATTCCGATAATCGCATGTTTGGCTGTTTCAACAATAGCCGGCGGAGCGATCCATTTTTTCTCGAGTTCTATGCTCTGGTCTTCAATCTTTTCTATTTCGAGCAATCCATCTGCCAGCCGAATTAGTCTACTGATTTCTGCTTCTGTCTTCCGTATCTTTTCGCGAACTTTGGGATCTAGAGTTTGTGCATGCATTTCCATGATGATGGAGAGGTTTAGCCCGACCGATGTGAGCGGTGATCTGATATCGTGACTGACCATTGCGACCAGCGAACGCCTTAATTCTTCGGCTTTAAAACGTGCCTCGGCCATAATGCGAAACTTGTTATCGAGTTCCCATAATTCATCGGCACCACCCACGGTATCTAATTCACTCTTGCCGGCCGAAAAGAGTTCGATGTTTCTCATCAATACACCCAATCGATGTAATGTGTTTCGACCGATAAGAGCCGCTAGCAGAGCCATGATTAATAACTCTGCCAGAGTGATTACGACAATCAGATGGTGCAGATTCTCACGGGCTGTTATAGATTCAGGTGTTAGAGTTTTGTCGACCGGGCGGAAGCGAGCTACGAGTTTACTTTCTATTTTTGCCAAGTTGTTCATTGTCCCGATTAACTCTTCGATGAATTCGCTTTCTAAAATGTAGGTGGTCAGATAGACCTCGCCATCGCCTGCGACACCAGCTTCAGAAATTACATTTTCGAAGTGCTTGAGTTCATTTGAGTACTCCAGCATTATTGGTTTAGTGGCTTTGTCGTTTTTTAGTAGATCGAATAGGACGTTTAACTTTTCTTTTACTGCTTTCTCAACACGCTTTCGGATCTTGGCTGCACCTGCCGGATTCAAAAACTGACGTCCGACAACGATCGAGATGTATTGGACGACTTCTGTTCTTACATCTTGTGCTGATGCAATCACTTGTTTTGAAAATGCTTCAGTTTTAGCTGCCGATTCCAGCTGTGCAATTGAGTTCAATAGCAGCGCGGCGAAGATCAGCTGGAGAACGACAGGAACGCCGAGCATGAGCGCGATTTTTTGTCTTAATTTCATTTCTTCTCTGACTCATTTTGTATAGCCGAGTCGACTTCTAATTGAATTTTCTGCTTTAGTTTAGGCTGAAAAGGCATTGGAGCCGCTACCAAAATCTTCAATTCTTCGATGTATCGTTTGGCCGGGAGGCATGCCTTTATTAGATGCAAGGACTCAAGCGACTCTTCATACTTACCTCTGGATTGCAATTCTCGAGCTAACCGAATAATTCTGGAATTGATTGTGTCGATCGCGTTGCTAAGTCGCTCTCGACTGTCCGGTGTATACTCCGGCATAAATTTACTCACTTGCGTTGCCAGAGCCGCGGCTTCAGAAAGTTGCATCGATTCACCAAGCAGATCTATCAAGCGACGGACCTCATCAAGGTACAGCGGACTTCCAAATTCGAAATTCGCCCGCGCAATCTCGAGCACGTTTCGCTGCGCTTCAATGGCACGCCCGATGTTTTTCATATCCGTGTAGACATCTCGGAGGCGGCGCCAATAGCGCATCGCTTGTAAGCTGGACTTATCCTTTGCAAATTTTGGTGCCATTGTTTGTAGCATTGAAAGTGCTCTTTCAAGTCTTCCCGATAATCTCAGCATGACGGCCATGTTTAACTGAATCTCGCGACTGATCTTATTGTCAACACCGCCGAGTTCGTTAAACGCATTGTTATATTCGTTGTACGCTTCTTGAAACCGCAAATCCTTTTGTAGATGATATGCGGCACGGCAACTGACTTTCCATTCCGGC
>CAZRMH010000569.1:0-4354 GCA_964600935.1 uncultured Candidatus Obscuribacterales bacterium
ACACATCATCAAAAATTCCGCAATTCAGTATGACCGACTCCCAACCAAAGTACAGTCCCGATGCCTTTCAGAGAACCGTTGATTTCATCAAGGCCCTTGCATAATTACGACAAATGAACTGATCGAGGAAAGTTTTTAAAACGGATTGCGCCCGCCGCCCAAGAATCTGACAAAATCAAACGACAGCGATGTTCAATAAGAAGTCGAATAGCTGCTTCTGAGTGACTGATGTTGCGGTGTTCAACGCGATTTCCGCTTTTGTTCGATAGCGATCCAGTCGAATTGTGATTTCAGCTCATCCACCGAAATCTTAATCGTTGCATCTTTCGCAACCGACTTATTCCCGTAGGGATCGCGCAGGGTAACGGTTCCACCGCCCGGTCCTTTCTTGTCAAAATCCATTATGGCAAAATCGTGCAAGCCTTCAATCGGGTCGCCAACCAGGGCAAAACGTTTAGGCTTAGACGCGATTGTCATCACACTTCCACCCTCTACACCAGCAGCCAATTGTTCACCGATGCCTTTCGAAGAGATTTTCCGGTCGTTTAAATCAATCACATCGGATTCGTGACCGGTAAGTAACTTCACGCCCTCCCAATATCCGCCACGATTAAGTGCCTCCGCTGGCGGTGCATCATTGGTACCAGGAGCGCGCTCCAAATCGACAAACTCAGGATGTTTTCTGACGTATTCGCCGAATGCTTTTTCAATCACAGCCGGCCACGTTCCATACTTTGTCAAACCGTTATACAAGCCAAGTTCGGCTTGCGTCGGTCCGGCGACAGTAATTGGTTCTTTAGGTGCACCTGGAAAAGTGACGGTATATTTTCCGTCACCATTGTCCTTGATCATGTTCCTAATTTGGTCAGGAGAAGTTTTAGCCATTGATGACAGCGGCGCCAATAGATTGCAATCGTGAACCAAACCCTGCTGCACCGCTTCGGGGACCACACCACTGTTTTGAAAGAAACCCAGCATGCCACCATAATCGCCAAACAAAGTCCGCTCATCGTATTTTTGCGATTCAGCAACGCGCTGACTAACAGTGTTCAACTGCTTCAACATCTTTTGTCCTTCAAAAGCAAAAGGCATATTCGACAGTCTTCGCAAGCCGTCGGCAGATATATCCGAACCTGGACTTCCAGAGAGTTTCTGCAACTGATCGAAAGACTTCAGCGCTTCTTTCAACGTTTCCTTCACATTCGGGTCCGTCGTTTTTTCGATACCTCGACCGATCGATTCCTTGGTGACATGACCATCTTCATTACATGAGTACAACGCACTTCCTATTCGCCCAACTTTTTCGATCGCGCCTCCGACCGCATCTAGCGGCTTCAATTTTTCTATATAGTCAATTCCTGACTGCGCAATTCCAGCCGCAATAGTTGGATTGTCTCTTGCTAAACTATATATCGACGCTAGCGCTTGAGCGGATTTACCCTTATATGAAGGATCCTGAACGGCACGGTTTAACTCGGTGATATCAAGCTTATCATCACCGTTCGTATTTACCTTGGGAAAAATTTTTCTGAGCTCAGCCGCCATCACATCTGGTGGCATCGCGCCCGCCCGAGTTTCAGTCGCGTTTTGTCCGCGCGCAGCATTTTGCTCCCCGTTTCCAAAAGTTCTCAGAATCTTCAATGCATCTTCGCTCGGTACAAACTGCCGCTTCTCAGCATTACCGCCACCGTTTCGACCATAGATGTCGCCACCGGAACCGAGATCGATCGTGCCACTGTTTAGATCTAAAAATCCTTTGTCAAAGCCTTTGCTAAAACCTTTGTCAAAACCCTTGCCGAAACCTTTATCAAAACCCTTCTGACCGAACGAATCCAAACCAAGTTGCAGCTCCGGACGGCGCAACTCCTCCATCCAACGGTCGTGATTCTGCCCGAGAAGCGGATCGATCGAAGGTTCCAGCTTCTTCTCACCAGGAGGCGCAGTTTTCACTACAGACTTCTCGCCTGACGGCGGAGTGCTCTCAGCTGGCGGTGACGGTTTCTGGTCTGTCGGAGAAGCCATGAATGTCTCTATCGGTTCATAGACCTATTATTTACCCGCGAGCGGGGCATAAGTCTCACAGGCCGGCAAGCGCATCAAGAATTAATCGAATCAAGAATTATTCAGTTCAATCCTTTCAAAATAGTGAACTGGTAAGAACTTTGCGCCTTAAGTGTAAAGTAGGTCCAGACAGTTTGCTTAAATTATGGTCAACAATAGAAAATCGCCAGAGAATAGCTGGTGATCATGAACTTAGTTGATGGACCTTTTTCCCAATGGATTTAGCAATGAGCAGCGCTACTAAAACAATTTATGCACCGGGGCCCTCTCCTGACACTGTACTTGCAATGGATGGTCGCATTTTAAACGCGCCCGAAGCTTGGACTCTTCTGCCACCAGGTGACGCCGCTCTGACTCGCCGAGTGAAAGCTGCCGGCGAGCATTGGATTGTTCAGGAGAAAAAGGGTCGCAAAGTTTTTTCGCGCGGTATTTGGGCACCAAGAGCGACGATTGAAAAAATCAAAGCTGAGTTAATTGTTGAAAGAGCAAAACCGCAGTATCAAAAACGCAAAGCATCAGATGCCGTCCGCCGGGAGAAGACTCAGGCGGCTTATGAAGAAGAGTTCTTCGAGGAGGTTGTGTGTTATCTCGATTTCCATCCGAAGTACACAACTCTTGCAGAACGGATGGCAAAAGCAGTCGCCGACCACGCCACGCCAGTTGGAAGCGGAACCGTCGCGCGGACTCAACGAATTCCAGTGGAAGAACGAGCAGAGGCTGCGGTTCTTGCCTGGATGCGTCATCACACGACGGACTACGATAACAGAGTAATTCCTCGTATAAAAGGCAAACGACGAGAGGTCCGCCGAGAATTAGCCAAGGCGTCGAAAGCATTGCTTAACCGTTATCGCAAGGGAGATGTAGCGACCGACGACGTGCTGGAAAAAGCACTACTTGTAGTGTCCGAAATACAGAGAGAAAGTGAATAGCTGCTTTCTCGACGACAATTTTTCGACGACAATTAGAATTCGTTTTTCACTAAAACATCCAAACGTCAAATTTTTCCGACAAACAGACATCCCTGCCAGGACAAGTGCTTAGATCACGCAAATAAACCGCCACGGATGTCCCAAAAGTCTGACCCCTCGGGACCTCTGAAAGTTCAGGCTTTGTTCAGAACTCGAAATCTAATATAGGAAGCGCCACTCAACCACCGCATTTACAGCCCCGTGGTAGTTTCTCTTCTTACTAGATTCGAAAATGACAGACAAAACTCTCGAACGTTCGGAAAAATCCGCGTCGCATGCGCCAGAACCGCATGGAGAATCGCCGCTGGTAAACGAGGCCTGGTCTCGTGAAAGTGCACCAGCGAACAGATTGGCTGACGATACCAAAAATGTCTCGTCCATAGAAGCCTCGACATCATTTCTCGATATGGGCACTGTCGACACGCTTTACGGTAAGAGCGCTGTCGAACCTGCATCCGCCGCTCGGGCAGAAAACGCGGAAGGACGCAATCGCAAGCAGTCAGCCCACGGACCACTAGACGACAAGCAGGTCGATCGAAAATCACAACACAAGCCGCTGGACAAAATTGAACTTGATCGCAAACTAGAGCGCAATAAAGTCGATGATAAGCATCTCGACCGCAAATTAGATCGCAAGAAACTCGACAGCGATCAATCAGATCGCAAACAACAAACTCGTCACGACTCCGTTGAGATTCAAAAGAAGCAAACGCAGATAGATCGACGATTACCAGATAACGAACGTACTACCTTACGAGACCGAATTTCTCCGCTACGTAAAACGCTGAAGGATGACCCCAGGAAGCAAGAAGCTCCGAAACAAGAAGCGGCAAAACCAGACACTTCTATGCCGGAGGGTGCAAAAACGTCACACTCCGGAATGCATCCGGACCGACTCGAAGAACTCGGCAGAACGCAACCAGATGCAGTTACTCGTTATCACGAAGATGTAAAAAACGTCGAGCAGAAGAAGCTCACAGACTGGGCTGACAAGAAGCTGCAAGAGCCAGAGCGCTCGAAGTTTAAAAAGGACATGCGCGATTTTGAAGAGCACGCGAAACGAGATGGTCTTGCGACGGCGGATGTAACGACAACTTACAGAGAAATTCAAAGACTCACCAACGCCACGGGCGAAACACCACTTACTAGTGTCGAAAGAAATCGTTTAGCGCAACAAGTCATACATCAAGCAGCAGTACCGACCTCCATCGACCAAGGTCAACACAACACCTGCAACGTTGCGACAGTTGAAACGAGAACCTACACTCGCAATTGGCCGAGGTGCTGGCCGCGGCCCGGCGCGTCACGACGGCCACGGGGGGCGC
>CAZRMH010000570.1:0-4350 GCA_964600935.1 uncultured Candidatus Obscuribacterales bacterium
GTCAGACCGGGGTATAGAGTATGTCAGGATTCAGTGTAGAAACTTCCGCCTTTTCCGTAGTTCCTATGACCGAGGACAAAGGCAACCTCAAATACTGGTTATCCAAGACCCCCGACGAGCGCTTCGCGGCGATCGAGCAACTTCGACAGGTGGCATATGGCTATACCGAAGCTTCCGCAGGACTTCAGAGAGTTCTTGAAGTTATTGAACGACCAATCGGTTGATTATCTGCTCGTTGGGAGCTATGCGGTCGGTTACCACGGATACGTGCGCTCGACTGGCGATATGAATATCTGGATTCGGCGCGATCAGTCGAATGCAGAAAAAATGGTTTCAGTTTTAAAACAATTTGGCTTTGGTGTTGAGAAACTCTCTGCTGATTTGTTCTTGAAGGAAAACAACGTCGTTCGCCTTGGCGTACCGCCTTTCCGCATTGAACTGATGACGACATTGTCCGGCGTGAAGTTTGAAAGCTGCGATGAGAATAAGGTCGAAGCATCGGTCGATGGCATTAATATTCCTTTGATAAACCTTGATGATCTCAAAGCAAACAAGAAAGCGACTGGTCGGCATAAGGATCTCGACGATCTTGAACATCTGCCTTAAGACGATCTTGAACGTCTGTCTTAAGACGATCTTGAACATCTGCTTTAAGACGATCTTGAACGTCTGCCTTAATTAGATTGAACTGTCGTTAGGCGAGATCTAGAGTTAGGTAAGACGCGAATCGTGAGCTTGTAAGACGCGAATCGTGAGCTTGTTGTAAGACGCGAATCGTGAGCGTGTTGAAACCTGGGAGCGCCGGCTTCCAGCCGGCTTCGAGAGTTATTTCATTTTCAAGAATTTCAAGTCGCGGCTTCCTTCAATTCCGTTGTGGTATCACATCGATAAAAACGATCTCCGGTCGGCAAAAGAAACGCAATCGCGGGGCGAGGTGGCGTTCCATTCCTACTCCGCGCGAGATGCACAACATGGCGCCGGTGCCGATGTCTGTCATGCATCCTCCCGCCCATTTTCGTGGGCACTTAGTCAGCGTCATGATCGGACCGAAAATTGGGATTTGAAATTGCCCGCCGTGCGTATGACCTGCCACCAATAAATCTGCTTTGGGATTTGTCAGAGAGAAGTCCGGAGCATGACCTAAGACAATGTGGAAGCCGTCAACTTGTGGTGGATTACTGGTGTTGCCTCTCGATGTTTCTAAATTTAAGACGGTTACTGTCACATCGCCAGTTTTAACAGTGGTTTGATTGTCTTCGAATGTTTGGAAAGCCAAACCTTTGAAAGGGCTGGTCCAATCTGGGATTTTGTCGCAATCGCCACGGGCGCAGAATGTGCCAAGCGGAGGGGCGAGGTTTATTTCTTTGAACAAATTGTTGAGTAATTCGACTTGGTGCGGACGGCCCTCATCGTATAGCTGAATGTAATCACCAGCGAAGAGTATTATGTCTGGCTGGTATTGTTTTACTTTTGTGAGTACGTCTCGTTCGAACTGACCGACGTCATCCGTTTGAATATCAGCGATTACCGCGACTTTCAATGGTTTATCCACCTTTGTGCTAGTCATTGTCTCGTGTCGCACAGAAAGCCAATGTGGCTCGACAACAAACGCCTCTATTGCCACTGCCACTAGTAGCACGCTGGAACAGGCGAAAGTGGTTCTCAAAACCTTGAATTTGTTCCACGAGTGGTACGCGCAGATTGCCAGTAGGATGGAACCGTGAAGAAACAGAGCATATGCCGCAAGGCTGAGAAACTGCCACATCGTGATGCAGAGTCTAAAGTCCAAATAAATGGAGTACCCCATGTAGAGAACTCCCACTAAAAAATAGCTCCATATGTGGTGTTTAAACTTTCTGACGAAAAAGAATGACGCCACGCAATAAGCGAACATCGCCAGGTTGAATAGCAAGGTTTCTTGATCGATCAATTGTCAGTTCCTGTGCAGCACTAATTTCGTTGTCGCCAATCGCCTAACCTTCGATTCTATTCGATAAACTGTAAGTCTGCTTGGCGTTTCATCGGAATTGTCCTTGACAGAGACTTTTGACCTGCGAGAATGAGTTAGGAGCTTTTATTACTGTGAAAGGCAACGCCAAAAATACGTTAGTATCGATCGGGCTCGGTGTGGGCGCGCTCGTTTTCGCGTTTTTCATGTGTTTCTCTGACCCGCAGATGGGCGGGCAGATGATGCAGCAGGGCGGGCAAATTATGCAGCAGATCAAAGACTCGACGGCGAGTAAACCTGTGGCGCAGTCGGACCAATTTCTTGCACCGGAAGGTTCGCGGCTTGATATGACGATGAACGCGGCACCACTTCCAAGTGTGAATGATATGTCTGTGCGATCTGGTGCAGGTGATACCAGCAAATCCAGTGTCGATTCGTATCTCGATGGCGCGTGGGGCAGTCCCCAAGCCGTTCAACAAGCGCAGCAGATGCCGCAGCAGAACTTCAATCGGGGAATGCCCCAACAACGCCAAAGCTTTGCACATCAAGGATTTTCACGACAAGGTTTCGCTTCTCACAGTTTTGGACAACGAGGATTTCCGCAGCAACAGCAGCGGGTTTTCCCTCAGCAACGAGGGTTTCCTCAAGCCGGTGGTGGTGGTCAGGCCATGGGTGACATCCGTGAATTGATGAAGCAGATGCAACATCAACCGAGCGGCGGCGGTGCGAGTCTCAATCAGAGCGCTAACGTCAGCTCTGCAAAAGACGCTGTTCAGTACGAGCTGAATTACGCTCGCAATCAGGCTTCTCAAGCTCGTGGATGTTTCAATCGCGCTCGTGGAGCCGAAGATAGCTCGGCGAAACAATCGGCTGCAAGCGAAGCGCGTTCTCACGCGGATCAGGCTCGTCAGGCGGCTTCCAGAGCTGCATCGCGAGCTAGTGGGATTGGTGAGTTACAAGGTCTCGTCAGTCAAGCACGCAACTTTGCCAATCAAGCTGAAAGCTCAGCCAACGATGCGCAAAGCGCAGCTGGTGGCTGGTAAGCAAACCGAAAGCTGAATCGAAACGGGGATTCAGCTTTTGGAAGAGTCGCTGAATTACCGGCGATAGGCAATCCGGTGAGGTTTCTTATCTCACGAGCGACAGAGTCGGGGCTGAACTGGTGCATGACTGGCTGGCGTCGCGGAGCATGGCGAGGAAGTATTTGTGGACTCGCAGGTCGTCGGTGATTTCTGGGTGGAAAGTAGTGACCAGTAGGTTACCTTGGCGTGCCATTGCGATGGTATCGTTTATGGTGGCCATCACGGTGACGTCGGAGCCCACGGAAACGATTTGTGGTGCGCGGATGAAGACTGCTGGATATGGCTCTGGTCCTAGCTCTTTGATGTCGAGCAAAGTTTCGAAACTCTTCTTTTGAGGACCATATGCGTTTCGTCTGACAGTGATATTCATTAGTCCCATTGAACGCTGTGCCATCGATTCTATTTGCGATGCGAGGACTATGGAACCCATGCATGTTCCGTAGATCGGCATGCCGCCTTTGGCGTAGTCGTTGATGGTGGCAAAAACTTTGCCGCCGAATGCGTCGTCGAATTTATTGATCGTAGTGGACTCGCCACCGGGAATTATCAATGCGTCGATCGCCTCGAGATCGCTTAGATGGCGGATCTCGACGGAGCGAGCACCGGCTTGTTCGATGGCATGCCGGTGCTCGGCGAAATCGCCTTGTATTGCTAGAACTCCAACAATTGGATTGGTCGTCATGTTTAAAACTCCAACAAAAAAGGTTTCCTTCACTTCTTGAACTTAGACGAAGAGTCGCTACTCAGGCGGAGTAGGAGCCGGCTGGAAGCCGGCGCTCCCAGGTTTTGGCACTTCTCGATCGGCTCGCAGCCGGCGCTCCCAGGTTTTGGCACTTCTCGATCGGCGCTTTCGCAACCGGCGCTCCCAGGTTGCGTTCTTCGCTTCCGTTGATTACCAGCCGCGGCGGGCTAGTTGCTCTTCTGGTGCCAGTGATTGAGCGGTGCGTCCAACCATCGGTTCGCCTAGTCCTCTGCTTACTTCAGCGAGTACTTTTGGATCGTTGAAATAAGTGGTGGCTTTAACGATTGCTTGAGCGCGCTTCAATGGATTTCCGGATTTGAAAATACCGGAACCAACGAATACGCCGTCGACGCCGAGTTGCATGAGAAGCGCAGCATCAGCTGGAGTTGCGATTCCGCCAGCAGCGAAATTCACGACAGGAAGTTTGCCTTCTGCTTTGATCTGTTTGAGCAATTCATATGGAGCGCCGATTTCTTTTGCGTAAGTCATCAGTTCTTCATCAGGCATAACGGAAAGTTTTTTCAACGAGCCGAGGATGGAGCGCGCGTGGCGGACAGCTTCTACGACGTCGCCGGTCC
>CAZRMH010000571.1:0-4346 GCA_964600935.1 uncultured Candidatus Obscuribacterales bacterium
TAACTTTGTCCGCACGATGTGGTATATATCCAACATGGCGCAGTCCACTGGCGACCCGGCACCTATTGCAATGACATTTCGAAGGAGAGGCCGCCCAATGACAGATAACGACAAAAACCTGGTTTGTCATGACTGCCAAAAACAATTTCTATTTTCAGTAGCGGAACAAGAATTTTTTGAACAAAAAGGTTTTACTAACCTGCCGAAGAGATGCCCCAATTGCCGATTGTCTGCGCGTTTCAAGAGAGACGGTCACGACGTTCAACGCCTGCACGAAACGAAGTGTGTAAAATGTGACGCACCAACTGTAGTACCGTTTGCTCCCGCCGAGAATAAACCGGTTTATTGTAAGCCATGCTTCATCGACCAGCGCCCTTCCAACCCTGACATCAATTGGCTAACCGGGTAGAGTGATTTCGTCTGCGGGATTTCCTAGCTCTACCTGATCGAAAGTGCACTGAGATGGTTTCTTGTCGGGTCTCCATCTCAAAAGCTTTGTCCCGTGCCGGAATCGTCCATTCGTGAAGTGGTCGAATTGCACCTCGATTATCAAATCCGGATTGACCGGCTGCCATTCACTGCTGCGAGAAGTGGTCCATCGACTCGGAGCCCCAGGCACGTTGACGGTGAAGGACCGATCGGTTTTCAGAGACTCCAGTTGTGCGGTCAGTTCTTTCTTGTCAATTCCAGCCAAACCTGAAGTAAATCCGACATGATGGAGTTCGCCGTCGTCATCATATAAACCGAGTAATAGTGAGCCAACTATTTTAGAATTGGTGCCATAGCGAAAGCCGCCGATGACACAATCGGCTGTGCGTTTTCGCTTAATCTTCAACATGCCTTTGCGATTTCCGGATTGATACGGAAGATCTAGCCGTTTAGCGATCAATCCATCGAGCACCACGGTTTGCTTGTTCAGCCATTCTTCCGCGACATCACGATCGAGAGTCATGGGCGTGACAACAATATTTTTGGTATCGCGAAGGTTTTTTGCAGCAAATTCTTCCAAACAAGCTCGCCGCTTGGCAAGCGAGTCTTCGGATAACAGCTGGTCCTCTCCCGTGACAAGCATATCGAACAGAATGTATGTCGAAGGAGTCTCCACAGACAGTTTCTTAATTCGACTCTCAGCAGGGTGAATTCGTTGCTGCAACTTTTCGAACGACAAACTTTTCCCCTCCGGGATTACCAACTCACCATCGATAACGAATCGGTTTACCCCTAATGACTTAAGCGTTGCGATGATCTCGGGGAAGTAACGACCAAGCGGCTGACCACTCTTGCTCATCAAATCGATTTGATCACCGCTACAATGTGCGATGCAACGAAAACCATCCCACTTAGGCTCGAACTGCCAACCATGACCTTCAGGAATCGCTGTCACTAACTGCGCTTCCATCGGCGGGTAACTCAAATCCAATTTAGCCATGTGATCTCCAGATCATCTCTTACAGTTAGCTTTTGTCAGTCAGGCAGATGCGATCGAGATGTTACCGATATCGAGGGCGAAAAAAACTTGGTCTATTTTAACTTGCTCAAACTTGGTATAGCGCGAATTCTTCCTCTGAGGTAAGTCACAAGCAGCAAGAGTAACCTACTTTTCACACGGCGTCGCATTTGATAATTTTGGGACATGTGTCGAGAAGAATGCAGGCATTCTAGTTCTGTCACCAGAAATCTATAGGCAAGAAGAAACCCGGAGGTCAGGTGATGACATCATTTGATAAAAATCTTGTGTGTCACGAATGCAAAAAATTGTTCCTTTTTTCTGAAGCAGAACAATCTTTTTTCAAAGAGAGAGGTCTCACCAACCTTCCAAAGCGCTGCGCCAATTGCAGACTATCTGCGAAGGCGAGACGCAACGGCGAAGATCCAGGCAAATTGCACCACGCTGATTGCACTGTCTGCGGCGCACTGACAGTAGTACCATTTAAACCGTCCGAAGAGCGACCGTTATATTGTCGAGCTTGTTTAATGAAGACTCGCGAGAACAATGAGACCTGTGAGGATGTAGCTGTTTAAACGATTCTGTCAGGCCGCATATTCGCCGGAACTTAACCATTACGTAATTCTTAGAACACGCGAATTCAGCGACGGTATTCCATTGCAGGCATATCGCCCGCTTAGTCATCGTTGACTATGGAAACCGAGTAATGCTCGTCGTCGTCAAGGCTGATAACCTATCGCGTGGTGATATACCCTTATATCCCGTTTATCGATAGCGATTTACACATTCCCAGAGCCTCAGGATCCCTTCGGTGCGCGACATTTTTCGAATTCAGATAGTTGCACTAATCGCAGTTTTCATTCTCATCTCAGTCGCTGTGCCGAAGGCACAGTCAAACGACATACCTGCTGACAGCATTAAAACGCTGCCGATGGCTAAGGAAGAGTCGATCTCGACCTATGTGCCATCGGAGGCCGCCCCCGACGGGGGCATCGCGGTTAATATCATATATCCGGAAACACCTCGCTATAAGGAAGGAGCCCCGATTGTCGTCGTCGCTCCAGGCGGCTTAGGTCCAAGTGGTCTACGTTTCACCATGCACTCGGCCCAATCAGGATTTGCAGAAGTCCGATTCGCATTTCCTGGCGGCGGATTGAAACAGTTTCATTCCGGCGGCTCATGGGACGAGCGTGGACCTGAATCCCAGAAAGCACTGCGCGATGTTCTTCTGTTTGCCCACGGAGAAAAACAGGACGCGAAGGGCAAAACCATCGCACAGTTGATACCGACGAAATTAGACACCAATAACATCGGCGCCGTCGGTTGGGAAAATGGCGGCAACGTTCTCATCATCACGCTGGCCAGATTTCCTCTCGACCTTGGATTCATGCGCTGGCTCGCGCTGTATGAAACGGCTATCGGCCCGCTTCTCTCGCCATCCGTACTCGGCACCACCAAAGAATTAGTCCTCAATCCTCACTATCGTCAGGGTAGCGCGGCCACAGGAACTTGCCTCGTGGACTGGAGAAAGCTAGCCTGGCAAAGTGATATCTTCAGAGATCGAACAGAACATCTAGGTCTGGGCCGAGACCCCTCTCGCGGAGTTTTATTCTTCGATGAAAACGGCAATAAAGTCTGGGAAGAATCACAAGAATTTCCAATCGCGCACTTTACCGAACCGGGCGGCGAGAGAAAATATTACGCACCTGAGATAACATCGGCAATGATCCGGTTACACCTGTTTCCTAAAGGCAAATGGCCAAAACGGGTGGCGACGCTGGCAGAGACCGAAAAATTCTTTCAGGATCGGGACGCCTCACTTTATGTGAAACAAATTCCACTTCAGTATCCGGATATGCTTGTCACCATATTCGGTTCCAAACTAGACGGCGAACAACGCCAACCGGATCATCCTCACATTGCACTGATGTACAACCTCTGGCTTTCGGCCAAACCCAAATGGCTCCGACTAAATCCCGATCCGAAATATGTTGGCTTTATTGCTGACATGAACTCGGGAAACTTTATCGATAATAAACCCGACGCTTCTATCGACGCACATACTATCGACGCATATCTTGAACCGGAAGGTTTTATTCCGGACTACAAATACATGGAAGCAACGATTTCCGAACTGGCGGACAGAACAAAGAAAGATAATTTGAAGACGCCGCTGTTTACCGTTTTGGTTGACTATCAAAACGAAACCATGAAGAAATACAGAAAAGAACAATTAGAGAAGCAGGCGCAAGCTCAGGCTGCAAAGCAAGCAAAAAAACAACAGGAAGACTAAGTCTGACAAAGAAGATCAGACGAACCTATGCACCACTAGCGGTGCGTAGAAGGTTCTTCACTATGAAAAAAACGTATCATTGCACTTCCGTTCAGCACTGTTGAAATTTTTCGCTTTTTCCATGTCATGCTCGACACGATTTAGCTTACAGTCAGGAAAGGATACTCCCGCCCGGAACGTCGGCTGAGTCGTTCGGTTCAGGGGTGTTCGCAGTGACTATCCACTCGTGGTCTCTTCCAGGACTTGTCATGCCAATATACCCTTCACATACGGCTGCCAGGCGCCCTACTTGTGTTACGATCATTAGTGAAGAGGTATCCATGCTGGTCTAGTCTGTCGATTGTGCCCTCGCGGCATTGTCAAGCCCCACAGAATGGGGGATAGTGGCAGTTTTCACGATACTTCTGTTCGGACCAAGGCAGCAGCCACCATTCCGGTTTTAATTAGTCGAAGTGGCGATGAGAAGAGGGCAAAGTCATGTTAAGCAGCCCAGTTGAATGGGGAATCGTCGCAGCAGCGGCACTTCTATTGTTTGGACCGAAGAAGTTTCCCGAAATCGGCAGAGCCCTGGGACAGGGAATCGGGAATTTCAAGCGTGCTCTCAGT
>CAZRMH010000572.1:0-4308 GCA_964600935.1 uncultured Candidatus Obscuribacterales bacterium
CGCGTGCCTCTTCTGCAGTTGAGAACTGTGTAGCTGCTTCTCGAGTTTCCGACTGCCGGCGCGTGCTGAGGTCGCTAAAAAATTCAGTGAATCCGCGTCCGTTTGTTAATTTGACTACGAACATTTTGGAGCTCCATTTTGAATTGACTTGAAATACTGTCGTCCTTGCTAGGACGTCGAGTGAAGCCGCGCGCAATGAATGAGTGGAGTTTGGGTGTGCTGTCTGTTTCGGTGTCAAAGTCCTGTATGAAAATGCGATGCGAAGAAGTTATGTTTATCCTATGTCTGCGGTTGGTCCGGTAGCTAGTCAGTCGTTTGGTTGTTTTCTGGTGCCTGGTCAGGGCTTCATCGCATACCTGAACTGGCTTTGGGGCGGTGCGTCGCTTAGGCACCACAATATCTAAACGCGTGGTTTTCGCACTGAAACCCCCGGCTAATTCACTGGCGCTCATGTTAGTGGACTCCATCAAATTCAGCTGGTGGAGTCTTTCATAATTGTCAGCCGAAACGCTGGCGGCTAATGCTCGGACGCTTCCGCTTTAGTTCTACACACACAACCAAAACCTGCGAGATCCGCGGCGAACTGTTGCTAACTCGCTGTTGTTTTAAATGCAATAGTAGAACAATCCGGTATCAAGAATGGGCAGAAAGGGAGGCGCCATCAGGCGCCTCCCCCTTTCGACACGACTCTGTTTCCAGAGAGCTTTCTGGTCTGAGAGCCATCACGGTCGCATGGCCTCTATGGCAAACGGAAAGTTATTTTTTATCCGTGGACTCGTCGAGTGTCTTATCGAGCTCTTGCAGGGACTTCTTGTACTCGCCACGGAGCGGTTCGAGCGCGCGCGCCTTGTTCGCCTTGACCGTTTCCACCTGGTCGAAGTGCGGCTTAAGCATTAATTTTCCCAGCGCCTCGATCTTGGTCGCCTCGCTAATGAAGGGCTTCGTTGCCTCCGAGATTTTTAACTTGAGCTCCTCGATCTCGGATTTGAACTTCAAGCTGATGCTGTCCAGTTGCAGCTCGAGCTGGCGAGTCCGAGCAAGAAGAGTCTTTGTCACCTCGCTGCCAGGCGGATTCGCTTTGACGGCGGCTTCGGCTTCTCTTCGGGCTTTTATAAGCTCCAGCCTCACGGGATTGCGAGCATTGAACACGCGCATGTCGAGATCGTAGACTTGGTCGTCGAAGCTCTCGGCGATTGCGTTTGCCTTAGCTGTCTCGATTGCAATCCGTTCGGCGTAGGGCTTCCAGAGCGTCTCGTATTCGTCCGACAGCGTCTTGAGTTCGTCGTCGAACGACTGAGATGTCTTCTTGATCTGATCTTGAACGGCTCGAACCTTCAGCCCGACCGCTGTCTGTCGCAGCGCGAACTTAACGCGTTGTGCAATGAAACTCCGAAGGTCGTCCGACGCGAACCGATACATCTCGAACGTGACGCCCGCACTGGGAACATTGACGAAGAAGACTGGTAGAATCTCCGCCGCTGCGCCGAATTCACTGGCATTGCCGTGATAAAACTTGACCTCCGGGTAATCTGCCGCGAGCTTCGCGAGGTTGGGACAGGCGTCGCAGTTGTCGTCGGATATGATGATGAACGCGGGCTTGTCGCCAGCGAGTTCACTTTTGTAGTTTTGTGGTGTCAGACCGGGCAACAACGCGCTGGACGGCGCCTGTACGCTGACCTGCGCTGAAGCAGGAGCCGGGGCGGACAAGGGCAGCGCGAATGCGAGCACAGCAGCGATGACCGCAATAGTCTTGGTCATGTAATCTCCTGATTGGTCTGAGTTCGTTTGGATGCTCGCCATGAGCTATCCAGCATTGCCACATGCACACTCAATCGCCATTCGGTCTCATCCGATTCTCGAGGCGAGATTCGAAAAGTCCCGATTAGGTGTTGGATTCAAATAATTTGCGACGAAAATTTCCTGGCGAGTGTGAGGCAGTGGAGATCTATTCTTAACGCATGAGCTTTGTATAGTGTTAGTAAGTAAATTTCCAGGCAGAGCGCTTATCTTCTCGTTACGTTGCCAATTCTGGGGCTTTTTGAGCTTCCGTGTTCTGAACGAGGCAAATAAAATTCTCAAAGTCGGCCCAGCGTAGTTTGCTCAACCTGTCACGTTCTGGTCACGCAGCTCTAATCTTCTCCAACTTGCTGATTGAAGGAATCAAGGATTTGTCACTCTAATCGAATATCGGGAGGGAGGAAAACCTTCGCTCTTAGGTTCAGTCGATGATACTAATAGTGGTGCTTGAGTTGTGTGCGGTATCAGCGTGCAGTGATATTTGATTTTCTGTTCGCTCCGGTTCAGGGGTGTTTGAGGTTCGAAATTCAGTCTCAAATCGACTTTTGGCTGATGCCCTTTCATCTCGATGGCAATCTGACCGCGTCGAGTTCGTCGGTGACTCCTCTCATTGCATAAGGATTTCCAGCGGTGGCTACTGAATTTGTCAGGGTGACGAAGCTATCGTCAGTTGTTATATTTCAGTTTTGATAAAACGGGGACAGGTACAGGGAGACTGTTTTGCCGCTTAGTTTCATGAAGCTATCAAAGTGGTGGTTAGAATCACAGACTCAGGGCTGGTGTTTTGTGACCTGTGATGATAGGTTCAATTTATTCGTTTAATTTTTTATCTTTACCTCACGTAGGTTTTCCGAACGAATCTCGCGCGCACTGCACATATTCGCATAGTCTTTGAATCACCACCCGGTGAAAAACGTCCAATGTCGATTTTGTAGTGGTACCGTCTGTGGTGCTTGTTTGTTGCTTGCGCAGCGAATTTGGTACTCGCTTATCGCATGAAATTGATTTTTTGATTTTCTGAATTCGTCCAAACGACTTTTAATCTCAGTAGCAATCCTTGCTGCTGTTGAGCAATGGAGAAACGTCATGTCCAACAAGAAGAATATCGCTATTTCTGCCACTGTTGAGCGACTCGGAGTCGTTCTCGAACCGAACGGCAGCATCGAAGAAGCAGAAGGAATCCTCAACCCGGCTTGCTGTCGCAGTCGCGACGGTGAGTTGATTATTTATTCGCGCAGCGTCGAAAAGGGCAACATCTCGCGTGTTGGTCTGATCACTGCTGTCGAAGCAGCTTCGGGCGCACTCGACGTTACTCGTCGTGGCTTCGCTCTGGTTCCCGAGGCTCAGTATGAGCTGCGTTCCAAAGAAGGCGGTCAGGGCTGTGAAGATTGTCGTGTCACTTTCGTGCCGGCGCTCGACCTCTATCTGATGGCCTACACGGCGTTTGGAAACGACGGTCCTCGTGTCGCTGCTGCGATCTCCAAGGATGGGTTCAACTGGGAGCGCTTGGGACCGATGTCCTTCCCTCGCTTGCCCGGTCTTCAGCTCGACGACAAGGACGCTGCGTTCTTCCCTGAGCCTGTTCTTTCGCCAGCCGGCGAGCTCTCCATCGCGATGTATCATCGCCCGATGGTATTCCTTCCGGACGTTAGTGATAGCGTGAAAGCGGCTCTGAGCCTGCCAGCGCGCAAGCGACAGTGCATGCGCATCGCCTACATCCCGTTTGCAGCGGTCAAAAACGACATCGCCAACTTGACTCAGGTCAAGGAATCGAAACTGCTTCTGCCGCCCAATCCGAAGTGGGGTTCGTTGAAGAACGGTGCCGGTACTCCGCCTGTGCGTACGAACTTCGGCTGGCTGTCAGTGATGCATGGTGTTGATGCGGTAGAGAAGGAGGGTGGCAAGTATTCGATGCGTTACAGCGCAGGCTTGCTCATCCACCACATCGACCGTCCCGATCGGATTGTCTACCAATCAGAAGCTCCGCTGTTTTACCCGGAAACCCCAGAGGAGCTCACCGGTGTCGTCAATAACGTCGTTTTCCCGACCGGCATCGACGCGCTCGGCGGCAACGTCTTCGACATCTTTTACGGGATGGCCGATTTTCGGATTGGTCGGGTTCGGCTCACTGTGGACGCCGCGTAATCTGGATGATCCGTGCAATACGATGGATGGCAGCATCCTTCTATTTGCACGGAAGGGGCGGGGAGATGTTGGAATGAGTGGAAGGAGACCTCTCCAGCCATATCTCCAGCATTTTCTCGAGCTTTTTACAGATGTGGGAGTGCAAAAACGTCGTTGAATTCTGTGAGGCCCAGCCCTGGTACGATTTATCTTACCAAGGTTTTGTCTTGCAGAATTCTCGACGCTTTTTACATTTGCCATCTTGAACATCGTCAGGAGTTATTCCTAGAGCCGCAATCAATGCTTGGAGTTGTTTTTTGCGCAATTCTGTGTGCGATGATTTAGTCATGATGGCCCTCCTTGGGGCGGTAAAACTTTGCAATTTCA
>CAZRMH010000573.1:0-4279 GCA_964600935.1 uncultured Candidatus Obscuribacterales bacterium
GCGCGAACGTTACGAGGACAGCCTTTGATCAGCTTTCATAGTCGGATCTAGGTGTAGCCTAGCGACCAAGTTACAACGGCTATGGCAACGACGTATCAAGGCTAGGTTGTGCTAAGTCGCGTACGATCCACTTTTGGCTTTCTTCTCGTCAGATCTTTCAGGGCACTGCGAGATCTTGTTTTTTCGAGCCCAAAGACGCACGGGAACGTATCAATCGGCGCAATAAAAAACTCTGGCGAACCGGCGGGCCGTTTCATACCTCCAGGATTTTAATGCGCCACCATCTGCAGTGCAACATCCTGAGCAACAGATTAGTTTGCGCTGAAACATCTACGCACTTTTTGAAGCTCTCATTCTGATTGCTGCTAGTATGGCGATGGCGACGCGATTACCATCAAACGCATCTTTGATCAGGTAGTTGTCGGCGCCACTTTTCATTGCTTCGGCCAGCATCTCGCGGTCATCGTTGCCAGTCACAATGACTACCGGAACTTCATTGTCCTGACCTCTGACTTTTAAAAACGTTTCTAACCCGGTTGAATCTGGTAAACCAAGGTCGAGGACCAACGCATCGTATCTGGTACTACTCAAAATTTGTAAACCAGTTGCTAAAGAACTGGCATGATTCACCTCAAATGAAAACTCGACGACGTCCTTTAGCAACGACTTCATTAGCTCTGCATCTGATGGACTGTCTTCAACCAGCAGAATTTTTAGTGTATTAGCGCTCATGGTTTCTTGTTCGGGGGAAGGGTAACGATATTGAAGTAGAACTGCTTTATGCCTCTGGCTACTTCGATGAAACTATCGAATTCTACTGGCTTGGTTATAAACGCGCTTGCCTGTAATTCATACGATTTATAGATGTCGTTTTCGTCTTCAGAAGTCGTTAGAATGACTACCGGAATGGTTCGGAGATTTGGATCTGCCTTGATTTCCTCGAGCACTTCTCGCCCGTCCTTCTTAGGCATATTGAGGTCAAGCAGAATCACATCTGGTCTCGGGGCCGACGCGTATTGACCCTCTTTGCGCAAGTAGGCCATCGCCTCGACGCCATCCTTTACGATTGTCAGATCATTCATCAGTTTTCCATTTTTAAATGCCTGCCGCGCAAGTTCCGCATCAGATGGACTGTCCTCAGCCATTAATATGCTTATTGATCTCTGTTGATTCACTGGGTTCTCCTCCTTTGTTCGGCAGTGTGAATGAGAATTTAGAGCCTTTGCCCTGCTCTGATTCGGCCCAGATGCGGCCACCGTGTCGTTCGATAATCTTTTTGCAAAGGGCTAATCCGATGCCGGTTCCCTTATAGTCTTCACGACCGTGAAGTCTCTGGAAAATTATAAAAATGCGGTCGACATGTTCAGACTCGAAGCCAATTCCGTTGTCCTGGACTGTGAACAACCACTCGTCACCTTCAAGCTTTGCCTGAACTTCGACGTGGGGTTTTTTATCGCTTTGGAATTTAATGGCGTTGCCGATCAAATTTTGAAAAACCTGAGTAATCTGTGAACCATCTGCTCTGAGCGTCGGCAATTGATTTGAAACGATCTCCGTCTCGGACTCCTCAATGGCAACGCGTAGATCTTTCTGTGCTTGTCTAAGCGATGAATTGAGGTCAGTCAGTGTGAGCTCGCCTCCACGCGATTCGACGCGCGCATAGGCTAACAAGTCATTGATCAGCGTTCGCATTCTCTGCGAGCCCTCGACCGCATGGTTGATCCAAACTTCGCTTTCTTCGTCGAGTGTGCCTTTGTGTTTTTTTGCTATCAACGTGAGAAATCCCGCGACGGCGCGAAGTGGTTCTTGTAAGTCGTGCGATGCGACATAGGCAAATCGCTGCAAGTCCGTGTTCGAACTCGTTAGCTTTACTGTCGCATCTTTTAGCGCTTTCTCAACTTTTTTCCTCTGCTCGATTTCTGCTTCCAAACCGCTATTGAGTTTGTCGAGTTCGTCAACTCGATCGCGCTCCGCATTTAATGCATTGCGCGTAATTTGGCTTACCCAGCCGAGCAGTGCACAACTGAGTAGCATCAATGCGGCTGCTGTTCCAAAAAGCGCGGTTTGAGTCGCCGCCGATTCAGCCATTCGCTTTTCGAGAAGGTGTTTCTCGATTTCGATCATCTCGTTGACCTGAGCTCGATAGGCGTCCATGATCGCTTTGCCTTTACCTGTTGCCACTATCGCTAAGCCGATTTTAGGGTCTCCGGAAATTGTTTGGTCTGTGAATGCGAGCTTTTCTCTGGCGATTTGATTTAGTTTTTGTAGCTTTACCTGTTGCTCCGCATTGTCGACAGTCATCTCGGCCAACCGATTGAGGTTAACCTCGACTGCTGTTCTTCCGTTGTTATAAGGTTCCAAAAACAGCTTTTTGCCTGTGGCCAGATATCCTCGTTCGCTAGTCTCGACGTCAAGTAGTGCGCTGAGCGAATCTTTTAATTCTTGAATAACCTGATGCGTGTGGACTGTCCACTTGTTTGCTTCTGCCAGGCGGTACGACGTGTAACCCATGGCGCCAAGGCTCAGGAAGAAAATTGCGGCTACCGCAATTAATCCTCTCACCGTCTTTTGTATGGCGGTTACCGTCAACTAGTCACCTGGTAAACGAAGTTAGACGCGAAGGTCGCGCTAGATTGATTTTAAACACATAGGTGATAAGTTGGCTGGGTGTGTGACATTAAATTCTTGTGTCCTTTTGGATATCAGAACCAGGGTCGAATCTTCGTATCCACGGTGGTTTTGTAGTTAGTTGGCAACAAAAGAATTTCATGGAATCTGGGTTTGTGTGGCACTAAATGTGGTGCTTTTGCTAACGTTGTTGATGCGCAAATATTTGATTGTTTTTAGTAATAGTTAAGAACTTTTGTCTCTGAAGAAAACGATGGCGATATCTTGAGTGAATCGTCTCACAAAATTTTGGAGGCGAGGACTCAACGCCATTACTCAGGATTCTTGACAAAGGAGGCTGAGTTCATGTCCTGCAACTCTCCGGCCGATAAAGAGGGCGAGTCCGGTTGGATCTCGCCCTGAGAAACCCTGCATGCATCAGATCAGGCTGGTGGATTTGGTCCTGGCTCTGGGGTGGGTTTTGGTTCCGGGTCTGGAGCCGGTGTGGGGTCTGGATCTGGCTCAGGGTCAGGCTTGTACTGAATTTTGCAACAGAATTTAGCGCTATTAATCATGATTCTTTCCTCTCTATACCTAGGACTTAGCACTTTTGCGAATAACGATCATCGGTTCGATGTTGCCATCAACTTTCACTGGGGCGTTGTTCTCTTGCCGGACAGAGTAGAATAGAGTCTTCCCTGCTGCATTGGAGCTGTTATGACTGGAAAGGTCTTCGTCACTGGGGCATCCGGATACATTGGTGGTTCTGTCGCCGCACTCTTGGCTAAAAACGATTTTGAGGTCAGCGGTTTAACTCGATCTGCAGAAAAAGCTGCTGTTTTGGAGGCTCACGGAATCAAGCCAGTAATTGGCGAGTTGACTGATGCATCACTTTTGATGGAATGCGCGGTTGCAGCTGATATCGTTGTGGACGCTGCAGACTCAGACAATGCGGATGCCGTCAAAACATTCATCCGAGCCCTCGCTGGTAGTGATAAGACTTTCATCCACACCAGCGGCTCTAGCATCGTCTCTGATAGGGCGAATGGTGAGCCTTCCAACCGCACGTTCGAGGAGCACACAGAATATACTCCCGACCCTAAAAAGCAAGCTCGTGTCGATATCGACAATCTAGTGATTGCTTCAGCAACGGAAGACATCCGTTCTGTGGTGATTTGTCCTTGCATGATCTATGGCGAGGGGCTTGGTCCAAAGACCGAGAGCCAACAGGTACCGATGTTAGTAAACCAAGCCATTAAGAGTGGTGTCGCTCGGTGCATTGGTCGCGGCGAAAATATTTGGTCCACGATTCACATCGCTGATTTGGCAAACCTCTATCTCAAAGTAATTCAAACTGCTCCTAAAGGAGGAATCTTCTTCTTCGCTGAGAGTGGAGAAGTAAAGTTCAAAGATTTAGCCGAAACAATTCGCGAGTCGTTGTCGATTAAACATCCGATTGAGGGCTGGCCCGTAGAAAAGGCGATTGCTGAATGGGGAGAGGGGGCTGCGATTTTTGCGCTGGGTTCTAACTCACGAATTCGAGGCGAAGCTGCCAAAAAGATTGGCTGGAAGCCGACTCGAGAGTCTGTTCTCGACGATGTACCACGATGCTGCAATCATTTTCTCGCAAGAGTTTGAGCAAGACTGTCGAAGAGAAATTTCCGTAGCACCG
>CAZRMH010000574.1:0-4277 GCA_964600935.1 uncultured Candidatus Obscuribacterales bacterium
GTGATCTTGCCTTCGATAATTACGTCCACTAGAACCTCGACATACTGAATAACTGGAAACGAAATTGAGGAGGACACCTGACTCAAAAAACTAGTCTATCAGATTTGTTTAAGGTCAGGCAGCCGGTTGTCGAGGGACCGATAGCATCTTGAATCGCTCCGGTCAGATTGAATCAAAAAAACGTAAATCCGCCTGGCAAGCGCATTTCGGCGATCACTATCTGAATATCACGAATACGCAGCAAAGTGGTGGCAGTTAATCGCGATCAGACAATTTGATGTAGAATCTGAAGCCATGAAAAAGCGCGTAATGTGTGTGTTTGGAACCCGACCGGAAGCCGTCAAGCTTGCACCAGTTGTGCATGCGCTCAATGCCTCCGAGAAGATCGAGCCGATAGTCGTTCTTACAGCACAGCATCGCGAGATGCTCGATCAGATGCTTAAATGGTTCGCGATAAAACCGGACCACGACTTGAACTTGATGCGTCACGGACAAACGCTCGCTGAACTGACGGCGCGTGTGGTCACCAGCGTCGACGAACTGCTGGTCAAGGAGAAGCCCGACCTTCTGCTCGTGCAAGGTGATACCACAACGGTTATGGCCGCTTCACTGGCTGCATTTTACAACCAGGTTCCGGTCGGTCACGTCGAGGCTGGACTGAGAACACAAGACCGCTACAATCCTTTTCCGGAAGAAATGTCCAGACGACAAACCAGTCAAATTGCCAGCTTGCATTTCGCACCAACACAGCTGGCCGTCGACAATCTCAAGGCTGAAGGAATAACCAAAAATGTTTATCTGACAGGCAACACCGTTATCGACGCTCTATTGGAAACTTCACGCAGGCTGAAGGACACTCCTGTTGACAAATCACTGTTCGGCAAAATCGATTTTGAAAAATTCAAAGTTTTGCTGGTCACCGCTCACCGCCGTGAAAACTGGGGTGAGTCGATGGACGAGATTGCACAAGCCTTGAGACAGATTGCCGATGAATTTCCTGAAGTGCAAATTCTTTATCCGATTCACAAAAATCCGGTTGTCCGCAAATCCATCGAGCCCGTATTTGCGGGCCACGACAGGCTTGTCACAATCGAGCCACTTGACTATGTACCTTTCGTTTACGCCATGCAACGCAGCTTTTTGATCCTCACTGATTCCGGCGGCATACAAGAAGAAGCACCATCACTGGGCAAACCGGTGCTGGTCATGCGCACGAATACCGAACGACCCGAAGCTGTCAACGCAGGAGCGGCCCGTCTGGTTGGAGTAAAAGCCGACACCATCGTGGCTGGCGCACGTTCCTTGATCGGAACACCTGAGAACTATCAAAAGATGGCGTGCGCAATCAATCCGTTCGGCGATGGCCAAGCTTCTCGCCGCATTGTCGAAGCGATCGAAGAATTTCTATCTATTAAGAAATAACTACTGAGTACTTTTTTAGCGTTATGATCAATGCTGTGGTTTGGAAGCGACGGCTTCCAGCTACATGATCAGTCGCGTCCCCTTGCCCACGGGCCGCCACGAAATCGCAAACGACCTGGCGCGGCACGCGTCTGGCGAAAATCGGACAGCAAGGAGATAGATGGTGAGCACCATGATTACGAATCAGGACGTGTTGCCTTACGGCGAATTTTTGAATGAAGAGCACCACGCCATTCGAGAAATGGTGAGGGATTTCGCGACCAAAGAGATTGCACCGATCGCAGCGGATGTAGATAAGGAAGCAAGATTTCCGATTGAAACTTTCAAGAAGCTCGGTGAACTCGATCTCCTGGGATTGACGGTTGACCCCGCTTATGGTGGCGCTGGCGCTGATTATCGCAGCTATGTCATTGCCGTCGAAGAAATCGCCAGAGCCTGTGGCAGCACCGGTCTGAGCTACGCTGCTCATTGTTCGCTGGGCACCAATCCAATTAAATTGTTTGGTACTGAAGAACAGAAACAAAAATATTTGCCAAAATTGTGCTCTGGAGAGACCCTTGGATGCTGGGCTCTAACAGAACCAGGCACAGGTTCTGATGCTGCCGCTCAAAAGACAACGGCAAAATTGGTGGGCGACCACTACGTTCTCAACGGCACCAAACAGTTCATAACCAACGCCACTCACGCCAAAGTTTCGATCATCATGGCGATGACAGACCAGTCCGCCGGAAAGAAAGGCATTTCTTCTTTCATCGTCGAAGACGGCACGCCCGGATTCTACGTTAGCAAAGTCGAGAAGAAGATGGGCATGCGCGGCTCGCCAACGGCGAGTTTGACGATGGATGATTGCAAAATCCCGAAAGCGAATTTGATCGGCAATGAATGCGAAGGCTACAAACAAGCGCTTCAGACTCTCGAAGGCGGACGTTTGTCAATCGCCGCTCTGGCAGTCGGCATCAGCCAAGCCGCTTTTGATGCGGCTCTTGCTTATGCCAAACAGCGCGAAGCCTTTGGCTCGCCAATCGGCAAACATCAGTTCATCCAGGGCTATCTAGCCGACATGTCAACTCAAATTTCGGCTGCACGTCTGATGCTCTATCATGCTGCCTGGATGAAAGACCATGGCAAACGCGTAACCCTTGAAGGTTCACAGGCCAAACTGTACGCCTCTGAAGTATCATCGAAAGTAACCAACCTCTGTGTTCAAATTCACGGCGGTTACGGCTACGTCGAAGATTTCCCGGCTGAGCGCTTCTTGCGCGACGCCAAACTTTGTGAAATTGGCGAAGGCACATCTGAAATTCAACGCCTGGTAATCGCAAGACAACTGGGTCTCTAAGCTTCTTCAGAAGCGAACCGATGTTTGCAGACAGGGCTCTGGTTGGAAATTCCGGCGACGAGCCCTGTTTAATTATGTGATGCGAACAGCAAAACTGATCTACACTGGAATCTAGACAGCACAGAAGCCCTCCTGACTTCAGGAAAAAACTATGGCCACTGATGCACTCCTGTTGGATTCCTCGCGACCAGCGCCGCGCATTTTTCAACGCGCGTTATTCCGCTTGGCTCTGCTGATTGCAATTTTTGGTAGCACCGCCGGCAGTGCCAACTCGGTGGAATCAAAGAATCCCAATGCTCGCTTGTACATCATGAAGGCGAAAGAAGCCATCAAAAACGATAATGATGGAGCCGTTCTCGAGCTCATCCGCAGAGCACTGGAACACGATCCGACAAACGCCGAGGCGTACGTGCTGCGTGCACAATCGTTTATGCACAGAAGACGCTACGGTCGGGCGATCGCGGACGCCGACAAAGCGATCAGCCTCGATCCGCACGCCGCACGGGCATACGTGATCCGCGGCAAATCCGGCTACTTAAACGGTGATGTGACTAATCAGCAGGTGATCAGTGATTTAAAAACCGCTGTCAGTCTCGATCCGAATGTCCAAGACGGCTACTTCTGCCTGGGGATAGTGTATTCGGCGACCAAGGACTTTAAGAAGGCGGCTTGGATGCTGGACCAGGCTGTGAAGGCCAATCCCAAGGATAAAAACGTCTACCAATGCCGTTCCGCCAACTACACCATGATGGGTAAACCCGAGTTGGCGCTCAAAGACCTCGACATGATGATCAAGCTTCAACCGCACGGTTACGAGAATTATGCCAACCGAGCAGATGCATTGCAGCGCATGGGCAAAACCAAAGAAGCGATTGCCGATTACTCGTCGGCGATAAAGTGTTCGCCAAAACAGTATGTCGTGCGGATGATGCGCGCCAATCTTTACACCAAGCTGAACAGACATCAGGATGCGATCAATGATTACACTTTTGCTATCGGATTGAATCCTCTCGACGAGGATCTGTTTTTACGACGCGGGAATTCTTACTACGCATTAAAGGACTATCCGCACGCGTTAGCGGACTTTAGCGAGGCTCTGAGCCTCTCAGACGAGTATGAAACCGCCTATGTTCAGCGCGCCAAAGTGTACGAAGCAATGGGCAAGAAAAGCCTGGCACAGAGAGATCTGGCTCGAGCCGGGGAATTGAAGAAACGTCCGGCCGAAAAAAAGATTTAGGAAAGTTGAAATATCATAAAGCCGAGCTTCGCTATTCGGTGCAGGACGCGTGAGCTTCGATAATATGAAGCTCTCAAATTAATCAGGTTATTGAAACTAACACTCGGCAACCTAATGCATTGCCACAAGCTAAACACCTAACATCGAAGATATCTCATTCGTTTCTGACAGAACTAAGCATTAAACCAACAGTCTAATCACTTCTGATTCTCAACGCATTCGCATTCGAAGCGAAACGCACGTCATCCGCACCTGGAAATGAATTTCGGGCGGCGGCCA
>CAZRMH010000575.1:0-4271 GCA_964600935.1 uncultured Candidatus Obscuribacterales bacterium
TGCGAAATTTCTCATCCAAAAGCGGTATCGAGAAGCAAAAGGTACTACCTTTTCCTTCCTCGCTTTGCACCCAAATTCTACCGTTGTGTTTCTCAACTAACGCTTTGCAAATCGCCAGACCTAACCCAAATCCACGCTTTTTCGTCTCGGCGGGCTGATTGAGCTGGCGGTAGCGTTCAAAAATTGCCGCTTGTAAATGTCTCGGTATTCCTGGTCCTTGGTCGCGAACTCTGAACACGACACCCGCGCCCTCCAGACCAGCGGAGATTGTGATTGTTGACTCCGGCGGCGAAAACTTAATAGCGTTTCCAACCAGATTGACGATGACTTGAACAATCCTTTCCTCATCAGCCCAAAAGACGTCATTCGTAACGTCTTTTTCGACATTGACATTCGCTGCACTTGCTGACGACTGAATCGCGTACATGGCTCGATCGACAACCATTCCCGAGGTGGTTTCTTGAAATTCTGGCTCGAAGTCACCTGATTCAATTTTTTCAGCATCCAACAAATCGACAACCAGCGAAATCAGCAAATCGGCACTGGATTGGGCGCGCTCCACAGCGCGATGTCCAGCAGGTGAGATCGGTCCATACCCGCCTTCATCTACCATGGTCAGGAAACCTCTTATCGAGGTTAACGGCGTACGCAGATCGTGACTGACCATAGCCACAAAGTCCTGTCGCAAACGGTCTAGACGATGACGCTCAGTAATGTCCTGTATATGTACAAAATTCAAGTGAGCGTCGTATTCGTTGACAAAGATTTCAGCAGGAAACGTCTCTCCACCCTTACGCTTAGCCAGAACTTGAACCGGTTTCGGATTAACTTCCAACGTCATTAGTTCCGGAAAAAGCAAGCTAATTTTTTGACTAACCAGTTCTTCGGTTTGATATCCGAAAAACTCCTCCACCAGCTTATTCGAAGCCTCGATTCGCTGCTGCTCATTGACTACAAGCAATCCGAGGGGAATGCTGTAGAGAATTTCGCGAGTCTTGTTTTGCTGAAACGTTAGAGTACTCTTCAGAGTTTTGATTACTGACTCGTGCCGTTTGACGAGTTCGGTCAGTTCTTCAAAACTTGATGAAGAAGAATGTTTATCCGTATTGGTCATCGATTTCCACAAATTCACTGCTTTGCATAATGTACCCGACTTACAACCGATACAGGCGTTAATAACAGCGAGCAAAACTGTTTGACGGCGCCTAAAAATTCAAGGATGATTTTTAGTTGTGGGTATATTGAAAAAAGTTGGCGGAGAATAGTCTTGGACCGACGGATTTCCAGACGAGATGTACTCTACTCGATGGGCGCTCTAGCGCTCGGCGGGATATCCTGGCTAATGACCCAGGACGAAGAAATCGCCTTTGCAAATGAAACAGTTACCGCGACACCAAGTGGTCTAGTTCCCCTGATATACAGCAAGGACTACAACATCACTGCGTTCGGATTAGAGAACCTCCATCCATTCGACAGTCGCAAATACGACAAAATCTACCGAAGCATCAAGAAAGAAGGTCTGCGCTCGGACGATCATTTTCTGAGCCCGCAGTCGATCACGAAGGAGGAACTTCTGCGTGTTCACACTCAAACTTATCTGAACTCCCTAAACGACAGTTGGGAACTTGCGAAGATCTTGGAAGTTGGACCTTCAATGTTCGTACCTGCAGCCTTGATCGATTGGCGCATTTTAAAACCAATGCGAATAGCGGCCGGTGGCACTCTGTTAACTTGCCGAACGGCACTAAAACAAGGATTGGCGATTAACTTAGGAGGAGGCTACCACCACGCTTTTAGCGATAAAGGCGGCGGATTCTGTGTTTATTCCGATATCCCGATCGCAATTAAGACCCTTCATGGAGAGGGGCTTCTGAAACGCGCACTGATCGTAGATACCGATGCGCATCAGGGCAACGGTTTCGCCACCATCGCGAAAGCCTCAAGCGGATTGATATCAATCGTGGACTTCTATGATGAGTCGATTTATCCGATTCCAAAAGTCGAAGAAGACTGGTCCGTACCGTTTCCACAAGGCACCGACGGCAAGACGTACTTGACCGCTCTAGAAAAAAACGTTCCCCAAGCAATCGAAAAATACAAACCCGAATTGATCGTGTATAACGCAGGCTCTGACGTACTTGAACCAGATCCGCTCTCCAGCTTCAAGCTTAGTTCAAATGACATGTCCAAAAGAGATCTCTTTGTTGTCGAATACGCACGTAGCAAAAACATACCAGTGGCAATGGTCTTGGCCGGCGGCTATAGCAAGGGCTCAGGAATAGCGCATGCCAATTCGATCAAAGGAATTCTGAAAAAATTCGACGATTATTCGTAACTCTCCGAGAGACTTCGATGTATCACCGAAAATTATTTCAACCGCTAGCGGTTGAAATTCCTACGTTCAAACTACCTTGCCGATGTAGCGACCTTCATTTTTTCAACCGCTAGCGGTTGAAATTCCTACGTCCAAACTACCTTGCCGAAGTAGCGATCTTCATTTTTTCAACCGCTGGCGGTTGAAATTCTTGGGCAACGCAACACATTCTCTCCTTGATAAGATATTACGATTCCAACTTACGCCAGGATTTCATGCCGGACCGACAATGGTATTACGCGCGCAACAATGCTCAAGAAGGCCCGGTCAGTGAAACCGACTTGCTAAGTATTTTGTCCGAACAGAAACTGCCACCCTCGACCTTAGTTTGGGCTGAGCATTTAGAACGTTGGACCGCGGCATCGGATTTGCCAGAGCTCAAAACTTTAAAGTCTCAACAGGCTTGGACGATTTGCCCAAGACCGTGGCACAGACTGTTTGCGCGATTGCTCGACAATTCGATTTACAGCATTCCTTACGTGACTTCCTGCGGCATTTTATACATGATTCTCAACTCGATTCACAAAATTGATAGGCACGACGCCGCTTTCATAATTGCTATGATCCTTACACTGTTATCGCCTTTACCGTTCATCATCGAATCGTTTTTGCTTGGTATTTTCGGAAACACGCCAGGAAAACTCTTGTTTAACTCGCAAGTCGTGACAGAGTCTGGAGAAAAGCTGACAATTCTACAAGCGCTTCAAAGAACTGGGGCCGTTTGGATTCGAGGAGGAACACTCGTTGCATGTGTCCCCGTAATCGGCTTTCTTGGTTTTCTGGCGCTGGGGATTTATCAATACACTCAGTTAGTTTCACAGGGAATCGTTAGCTGGGATCGAAATCAAAGTCTTTTGTATCAACACGGACGCGTTGGCGGAACCCGAATCGTCGGTTTAATTACAGTAGGCGTCGCGCTTTTCATATGGTTCGGACTGCTGTCATATTTTGCCAATATGTTTCTTCGAGATCTTTTTCGCTAAGCCGGTGTGAATTTTCAGTAGGCTTCGAACCAAAAACTTACGATCCAAAATTCCAATTTTTACTATATGAATTAGTGTAGAATCGAGACAAAAACGGAGACCGGCAGCCCCAAAGGCTACCTGTCTCCGCGCCGGGCATTCTGGTTCAAAAGACGCCGGTCAATGAGCAGGCTTCGTACCTGAGACGTCACTGCCCATCAGCTTCCGCACTGTCGGTGCAAGAAACGCCAGCACCACAGATGCCACCAGACCGGAGATTGCCAGCGACCCAAAAAGAATCACCATCACGCGAATGTCATCCGAAAAGAAGCTGGCCAAAAACCCTGCCAGTTTGCCACCCAAAGCCGATGCTAGGAACCAAACACCCAGCATTAACCCAGAGAATCGCGCTGGCGCCAGCTTCGTCACCGTGCTCAAACCGACGGGGCTCAAGCACATTTCGCCGACGCATTCCACGAAGAAGAAGGCGCAAAGCCATAGTGGAGTCACTTTGCCTGATGCTGACGCCAATGCTGCGAACACCATCAAACCGATGGCAGCTCCCACAAAGGCCAACCCGTATGCGAACTTGGCAGGCGCTGAGGGTTCCAGGTTTCGCTTGGCGAGAAACGGCCAGAACCAACTGAACACGAACGTCAGAACGATAATGAACAACGGGTTCACCGACTGAAACCAGCTTGACGGAAATTTCCAACCCAGAACCGGGATGGTGTTGTCCGTCAGCCGATCGGCGAAGAGACCCAAACTGGTACTCCCCTGTTCATACACGGCGAAGAAGAAAACGGTGAAAACAAAGAGAATTGCAATTGCTCCCATGCGTTTCCAGTCCGCCACAGTCAGACGTTGAGCCGCTTGTAACTCGTTCCTCGGCGTCGGCAAGCGGATCGACGACGACCTGGCGCTCGGCGTCGGCC
>CAZRMH010000576.1:0-4239 GCA_964600935.1 uncultured Candidatus Obscuribacterales bacterium
GTGGTCAGGCTGCTCTCGACCAGATGTACATCATCGTTCTGACCTCGGACGCCAAGAAGGCCTACGAGACTGGCACCGATGAGCCCATGCAGGTCCCCGGCGGCAAGAAGTAAGTCGTTCGCCCCAGGCGTCGGCTGAAAAACGGCGAAGCTTCGTCGTCGTAATCCGGTTCGAGCAGCGTCGACAACCTTGTTGACGTCGTTCGGACCGGAGCATGAAGCATCACGCGAGCGTCGTCCACCGCTGGATGACGTTCAACCCCCTGAGGAGAGCATCCGCATGACCCCCAGTTAGGTCGGTCAACTTTCGCCATCACGGCTGCCACCACTAGTGGTTCAAAGCGTTCGCGCCGAGAACCTCGAGATGGAGACCCTGTGCGGTCACTCTTGCCGGGAAGAAGAAATTCTCTTGGTGGATGGGCACCGGTTGATGGACTGACCAAGGACCAACGACATGCGTCAATTCGACCAAAAAGCCGCTCACAAGCGTTGCACCAAGCACCGCCATGTGATGGAAAAGTCCGAGACCGCCGGATGCTTCTACTGCCTGGAAGTGTTCCCGACCGGTGAAGTGAAGGAGTGGACTGACGGACAAACCACGGCGCTGTGCCCCAAGTGCGGCATAGACTCCGTGATCCCGTCCACGCCTGACTTCCCTGTGACGGAAGACGTCCTGAAGCAGATGGAAGCATACTGGTTCGCGGACTGCTGAGTAACCGCCGGCGGTGGCATCTGTTGCCGCCGGCGTTTTCTTCCCGGACGACGCGCGAGGAAACTGCGTCTTTTGATGCAGTTTCCTGGCTCGTCATTCAAACACTAGAACTGCCCTCGGTGGTCGTGCCGATGTAGCAGTTTCTTTGGCTGACAACAAGAACGTCGGCAAGCACGCGCCAATAGCTCAACAAGAGAAGGAATTCTTGATGACCGCTTCCACTTCCTTTTACTCCGACTACCTCGGCGCCTACCTGCAGAGCGCTTATCAGGCGCCGCTGCTCTCGCGTGAAGAGGAAACCGCTCTCGTCGTCGCGATGGAGAACGGTGGACCTGCTGGCGAAAGGGCGCGCAACAAGCTGGTTACCGCTCACCTGAAAATGGTGGTGCCGGTGGCGAAGAAGTTCCTCGGTTACGGCGTGCCGCTCGAGGATCTGATTCAGGAAGGCAACGAAGGTCTGATCAAGGCCGCCGCCAAGTTCAAGCGCGATTTCGGAACGCGCTTCTCGACCTTCGCCTGGTGGTACGTGCGGGTCGCGGTGAAGGAATTCGCCAGCGACAATCACTCCACCGTGCGCATCCCGGCCACCAAGCGCAAGGTTCTTGCCGCCTTCAAGAAGGCGCTCAAGACGCTGAGCGAGAACAAGGAGCCGGCGTCCGACGAGCGCATCGCGCAGCTCATGAAGGTCTCCGTCAAGGAGGTTCGTGAACTGGCTGATCTCGCGCTCATCGAAGTGTCGCTGAACGCCCGGGTTTCCGACACGGACGATTCGGCTGAGCTCGGCGACTTGCTCGAGGACACCTCGGTCGTCAGCGTCGAGGACCGCGTCATCTCGGACAACATGCGCGAGGTGATTCGGGCTTCGCTTTCGGAGCTCGATGAGCGGGAACGTACGATCATCTCGGGCCGCTTCGGTCTCGACGATGAAGACGTGCTCACGCTCGAAGATCTTTCGAAGCAGTTCGGCGTCTCTCGCGAGCGCATTCGCCAGATCGAGGTCAAGGCGCTGGAGAAGCTGTCTCGGCTCGCTTCCGTGCGCGCCGTTCGCTAACCGCACATTCGTGCAAAGGAGCACTATGACTCGAAAGTATGAACGTCTCAAGCGCATGACCTTCGCACACAGCGAAGGTCATAGCCTTCATCTTCGGGTCCGCTGAAGCGTCGTGATGTCCTCCTGGACTCGCGACCTTCACGGTTCCGGGTCGCATTTACTTGCCGGGCCATCCGTGGTTGGGCAAAGTTTACAGGAGAATATCATGAACAATCGTCATCTCGTGATTGAACAAGGCGGGTCGAGGGCAATCCTCACCGGCCTTGGCGCGACGCTGGCTCTCAGGCTCTCGGGTCTGAAGCAGTGGAGCTCGATCGGTGGTATCAGTGGCGGTGCTATTCCGGCGCTGCTGCTGGCCAACGACGCCGATCCGCTTAAGGTCCTCGAAACCACTATGGCATTGGATTTCATGAAGTTGTTGTCGCCTTCCAAAGGCGGTAGCGACCCGTTGAAATCTTTTGCTGCGGTGGTCGACGGACAGCGGACTGTCACCCACAAATTCGTCGCCCGTCTTTTGCGTCGGGGGATGAGGCAAACCCAGGGACTCGGAGAACTGATCGATAGCCTGGTTCAGACCTGGCCCGATACGTTCTGGACAATGGCGACGAGCGAAAACTCGCATGTCCTGTTCACGAGTTCCGGTGTCTATGAGTATGGTTTCGACGGCAGCTTCAACGTGCTGTCGGAAGAACCTGCGCCGCTGTCTCTGGCTATCCGTGCGACATGTGCAATTCCGGGTCTCCTGGAAGCGGTGCAGTTTCGCGGTCGCTATCTTTTCGATGGCGCTCTCAGTCAGTTTGGTGGCTGCCCTACCGCCTGGGTGCAGAAGCACTTTTCGGGTGGTTCGGGTACGGTCATCAGAGTGGCTTCCACTGGCGAAGACTCGCGGAAGAATGCGTGGCTTTGCCGTGTTGGCCGTCGTTTGCTGTGTCGCGATTCCAATAAAGTGGACTTCAGCGAAGGCGGCAAGGCTGACATCGACATCAGCGCCCATGTGAAAGAAGTCCACGCCATGCGGTTCAACCTCACGGATGGACAGAAGCACGCAGGACTGATTGCCGGGTTCAACGCGACCGTCATGGAGCTGACCAGGAACCACGGTCTTTTCCAGGAGGGCATCAATCCTCTGACCAGCTGTGCTGATTTCGGGCATCTGCTGGAGATGGTCCGTCAATGCGCCTGAAGACTGAAACTTAACCGAAGAGGAACCCAAGTTGACTTCACCATCAAGCGAAAACTTCCAGGAATTTGTCGCAGTCTGCCGCACCCAAATCGATGGGCGCGAGTGGATGCGGCAGTGGCCTGGTTCAATCGACCGCGACTCGGTAGCACAGGTGTTCCGCCCTCTGGCGCAGAAGTACCGTGCTGCTGCTGAGCGGTTGTCCGACGACGAAGTGATTGCCACCATCTTCACCGATGGAGCGTTTGCTTTGCTGTCGGACCTGCGAAACCAGTACTGTTTCTTCGTCATCGTCGAGATCGCCGCGCGCCACATCGGCGACTACAGCTCTCAAATCGGTGTCGAGGCAGTTCGGGAAGCGCTCAAGGAGCAGCCTGACATGCCTCGTCGGCTCACCTGAGCCGCGTTCGCGCTCTGCTGAACACGAACTGAAACGTCCGCCTCCCGGGCGAACGTTTCGTCAACACTTACTCGGGCATTGCGCCTGAGCCCATCAATACTACATTTTTGACCCTTTTCGGGTCGCGGAGTAAACACATGCGTTCTATCCTCACCATCCTCTCTCTGGTTGCCGTCGTGTTCCTGGGTGGCTGTGCCACTCCCCTGGGACAACAGTACGGAGTGATTGGCGCCGCCGGCGGTGCCGTGCTTGGCGGTGCCATCACTGGCGATGCCAGAGGCGCTGTCATCGGTGCAACTGTCGGCGCTCTTGGCGGCGGCGCCATAGGCGACCAGCAGACTTACGACAACCAGCGCTACCAGGGTCGTCAGCCCTGCTACAACTGCGCGCCTCCGCAGTCCTATCCTCGTCCCTGCCGCGAGTTTCGCGAGCCGGTGTACGACTACTACGGCTACGTGATCGGCTATCGCCTCACGTGCCGCTAAGACTTGCAGGCAACCGACAGTAACGCTGTCGGCTGCCGGCAAGCCTCAACCGCTTTCCAGTCTCTCATGACCGCTGGTAATGAATCGGTGGCTCAAGACGAATGGAAGGTCTGATAGGCTCCAAGAAGTCCGATTCGCCGACCAAGAGCCGAGCACGGAACGCTGAAGTTCGAGCTCGAAGTTACGAGAGGAGCGGATTGCCGGAGAGCAGTCCTCTCCTGAAAGCGAATGCCTGTTCGTATAACGCAGGGTGTGGCTAAGAACGCCAACCCTGCGTTATTTTTTTGTTCGGGCATCAACTATACAGCCCAATAGATTGATTGATATTTGCTTTCATATTCAAAATGCTAGCTGGCCCAACGCAGACTGGCAAAATTAAGATTAGAGCTTTCCAGGAACGTGGTTTAACGTT
>CAZRMH010000577.1:0-4231 GCA_964600935.1 uncultured Candidatus Obscuribacterales bacterium
ACCTGTTCCTTGAAACGCATTAGGAATCGGCATGTCGAACTCTGGGAGTGGATGACTATCCGCACGCGAACCACTAAAAATCGTATCCGATATCAAATGCGGTGTCTCACCCAATCTAAATGATGTAAAACAAAATGGTTTTGAATTTGCGCGAAACGGCGTGTAACCCTGGACATAGCTCTTATCGCCAAATTCAAGCACCTTGGGCGAAGCATTCTTAGGCAAGGCAGCCATGTTCACTGAGAGATTGCTTTCTGCACCTCTGTCAACAAGCGCAATCGGATATGTCGAACGCTCTTCCTTGCCGATGCTATTCGCTCCGATAAGCGGAGCAGTCCGTTTCCGAGCCAAATCAGAGAACAACTGATCGAGTATCTTTGTATTCGTGACCGTATTTCGAAGATCGTCATTGATTTGCTTCGCCATGTCATAAGCACTCTCGCCGGAACCAATCGCCTCACCAGTGGTAGTACCATCCAGCTTCATCTCGTCGACATTGGCATTGATCAAATAAGCTTTGCCCCAGACTCTGTTTATGTTAGCAACACTGATTCTACCTGTGGTATCCGCCACATCACTGTAAGCGGCGTTCGGAGTGACTTTGATCGCGCACACCAGTTTCGACAAATTCAAAACAGAAGCATCGACACCGTTTCTAACCTGTCGAGAACCGCCAATCATCATGCTGTATTGGAAACCGAAGTAAACCAGTGCAGTCAGCAAAATAGCCGCACCAATAACAAGAAACAGTGACGCGCCGTCTTGCCGGCGCATGGCACGAGTTCTTCGAAACTTGGAAACGACGGCGGAACGTCTGCCGACCGAACGTGTGGAACGAGGACCGGCTTTTCCGATCGGTGGGAAACCGGTGTTCGCGTTCGATCTCGAAGATGATTCAGCGCTCGGCAGTTTCAGAGCCATTTTACGTAACATGCGCGTCACCTGGGTGCTGGAGTGGAGACGATCGGCTGAATCGATGAAGCTGTGCACGTGGCTTCAGAAAACCCAGGAATTGGCACGGGAAGCTTGACTTTCATAGTTGTGGTGATGGAAACGTGTCCAGAAATTAAGTCAAAATCGGTTTTCGTAATTTGAATATCCTCGATGATTTGATTGCGTTCGAGGTCAGAAAGCGATTCGTTAGCGGCTTTCAAAGCGTCCGCCTCAGAAAGACGAGTAGCGGCAGCGCGTGCAGCAATCTCAGCCCACTGCTCGTTTGTCTGACTGGAAGAAACTAAGCAAACGACATTCACAGCAGCCAAACCAATCGGAATCAAAACCATGAATCCAATCATGGCTTCAATCAGACTCTGTCCCTTGCTGCGGCGTCTTCGTCGGACCATCTTCGCTAAATCCCTTACTGAGCCAATCTTCGGTATTCCATTTTCGTCCGCCGCTATTTCCCATGCACCGGAAGTGGTATCGTGCCATTCATAGATTGAAGGCACTTAACCTTCTCGTTTTTTGTAATTTCTCATCGGACGTAATTGTTGGGGTTCTCCATAACTCGTTTGTTTACAATATTTACCTGAAATGGTGCACCGATTCCAGGCACACCGACGAAGAACGGAATTTTCAAAAACGGATTGATCGTACAGAGCGTCGTCACCGAAACGAAGACGTTTCCGGACTTGTTGATGCTATAGTTCACCGCCGTTTCTGGCAATTCGGTCGTGCCTGAGAAACCGCCGATGATACTAGCTTGCCAGTTCTGTGGAATTGTCAGCTTGACGGCACCGTTGGCGGCACCAGCCATAGAACGTGGCAATTTGCAGGCCTCACGCAGTTGCAGGTCGTTCAGTGCTACGCAGGAACAGTAGTTATAACCGCAGACAATCATGTCCACGACTGGGAAAAGCGCAAAGAAGAATAGAAAAAAGAGCGCCGGTCCAAACTCACTTATCGCCGCGCCGAGCCTTCCACGCTTCCGTTGGGAGCGCCGCTTCAAGCCAGAACCGTTGATGCGACCGGCGATCATTCGTGTTTAACTCGATTAGCCCTAAAGTCAATATACCAAATAAGAGTGACCGACTAACCTTCACAGGACTTTTAAGCTTACGACCGGCTAAAGCTATGTCACAGTATACATTTCCGGTTTTTCGAGATGGACGATGGTGCTGATTATCTGGACACGGGCGGCAAGGTCGCCCAAATTACTGCCAACAAAAAGGGCGCTCAAGACGCCCTGTACTTTGTTTGCCGGAATTTCGGTTTAAACCCGAATGATTGGACGGTCAACAAACAAACTAGTCGCCAGCGGCATAGTCTGCTTTTGTGAACATCTCGTCGCGTTCCGGATCATCTTCCATGTGCAGAACAACGATGTTGCTGCGCTCACGGCAGAGGCAGTTAGGGCAGCAGTACAGGTCTACTGTGAGGGTAAAAGTCTCGTCGCAAACCTGGCATGCGTAGATGACAGGACGTTTTTGAGTTCGACGATAGTTTGATAATTCCGCGACCATTTCTAGTCCTCCAAGAAAAACAGCTACCTGACAGTTTCAGAACAGCTAGTGTGCCAAATCTGGAATAGCATGCCTGCCACACAGCGATGCCAAGTACTCAAAAGCGACGAGCCGGCAGTCGTTTTAAGCCCCCCCTAAGACATGTTATTCGGAACATATACGTAACTCTTGGTCAGATTTAGAGTTCATTGGTATTATTTGAGGGTGTTCGGTCCACCAGTGATTCGAACCCTGGCAAGCCTTTCCCCGCTATCGATGACAATCATTTCCAGATTTCTTTCAATTCAATCGTTGTTTCTCAGCACTCTCACTGCTGTCATTTTGGCTGGACCACTGTCAGAGCCTGCATCGGCAAAGTGTAGTTGCAAAAAAGCGAAGGAGAAGGAATCATGCGTCTCGTTGCCGATTCTGTTTGCAACGGACAGAGCGCAGATTCTCAAAACACACAAAGATATCGATTACGGAAAGCAAATCGTTTTTCCTCTGGATTCAATAACCTATGGTGTCAAACGCGTTGACGCTACCGCAGACTTTTCGGACAAGGAAGATGCAGATGCCGCAGCTAAACTCGGCTGGCTAGTGTATCCACCGGAATTAAAGAAGGACCGCTTAAAATCGGAATATCTTAAACAGCAGAGCGATTTCGAAGTGTCACACGCCCTGGCTGGGGGATTCGACGAACTTGTTTCGAAAACCAGAACCATGCTTGATGCGTCGGGCAAACACCAAATTGTCATCTTCGTTCACGGTTGCTGCCTCGATTTCGATGGCTCCATAGGCCAAGCCGCCGAGCTCGCGAGCAGCGTCAAGGCACCTCTGATCGCTTACTGCTGGGGGACGTCGAAAGGCTATGCGGGATCGAGCGTTTCATTTCCTCGCACGCAGGAACGATTCAACAAGTTTATGTTGCAGGTTCTGTCTGCCTTTCCGAACGAACGGGTTTCAATCGTTTGCAGCAGTATAGGAACACAAATTGTCCACAATTTTTGTTTGCAACGTCGCCCTGAAGATTATGGGGATGGCAGCAGGTTAATCGACGAAATCATCTATTCACGCGCCGATCTCGACGATCTCGTCTTAAAGACGCAAATCGATTCTTTGACTCGCCATTCGAAGAAACTGATTATTTTCGTTTCGAAAAACGATTTTCAAATCAATGTATCCGGAACTCTACGATGGTTCTTTTACCCCAGCCAACACGGCGAACGCGCTGGTCACCTGCGATCATCGTTGCAAACAGAGTCACCACTAACGGTGCTCGATGTTTCGCCACTGAAAATGGGTCACGTTATTCCCTACGATTGTGTAGCGGAACTGATAGAGAACAAAGGCGAAGTGCCATCCGATTCTCGACTGTTTCACTACGGGCATAGGGACGACAATCTGTACAGAGTCGAATATCAGAAAGACGAGCGAAAACACTCAGCATCAACTGAAGATGCGCTGATGAAATAACGAACGCGAGCGATCCGAAGACTGTTCATGCGGACGTCTAACGCCATTGAACACTTGCCATACGGCACACCTCGTTCTCGCGTCAGTGAACACTTGATTCTTTGTTGCTCGACGGACAGTCAAAAAAAAATCGGCTAACTGTTTCCAGATAGCCGATTAGATTTCTGTTCGATGAGAACCGAACGCTTACTTCATTGCTGTGATAGCTGGTTTGAAGAAGTGTTGGAATTCGCCTTTGCCACCGAGGGTGAGCAAGATGGCGGTGGTCTTCATCATGCGGTCAGCGACTCGCTTCGCTTGTGGATGCTTCGAAC
>CAZRMH010000578.1:0-4213 GCA_964600935.1 uncultured Candidatus Obscuribacterales bacterium
GCCGGCATCCTGCCGGCTTTTGCTCCGCTAGGAAACTGTCACCAGCGAGCATTTTATTGCGATGGGAAAGTAGAGATGCGGCATAGGAGCCGGCTGGAAGCCGGCGCTCCCAGGATAAGATCGCAGGATAAGCTCCCAGGAAAAGCCAGCGCGCGCAGTTTAGAACGCTGGCGCGCCGGGTCTTGTTGCTTTAATTCGTTCCCGTCGTTGTTAAACCGTAACGAGAGCGCCTTCTTTTTTGAATGTCAGCTTCTCGTCGTCCGGTTTTGCATCCACAAGGATGATGTCGCCGTCAACGAAATCGCCTTTCAAAATATGTAACGAGAGTGGATTCTCGATTTCCTTTTGAATCAAGCGCTTCAACGGACGCGCACCATACAACGGTTCGTAACTGCCGTCAGCAAGCCAATCTTGCGCGCTTTCGGAAACCACGAGTTGAAGTTTGCGATCTTCCAATCTGCGATTGAGGAACATCAACTGGATGTCTACAATTTGCTTCAATTGATCTTTAGTTAGCGCATGGAACACAACTGTCTCATCAATTCTGTTCAGAAACTCTGGACGGAAATGCTGACGCAGTGCGCTGAGCACCGACTCTCTCATCGTCTCGTAACCACTATCGCCTTCGATAGCTGAATTGACTTGATAATCGAGGATATGTTTTGAACCGATGTTCGACGTCATGATGATGACAGTATTTTTGAAATCGACCTGGCGGCCTTTGGAGTCGGTCAGGTGTCCTTCGTCCAGTACTTGCAGCATCACGTTAAATACGTCAGGGTGAGCCTTTTCAACTTCATCGAAGAGTACGCAGGCATAGGCTTTTCGGCGCACGGCTTCGGTAAGTTGTCCACCGTCATCGAAGCCGATGTAGCCTGGAGGCGCTCCGATTAATCTGGCTACCGTGTGTTTTTCCTGATACTCGGACATGTCTATTCTTACGATAGCGCTTTCATCATCGAAGAGGAACTCAGCAAGCGCTTTGGCCAGTTCTGTCTTGCCAACTCCGGTCGGTCCGAGGAAGAGGAATGAACCAATTGGACGCTTCGGATCTTTCATCCCGGCGCGAGCGCGACGCACTGCATCCGATACCACCTGGATGGCTTCGTTCTGTCCGATTACACGTTGATGCAAATGGCTTTCCAGACGAAGAAGTTTTTGAACTTCTCCCTCAAGAAGCTTATTCACCGGAATTCCGGTCCATTTACCAACGATATCCGCGATGTCCTCTTCGTCGATTTCTTCTTTGAGAAGACGAGTGCGAGTTTTGCTGCCATCTTTGGCGAGATGCTCTTTTAGTTCTTTTTCCAGTTCAATCAATCGACCGAATTTAAGTTCTGCGGCCTTCTGCAAATCAGTTGCCCGCTCTGCTTGTTCCACCAAAACTTTGGTTTCTTCGATTTCTGCTTTGATTTTTTGAATTTTGTTGACGCTCTCTTTTTCAGATAGCCATTGGGCGCGCAAAGCGTCAGACCGCTCTTTCATCTCGGAAAGATCTTTTTCGAGTTTCCCTAATCGATCTTTCGAGGCCGTGTCGGTTTCCTTCTTCAGCGCTTCGCGTTCAATTTCTAACTGGATTTTTCGGCGTTCCAATTCATCCAATTCACTAGGCATCGAGTCGATCTCGATCCGCATTTTTGCGGCTGATTCGTCGACTAAGTCGATTGCTTTATCCGGCAAGAAACGATCTGTTATATAGCGATCGGCAAGAACCGCCGCCGATACCAGAGCCGAGTCTTTGATTCGGACACCGTGGTGTACTTCGTAGCGTTCTTTCAAGCCACGAAGAATCGAAATGGTTTCTTCCACGCCAGGTTCATCGACATCCACTGTCTGGAAACGGCGTTCGAGAGCCGGATCCTTCTCGACGTGTTTGCGATACTCATCAATTGTGGTGGCACCGATACAGTGCAATTCACCACGAGCCAGTGGCGGTTTCAAAAGGTTGCCTGCATCCATGCCGCCTTCGCCTGATGAGCCGGCACCAACCACGGTGTGAATTTCGTCGATGAATAGAATTACTTGACCTTGTGAATCGAGTACTTCTTTAAGAACTGCTTTGAGACGCTCTTCGAATTCACCGCGATACTTGGCACCGGCGATTAGAGATCCCATATCGAGCGCGATTAGTTTCTTCTTTTTCAAGCCTTCGGGAACGTCGCCTTTCGTTATCCGAGTGGCAAGCCCTTCGACGATCGCGGTTTTACCAACGCCCGGCTCACCAACCAGGCAAGGATTGTTTTTCGTTCTGCGCGAGAGAACCTGCATGACTCGCCGAATCTCATCATCTCGTCCGATTACCGGATCGAGTTTCCCTTTGGCGGCCATCTCGGTCAGGTCGCGACCATAACGTTTTAACGCCTGATAGGTAGCTTCGGGATCCTGACTGGTGACTTGTTGATTGCCACGAATCTCGTTTAGCTGCTCGAGAATTCGATCTCTTGTGATTCCATGCTGCTTCAAAATCGTTCCGGTTTGACCCTTACCAGGATCGCAAAGAGCAATGAGAAGGTGCTCGACGCTGATGTACTGGTCTTTCATCTTTTCGGCTTCGCGAGCGGCAAACTCGAGCAATTGCATGAGCTTCGTCGAGACGTGCAGTTCATCCTTTTGCATGTTTACCGCGCTGCCCTTCGGCTGGCTGGCTAGATATTTTTCCAAATCATCAGCCACGGCTGATGGCTTGGCATCAAGCTTTTCAATAATTGTAGGGGTGAGACCATCCTTCTGGTCGATCATCGACAGCAGCAGGTGTTCAGGCGAAACCTGGCTGTGGCCGAACTTCGTGAGAATAGTTCTCGTATCGGTTATGGCTTCCTGTGCTTTATTCGTAAATCGATCTAAGTTCATGAAACTCCATCTGGGTCGATGCCCACACTGCGTGACTACACGTTAGACAAAACAGTCTTCCTATGTAGAAATTATGGGTGAGTCAGATTACCGAGGCCTAATAAGTCTACAATTTCTTTATAAGTCAGCGTTTTTACCCGCCGAATCCGTAAAATGAAGTGGGGAGAGTCCGCAGGACCGAGAGAACGGACGGGACTAATGAAGTTAAGAGCCACAGCGCGTTAATGCAGGAATTCGAAGAAGACTACTACGCAATACTCGGTGTCGAAGAGGGTGCGACCGCTCAGGAAGTTAAGAAGGCTTATCTTAAACTGGCCAAGCAGCTCCACCCTGACCGATATCCCAATGACCCGGAGCAACGCGCCCGGGCCCAGCGCGAGTTTGCCCGCGTGACAAGAGCCCATGAGATTGTCGCTGACGATGAGCGTCGCGCTGAGTATAACGCCGTCCGCATCCTGAAGAAGAAGAAGGAAAAAGAGCTCGAAGAGCAAGCTTCGACGAAAATCGACTTCAATCTTAATTCGGAAGAGATTAAGGCAATTTCGACGCCTCGGCAGTCAGGGCAAAACATGAATGGTGTTCAGGACGAAACCATAAATGTTAAGTGGGCTAATAAACACTTGTTGCGCGCCGACGAGCTCTTGAAACGTCGTCGATATCAAGAAGCAGAAACTGCCATGAAGGAGGCCATTCGACTCTGTCCTAAAGAGCCTCGCTATCACAACAAACTTGCCGAGATCTACCATGCGCGGGGCTGGAACACGTTGGCCATGACGGAAGTGCAGACAGCGCTCCGGATCGACCCGCGCGACCCCGAAGCTCGAACCTTGGAAGTTCGGATAAAAAATACGGTCAACAATGACCCCAAGGGCGTTAAGAAGAAGGGCTTTTTTGACCAGCTCAAAGAGATTTTGACCAAGAAAATCGGCGAATAGGCTCAGGGCTGAGATTTCTTCATTAAGTGAAAGAAATTCTAAGCAAGAAACTATAATCAAAGGTCGGCGTCGAATTTAGAGGGCAAGTGAATCCTTCGCAAGCGCAGAGTTTTTTCTTCAACGGAGTTCGACTTCCTTATATGAAGTCAGCGATCTCGATAATTTGTGCTTTTTTGGTTTTGTCGCCTACTTGTGGATATGCGGCGGATGTTTATTCTGCACCCGCTGAGAGCTCGGCCATTTCGTTTTTAACCGCCGGATGCAGCGCCGCATCCCCCCTGCTAGTTGCTGCTGCCACGAGCGAGGTTTCTGCGACAGCGAGTTCAGACGCTTCGACTAAAGCCGCAGTTGAGGCTGACCGGCAGAGCCCGGACTCAGCTGAAAACCCAGAAACCGGGACTGCGGACACCAGCGATTCGGACACAACC
>CAZRMH010000579.1:0-4200 GCA_964600935.1 uncultured Candidatus Obscuribacterales bacterium
AATTCGAAGACGATGCATATTCAGTCTTTTGTTGATTGATTCGATGTTTTTGAGAAGAGGATTTGAACCAAAAAACATTTGGAGTCGACGGATTGCACAAGCTGATGATACCGATTTAGCTTCCCTGGTTGAACTTGAAAAGGCGCATGGCATCAAGTTCTATTTCTTCCAGGGAAAGCACTCACGGCAGTCTGTGAGCGCTGATACAGCTGTTAAACTTTTGAAGCAGAATCGCCAGGTTTACCATGACCTGTTGATCTACGAAGCTCACACTCGATTCGAGAAGCATACGTTTGGTTTCGTATCGAACCTGAGTGAATTGAATTTGCAAACACTGCGAAAAGAGCTGGATTTTTCGCGGATGTCTGAAGAACAGATGAGTTTTTTGGAACGACTATCCAGTGCATTTTTGAAGAGCAAAACGCTGCCTTATCCGCATGAGCGCGGTGATTTGTCGTTGAGAAAACGTTTGGCGTCGTTTCTAACAATTTATTGTCACACAGCTCTTGAACCTGACAAAATTTTCGTCGCACCGGAGCGTCGTGTCCTTCTATCCATGATACTTGATATGGTGGCAGACAAAAACGATAGTGTGCTTATATCGGAATCGTTGCACGATGTTTACGATGACTTGTTGCGCAGTAATGGACTCAGCGTTACGGCTTGCAATAACGATCTCGCCGAGATTATGGAACTTGATCGAGCGCTGTCTCCAAAGATTCTCGTGCTCGCGCCCGGGCAATTAAGTCGCCCTTCTCCGTTGAACCTGGGGGCTCTGTTCGATCACGCCAAAATTCATCCCGATCGATTTTACATTGTCGATGAGTCGTCTAACTTCGACATTGATTCCAGTTTAGAGGCGAACATGACGTTGCGAATCACCTCACAGATGGAGATCCCGCCTAACGTCATTTTTTTGTACGGTTTGATAAAAAATATCGTCTGTCCTGATTTGGAACTTAGTTTTCTAATCAATGCGCCTTCAGATTGGTGTGAAAAGTTCGATGTGGCGGCAGAATTAACCTATTCGCGCATTCCATTTCCAACTCAGCTTTATTACGAATGGTTGTTCGACGATCTGCTCTCTTTCCCCTTCCCCGTGCCGGAAACATGTCCTTTGCGCATTAATGAACGCGCTGATGTTTCCTACCGTCCGCAGTTTGTCAGCGCTGCCGAAGATGAAGCTTTCGCACCAAAGCCGGTATCAGTTGAAGATCCGGATCTTATCCGTCTTGATTATGGAGAATTCGAACATCCAGTTCCTGATCTGCTGGTAAGAGGCTTGATCAAAGGGTTTATTGAAGAGCCTTCTGATGCGCTGCCTTCATTATTGCGTCAACGAGTGACATCTTACATGCACTTTACTCGCGGGCAAATGGTGACTCCCGATCGCGTTGTTCTCGGTCAAGGTCTTTTTCCAATTTTTGGTTCACTAATAAGAACTCTGGCTCATCGTCTTGGCCGACCGCCTGTGGTGGCTGTTCCGAGTGGTTCTTACGGATGTATTTTTCCGTTGGTGATCTACCACGGTGCTGAGATCTTGCCCGTTGAAACCGATGCGTCCAACGGTTTCCTCGTCAGTAAAGAAGCAATCGATAGACTGGCAAAGAAACCGGACCTGCTCTGGCTCACCCAACCAAACAATCCCAGCGGACTGATGTTTGATTCAAACGCAGTCAAGTCGCTGGTTGACGTATGCGTGAAGAATGAAATCTATTTGCTTGCTGATGAGATATTCTTCTTGCTGAGCGATCACCGCTTGGGTTCGTGGACTCCTCATTATTTAAGTTTCGGTTCCGCCTTAGCGTCATCGCAGAACTCGAAGTACATATTCATCACGGACGGAGTCTCTAAAGCCTTTGCTGCGGGCGGACTTCGATGCGGTTTCATGATCACTCCCGATCAATCGTTTGCCCACGAGATTCAATCGCGTATCGAACTGCCACCAAAATCCATCCTGCGAGCCTGGGATAATCTATACACTGGATTTCTCGACGAGGCGCCTCACGGCTTGATTGACATCGACGCGACGAGAAATGAAATTCAAGATTATCTGAACAATGCTCGCCGTTTACTCACTTCTCAGCGTGATGAATTGCTGCAGATTCTAAAACCTCATCAACTCGATGATGGACTCGACACACCGTATCGCGGGGGTTTGTTCATTCTCGCCAAGATGGCAAATCGTAGAGAAGAACTCGCAAGTAAATCTCAATTGTTGATAAACTCCGGCGACTGGTCTCGAAGCCGTGAGTGGTCGAGGGTTTGTTTTAGTCTGCCGCCGGACCGTTGGAAAGTTGCTTCTGAAAGACTGCGCGCCTTTTTAAATTGAGTTTTTTATGTGCGCGTTTGAAGTTATAGTTTAGGAAAAACCGATCATGAGTAAAAAACGTTGTCTAATAACTGGCGCCACAGCTGGAATTGGTGAGGTTGCGGCAATCGCACTCGCCAAGGACAACTACGATGTCGTGATCGTGGGGCGCAATCAGTCGAAGTGCAAAGCCACGCTTGCGAAGATGAAAGCGACCGGAGGAACCGGCGATCTCGGTTACCTGGTTGCTGACCTTTCGTCCAGAAAAAGTGTTCTGGAGCTTGCCGACGAATATCGCGAGAAGTATGACGGATTGGATATTCTTATCAACAATGCTGGTGCCGTTTTCTTCAAGGATGAACGCAGTGCAGATGATCTTGAAATGACGTGGGCTTTGAACCACTTTGGCTATTTCTGGTTGACTGAATCATTGCTGGATTTGATTGCCAGAAGTTCTGCCGCTCGGATCATCAATGTTTCTTCCGATGCGCATAAAAGGGCACGACTAAACAGATCTCAATGCATCGACAAAGTAAATAGAGTTCCATATTTCACTTACGGAAACTCAAAATTGGCCAATTTACTTTTCACTTTTGAACTTGCTCGTAAGTTCGAAGGAAAACGTGTCACGGTGAATGCGTTGCATCCAGGCATGGTGGCAACTAACTTCGGCGCTAATAACGGAATACCTGGACGGATATTCAATCTGCTCACTTGTTTCTTCGCGATCTCGTCCGAAGCTGGTGCACGAACAATCATTTATCTGGCGACATCACCTGAGGTCGAGAATGTTTCCGGCAAATATTTTGTCAAAGAGAAAGTGGAAACATCGTCAGGCGAGTCGCAAGACATATCGCTCGCCAAAGAGCTCTGGAAGCAGAGTGAAGAGGTTACGAAAACCATCGATTCCAAATTGACCGTCGCGTCTTAGTGAACACTCGCCTTCCTGTCAGTAACTGAAGTTGCAAGCCGTCACTAAACTTCTGGAGCAGAAGTTTCTCGAAATTGCGAGCGCAGCGTTACAGCGGTCACGCGACAGCCTGAAGAGTCCGTGAAACTTTGCCCCTGGGGTGAGGGCGCCGGAGACCGACGCCACAAATTTCAATTATTTTTTCTATGCGCAGAGGCTCAATTCCCTGACTCTCTTGTATCGAGGATCGGAGAACAACTTTCCTGCACCTAATGCAACACACGAAAGCGGATTGTTAGCAATCAAGACGGGGAGTTCGGTTTCCTTGAGAAGCAGCTGTTCAAGCCCCTGAAGATAGGCTCCTCCGCCGGTGAGGATAATTCCACGTTCGAAAATATCTGCTGCTAGTTCTGGCGGGCAGCGCTGCAATGTTCGTCGGACCGCATCTACAATTTGATTCAGAGGTTCAGAAATCGACTCGCGAATTTCTTCTCTACTGAGAGTGATCGTTTTGGGCACCCCGGTATTCGTGCTCAATCCAACAATCTCCAGATGATCATTATCGTCAGGTGTTTCGTGCGAACTCAATCTCATTTTGAGCGCCTCTGAAGATCGCTCTCCGATTTCCAGATTATGTTCTTTCTTCAAATAAGATCTAATCGCGTCGTCGATGTCATTCCCAGCTATGCGAATTGACTCGCAGACCACCACTCCTGAGAGCGATATCACAGCCACTTCCGTTGTTCCGCCACCGATGTCTACTACCATTGACCCGACAGCTTCGGTTACGGGTTGGTCTGCTCCGATCGCCGCGCAAATTGGTTCGGAAGGTAAGTAAACGCGACTTGCCTTCACTCGTTCTGCAATCTGTTGAATAGCAATTTTTTCAACACTCGTCACGCCTGCCGGCACCGCGATTACTATTTCCGGGTTTCGGAGAGTGCCTTCCTTTGCATAAACTCGACGGAGAAATTCTTGC
>CAZRMH010000580.1:0-4200 GCA_964600935.1 uncultured Candidatus Obscuribacterales bacterium
AGGTTTTACCTGGTCCCTCTTAAAAACCTCCTACATGGTTTAGTGAACTCGTACTTTAAATCCTTTGTGGCGGAAGCACCAAAAGGACTGAGCGGTGCTTGGGGCACCGCCCGCGGTGGTATGGGCTGCTCGTTGCGTGTCACGCGGCTTCATTTACTTCTTTGGCGTGTTCGTCTGTCCCTTGAGGGCCTTGTCGATCGGGTTGCTGACGTTCCCCTTGACGCAGTCGCCGACGGCGAAGGCGAGGACGATGCCGACGCAGAGTAGGAAGGCCAGACCGACGAGGGTCGAGAGTTGCTTCTGAGTCATGTGGTCTCCTTAGTAACAGTATGGTGTTGGGATTCACGTGCCGGGGTTTTGCTTCCTGTGTTGTCCAGAACGGTTTTCGTGGTCGCGGATCAATCGCGATGCAGCTGTTGCACTTCTAAGGGGCGGAGGTTGAGATTGGTAACTGCTTGTCGAGAAATTTCCTGTGTTTTGAGTTAGGGCGAATTGGTTATGCATTCAACCTGATGAGTTTGTGTGCCACTATCAAGTGTTGAAACCCACAGCTGATGCCTGTTCTCTTGAACAGTGCCGCAATTCCGTCCGCTTCTCGAGTTGCCCTCTTCGAATTCGCGTTCGTACGAATACGAAGTGTTGGAGCTAATCTTGTTAGCGCAGTATTAGATTTCGATATTTTTTTGAACGTGTAGTAAGCCAAACATCAGCGTCTAATGTTTGTGATCGAACGCCGGCACGAACCGCCTAAATCTCAAAGCGCTCTTAATTTGTGCGTGTTTGAGTTGGGAAGTTTTTTTGTATACGTCCGTTCGGATTGCTTTGTTGACAGCTCTACTCAGGTGTTTCGAATGACGAAAGTTCGCATGCGGCATACTTTGTGTGTATGCCTTCTAACCGATCAGTCTACGTTAATCAGTGTCACTTGCTCTGAAGGCTTTCAGCCACTTCGAAACGTCATAGTCTTTGAGCCGGTCAAGGTGTTCGCCTGGTTTATGGGTGGCACCCCACGGTGGCTGAGTGCCACCGTGTTTGGTGTAAGCCCAGATTGTTAGATCTGCGGCTTCTCTTGCGGAGATATCTCCGTTTGCAAGACCTGCGCCGATCATGCCCGCGAAGTAGCCGTCTCTGACGTCGCCGGGGTTCGTTTTCGGATCGTCGATTGCGGTTGCCGCTTTATCGGCTATGAATTTGCCGCTATTGTAGCCAACTAGCAGAAACTCTCGAAAATGATGGGTTACTGAGTTAGTATTGCTTACGTCGGTAACATTAGGATTGAAGCCGTCATTACCGGTTCCATCAGCGATTATCTTTTGGTAGGTCAGTTCGAGCGTAGATCCTGTCATGTCGGGTCCGCCGCCGACCAGTTCTCGACCGGCGTCTTTGAAGACGCCCATTGGCGGTTCAGACATAACAAGACCCAAGTAGTTTTTGAATAGTTCTTCCTGGCTGGGTTTCAGATAGTTCCAGCTGTCTGGGCTTCTGCCATTAGCTTCTGCGAGGTCGGCCGCGTTGATGAGCGTGTTTGCCATATACTGAGCCGAATTTATTTGGCCGTCTTCCAGCTTGACCAGCTCATCTAAAGTCTTCCGGTACATCTGTAACATGTCCTGCGGTAGATTCTCAATCCTGAGCTTTTCGCTATCGGTTAGACGCTCATGCCCGACTCGCTTTGCCAGCTTATTGTAGTCATTGAAGATCTGCTTTTCGTCTTTGGAAGCTAGTTGGTCAGCTATCCAGCCGCGAATAGTGCCGGAACCCTCGTCTGATTCTTCCGTGCTGAATGAGGTGTCTGGAATGGTTCCATTATCGACCAGGTCCTGGTTTTGTTTTTTTGAGGAGGAATCTCCAGAGGGAAACCAGGAGTTCTCCTTTTCTTTTTTCGTTCCATCGCTACCGACAGAACCTTTGCTGGTCAGGACATCACTTGCGCCTTCGGTAGCGTTGTCTCTGTTCTGTTGTCTGGGACTGGAGTTTTCCGTGGTTTCAACGGTAGACGCTTCATGCGAAGCGCCGTCAGGGCTAGGGGTGTGTCTCTGTTCCGATAGTCTGAACTCACCTAGATTATCTGCAGTTGCCTCTTCGTCGCCTGCTTCCCTCGCGTTACTGGCTTTTTCAATTTGCATCCCGCCGATCCTCACAAATCAAACCACTGACCGCATCGCCAGTCCGTGTTAGTTTAGGCGGAAGTTTGTGGCGGATTTGTGCCCTCTCACTGGGGGAAATACGAAGACCGTGAAACTGTTCTGAGAGTCGATCGTCAATATGACTTGTTTCGGCTATCGGAGGTGTCTCCCCATGCTTGCTTTGCTGATTGAGAGCCTGCTCCAGCGTTGAAGCGGGTGGTAGTATTAATAATAATAGTACTATGCGTGATAGTAAGATGCTCTCCGAAACAGATGGAGAAGAACGGCTCTTTCGAGTCGGTCTCCATCTGTCCGCCTTGCGGAGGAGTCGCACCATTTGTGGTGGCACGACTACCTCCGCCTGACTTGACGTTGCTTGCGTTGTCGCAAACGGCTTAGTTGCCGCCCTTGACGATGCGCCAGCCGCCCTGTCCATCGAGCTCCAGCACGTTGCTGTGGTAGGCACGCAGCGATTCGCGGTGACCGACCGAGATGAAGGTCGTACCGCTTTTCGCCATGATCGTGTACAGCAGCGCCTCGTTCTTCGGATCGAGCGCGCTCGAAGCCTCGTCGAGGATCGCGTACTTCGGCTTGTGCAGCAGAAGCCGACCGAATGCCAGACGCTGACGCTCGCCGGGCGACAGAACGTCCACCCAGTGCTTCACGGCATCCAGTCCGCCTTCGGCGGCGAACTTCTCGATCAGACCGTCGAGGTTGACGGTCTTCAGCACCGCGCGCAGTTCGTCATCCGACGTCGTGCTTTCCGAGTTCGGATAGGTGAGCTGCCAACGCAGCGAGCCGAGTGGCAGATACGGGATCTGCGGCAGGAAGAACATGTCCGCCGGGGTCGGCGTGGACACGGTGCCTGTACCGGCGTCCCAGAGACCGCCGATCACGCGAAGCAGTGAGCTCTTGCCGGCACCCGAAGGTCCGACGATGAGCAAGCTGTCGCCCTGTTGAACGTCGACTGTGACGTCCTTGACCAGGGTGCGGCCGAAGTTGGGCGTCATCATTGTGACACCCTTCAGCGAGATGCTGGTGCTGCGGTCGAAGGAGATGCGCGGGTGTTCCGTCGTGCTCGGCTCGTCCTTGCGGTCGAGTTCGTCCATGAAGTCGCCCAGACGATTGACGTTGGCGGCGAACAGGGAGAGCGTTGCGAATTCGGCGACGAACAGGCTGAGCGCTGCCAGGATCTGGCTGAACGCCGAGTTCGCCTGCATGATGTCACCGAACGTCACCGTGGCTTCGGCCGCGAAGTACAGCGGTGCCAGCACGAGAATCGGCAGCACCACAACGAGGTAATCGTAGCCTTGCGTGAAGAACGCGAGGTTTCGCTGCCAGCGAATGAGGAAGTTGAAGTTCTTGATGGCGCCCGCGAAGTGCGTGAGGATGCTCTTCGATTCCATGGCTTCGCCCTGGTAGAAGGCGATAGCTTCGGCGTTGTTACGGACGTGGACGGCCTGGTAGCGGAAGTTCGCTTCCAGTTCTTCCTGTTTGTAGTTGATGCCGATCAGCCGACGGCCGAACAGCACCGTGACCACCGTCCCGACCACCGAATAGGCGATGACCGTGAACGACAGCATGTGCGAAATGCTCCACAACACCGTCGCGAACGAAATCACCGTGATCACCGAGTCCAGGATGATGAGCAGGAACTTGAGCGCGCCCTGAGTGAACAGCTTCACGTCTTCCGACACACGCTGGTCTGGGTTCTCCACCGTGCCCATCTGGGAGATCTTGTAGAACTTCCGGTCCTTGAAGTACCGTCCCATGATTTCGCCAGTCAGCCATTCCCGCCAGGCATTGCCCAGAAGGTCGCGAACATAGCGATAGCACACCACGATCGGGATGCCAACGATGAACACCGAGGCCAGGATGGTGATCGCCGACCAGAAAGCCGGAACTTCCTTGGCCTGAAGCGCGTTCATCATGTCACGGTTGCAGAAGGAGAGGACGACGTTGAGGCAGTTCACCGCGACCAGAAGTGCGATGAGCAGACCCAAGAGCCGCCAACCCTTGTCCATCACCTTGCGGGTGAACCGGGTCAAGATCAGCCGAGATAGTTTAGCCGAAC
>CAZRMH010000581.1:0-2400 GCA_964600935.1 uncultured Candidatus Obscuribacterales bacterium
GAGCAAGCTCCTGAACGCTCTGATAGGCAGTGCCAGACAATTGTTTTACAAACAACGGTTTGGCTCGCCGACCGCGATGGGAGCGTTTTTGTCGCTGAAGGCGCGACGAAGTCCGCAATCAAACAATTCGATGACGCGTTAGTTTCGCAATCATCGCCTGCTCTTTCAATGTTTTGCCAGCAGCGGCTCCTACCATAACAGCTACATCTTTTTGAAGGACTGGCGCATTCACAATCTCCCGGAGTTCGCTCATGGTCTGGATTTTTGCGTCAGCGCTTCCTTCTTCCAGAGAATTGACAATTGCTTGAATCCTATCTGCGAAAATACTTTCTGTGAACACGGGTTGAGCTCGCCACAGGCCTTCCAGCAGAGCGCGCTCTGACACCGCTGCTGTCCAACTCAGCTTGTCCTGAACCGAAGGCATGTCACCCGCTAGCCACACTGAATTTTTGATAGTGCTGGCAAGCGCCTCGAACGTCTCGACGACGTGCAGTAACATCTTCAAGCCTGATACTGTTTCTTCCATTGATAGAGGTCGCGTCGGTACTTCGATTTCCTCGGAATATTTGCGTGCTTCAAGAGCAACCACTCTGATTGCCGCATGTGCCCAACCCATTGCGGTGCCATTGGCAAAATCCCAACTTGTTAGTTCAGGTTCACCTGTTCGCTCGGCGCGAGAAGCGACGAGGAGAAGGAACTTGGCAGGAAGCACATCGGAATCGTAGAGTTTTCTCAAATCAGGCAGGGAAATCGGGTTCCTTACTTTCTCCAGTCTTGCCATTCGTCGAATATTCTCATACAGGCGAGTCGCGAGGTCACCAAATGCGATACTAATCTCTCGCCTGAAAGACGGATGAGTCTTTGGCAGCAGATGCTGCAAGCGATGAAACAGCTCCAATCGCTTTTGGCAAATACTGTTTTGCCAGGTGATCTCATCAGCGTCAATGCTCGCCTGGCTCAATGACCACTTGCTGAGCTCAAAGTAGCCATGTTCGACGCCGCGCAGGACAAGGACGTAGGGGTTGTGTTCCAGAGTTGGGGTTGAGTTTGACATGGTTTTTCATTCTATTTTGGGTCGAACCGAACTGATAAGAAATCAATATCGGTTTTAGAAACTTGCGAATTAGCAAGCGGGCAACGCCACTGTGACGCAGCCAGGAGATTGACTGTTGGCTCACCGATTCAATCGAGGTCATAAGACGGCTGACCAATATTCCCAGTCGTAACTGTGGTCAATGATTGCATCTGGACGAGATCGTCACAGCCGACAGAGGATTGGACCATCACGGTCACCTGTCCAAATTCAGCCACCACCGCTCGACACGACGGCTCAGTCTCTTGTTCCGCAGGGCTGCAGATCTCCTCAGCGGCTGCCCGAATCGAATCGAGACCAATCTCGCGAAGAGCTTTTTCAAAGGCCTCGTCAAAAACCTCGGAAGTTTCGAAGGCACCAGCAGGTTGCCAGAAAGGAGTCTCGTCCTTTTCAGTGATAAGAGCTCGTTCTGCGATAAAAGCGTTTCCACTCCATACCAGGCGAAGAGGAAGAAACATGTTGCGTTGTGAGTGCGCTCGTGCCACTACTCTCGGTACTGGTTTCTCTAGTCGCTGCTCGATTTTGGCTAGAATGGGAGCAAAGAATTTCGGATTCTCCAGCCCACCTAGATCGCGCCATCGTATTACGTCCATGGCATCTCGGCCAGCCTGGACCTGGACGACTGGCCCTCGTCTCCAGCCGTTCAGAGTTATGAATACAATCCGGTAAGGACTGCCATCTTTAGTTGAAGATTGAAGTACAACATCGATCATTCGATTTTCTCCTAATTGGTTTTAGTTGTCGATTTACTATCACGGCACTGTAAAAACAACACTTCTAGATTCAACCTGCGGAGTGCGTCCTTTCCAACGCCGCTGACATGCGGGGTTTTCGATAAGGGGCTCTTCAGGCTGAGGAACGCTGCCGATCAATTCGGCATTTGAGAATCGATGACAGACTCCATCAGCGTACTGCTCGGCAGAGACTGTCGAATTTGTGAAAGATCGCAGGTGGTTTTTCTGAACGACGCGGCGATTTTGTTACCACTTCGGATTGCAGTGGACACAGCTCTCTCCGCGCATGCACCTGCCTTGTGTTTCGACCATCATAATAGCGTGACGCTCAGCATCGCCTCTGGCCATTGTAGTGTTCATCAGCCAGAGGGTAACGACGGCGGAGATGCTGCCGATGACAATATAGACGGAAAGTGAATCGTCGGTCGAGGGATCGAGCCAGATTAGGAACCCGAGAATCGGTCCCACTACGAGCGCCATAAATGCGTATGCAAGGATTGACAGGTGTGAGTTTCTCACGAGTTGAACTCCAGATTTTTAAATCAAGAAGAGAGCGGAAGAGGACCACTCCTC
>CAZRMH010000581.1:2500-4184 GCA_964600935.1 uncultured Candidatus Obscuribacterales bacterium
TTCAGTCGGCATCCCGATTTCGATAGACCTCAGTTCGAAAATGTCCGGGCCGAATTGATGAAAGAACTTAAGCGCTGGCGAAATGCGCACGCACCAATGCACCAATTCGGATGTAACCGTCTGCGCGAAGCAATTGCTACGGTGCTGGCGCCAATGCGAGATATCAACTGTTCGGTCGATCAGATTGTTATTTTGCCCGGCTTTATCGATGCGCTCAATCTGATCACAAACATCCATGTCGACAAGGATGACTCTGTGCTTCTAGAGGAGCCTTGCTACCCCGCCATTCGAGAACTCGCCACCGCCTATGGTGCCAAGTGGATGGCCATTCCTACAGATCGAGAAGGTTTGACGGTCGATAAACTGCCAGATCGCGACCAAGGAAACTGCTTTAAACTCGGATTTGTGACTCCCGGCCATCACTTTCCCACAGGCGGTGTGCTGCCGTTTGCGCGTCGACTGCGGTTGCTCGAATGGGCTAGAGAGACCGGATGCTATATCGTTGACGATGACTACGACTCAGAGTTTACTTACGCAGGAAGGCCGGCGCCAGCACTGAAAAGTCTGGATCGACTGGACCAGGTGATTCATCTCTCTAGTTTCAAAAAACTAGTGCCACCGATGTTTTCAGTTGATTTCATAATCCTTCCATTGGCTCTCGTGCCAATTTATGCGCAAGCCATGAACCTTTGTGCAACCACTCCCAGCCCTGAGACGCAAAATGCACTAGCCCATTTCATCGAAAGCGGTGCTATGGTGCGGCACACAAATAGAATGAAGCTAGTCTATGCACGGAGACGTCAGCTTCTAATGCAGTTACTGGAAAATAAATTTCTGGACAATATCGAGATCTCCGGAGAGAACAGTGGTCTTCATTTCCTCATTCAAATACGCTCGAAATTGAGAACGGAGGCTATAGTTAAAAGAGCGTCGGAACTCGGACTCGAAATTGTTTCAACCCGAGATTTTTACGCAGGGGAAGCACCGAATGGAGAGTTTATTATCGGATTCGGAACGCTTGAAGATTCACAAATTGAAGAAGCCGTAGCAAGACTTAAGCAGGCCGCTGGACTAGCTGACAGCTAGCCGTTTCGCTCTACGCCCTGACAGAACTCTGAAGCGTTTTTTGCCTGACTTGCAACAACGAACAACCAATTATATTCGAACTTGAGCAGCTAAACCTCAACACTGATCATCGATAAGAGTGCTGCGGCTCTTGATTCAGACGTGTGTTTATTTCAATGCCCATAGCACCATATGAGGTGCTTTTCTATTTCTACTATACAATATAAAATTTTTCCGGATCAAACAAAAGGAAGGGGCATGCCAGGCATGCCCCTTCCTCGTTTTCAGTTTTCAGCCCCGCGACACACTACTTGGAGCTAGCAACCGCGCCGCTCTCGATCAACTCGATCGCCTTTGCAAGCTGCTTGTCTTCAGGTCCACCCGGCATCGCTGACTCTGGATTGCTCACCTCGAAGTGCGGAGTCACACCGCGCTTGTCCTTGTGAGCATCACCAAACCAGTCACCGTTCGGCGAGAAGTACCGCAGGCTCGTCACGATCAGCGTGGTGTTTTTCACCAACGGCTGGGGCGTTTGCCCGATGCCCTTGCCGTACGAGGTCTTGCCGACGATGGTGGCGACGCCGTTGTCCTTCAACGCCCCTGCGAGCATCTCAGACGC
>CAZRMH010000582.1:0-4177 GCA_964600935.1 uncultured Candidatus Obscuribacterales bacterium
GACGGGTTGCCCGGAAAGTCGGCATGACAGCCAACCGGATGGTCAACCAGGGTATGAATATGGTCGGCGCAGGCGGCATGATGGGCGGTAGATAGACTGGCTAGGCGAAGGAGATCAAACAAATGAGGAAAACTATGAGATACGGATTACTGAGCCTGACGGTTCTTCTTAGCACCGTTATCAGCACGGAAGCCGCACAAGCACAAGGCTTCCAGGGCCAGATCAAACAAAACAAGATGGACAAAGTCCACTTCTATAACTCGCCAAGGCAGATGCAGATTCTTGACGAACGCCCAATTATCAAAGATTTCCGCGAAGCTCCAGCGAGCTCGCCGATGATCGCCTTACCACCTGGACCGCAGGCTGGTGGCGGTGGTTATGGCGGCAATGGCGCCGGCGCGCTCGGTGATAATCCTTCTGGTGGCGGAGGCGGAGCGCCTGTGCAACTGGGTGGACCAGGAGTGCAACCATACCGGACAGCTGACAACGGCGGACAGTTGCCGCTTCCTAAGTCCGGATTTAACGGACCAACCAACATTCCCGCTCGTGGACTCGGTCCTCGTGGTGCGCTTGCTGATGCAACCACTACCAATCGCTTAATGGGTCAAATGTTGAAACCAAAAGAGCAGATTGGCGGAACATATCCCGCCGGCAGTCTCGGTGGTGGACCTCGCCGGTCTGTAGGTAAACCTGCAGCTGCCGCTCCAGTAGCCGCGTCTTACGGCAGCAACTACGGAGCTGGTACCGGCACTGGTGCCTCCAGCGGTGGTTCTGGACGCACCGAAGGTGTCGTACGCGGTACTCTGTTGAAAAAAACAAACTAGAGAATAAATGCGACTACTACTGACCATCTCCCTGATTGCGATGACCTGCTGCTTAACCAGCTGCGGGGCCTCCGGGCCTGCCGGCGGCAGCGTGTCACACGCTCAGGGAGGTGGTCATTCCGTTCTTGGTCGCATGCACCCGAAGGCTAGCCCTGAGACTCTTGAAGAGATGAAAGCCGCTGAGGCTCAAACTCGGGCAGAACAAATGCGCCTGGCTCAGGAGCAAGGTAATCAGACGAGCATGAACGGCATGGGCCGCGTGCTTCCTCCAGTCTCGACCGATCCGATTTCGCCTCCTGGAATGATGTCCACCATGAGCGAAGGCCCGATCTCCAATTCATATAATCCGGGTGCGGCTCAGGCTGCGACGACGCAGCCCACCAGTTCATCTTCGTCTTCGTCGGTCGACTCCGCAGCACTATCACCTGCAAAAGACATGAACACCTCTGATGCGGCTGCTGCCGCTCCGGAGGCTGCAACATATTCGCAGCATTATATGCCGGGCAGCAGCGTTCCACCCCCACCTCCTGGTGCGGTCGCTGGCGGTTTGGTTCCGCCGCCACCAGCGGTGACATTGTCTACTAATGCCAATATCGCATACGGTGGCGGCGAGCAGAATCCTTATGCGAATCCTGCCTGGAACCCATATGCGGTGCCAGCTCCATATGCGCAACCCTATCCTCCTCAGTATCCGTATCAGATGCCACCGCAGATGATGCCTCCTCCGCAAGCACCGCAAGAACAACCGCAACGTCCGGCTGGACTGTTCGGCACCGGCAAGAAACGTCCACCGGCTGAAGAAGCTGAAGAAGAAGACGATTCGGCGAGTGCTAAACCGGAGAAGAAAGAAGTCGATTTCGTGCCAATTCGTCCAACCGGCATGGAGGCGCGCTCTCCGTATAAACAGAAAGATGATTTGAAAGTACTCTGGACTGGTGCTTTGAACACTTATCAAATGCAGAAGCTCAAGGAGAGAGACAAAGATGTCGGCATGCTTCTAACGAAGGTTGACGTCGGTTTACCTCCGGACGCGACTAAAGGTATGTTCACCGTGGCACCGCGTCGTGTCGCATCGATTTTTCGTCCGATAGCTTCTGAGAAGAAGTCTATCGATCAAGTCCGTAAAACTCAGTTTGACGTCGTTCAGTCCTACTACAGATATCTCTACGCGTACAACAAATATGCAATTCAGTTGCAGACTGTTCAAGCTCGTAAACAGGAGATCGAAGTAGCCGGTTCGCGTGCAGAAAAACAACGTGCTGAAGCCGATCTGGCACGTGCTCAAGATGCCGCACAATCGTCGACTGAAGACATGCGCGCCGCTCAAGAAGAGATGGCCGCAGTAGCAGGCGCGCAGGCGGCGCGCAGTATCATCGGCAGGATTTCTGGTATCACCCCCAGTGTTCAAGCTCTAAGCTCGGCGGAGAAATCCGCGGAGCCAATTGAGGTTGATTCAAAAAAATCGGGTGGCATGTTTGGCGGCATGGGAAATTTCTTCTCTTTTGGTGGCGGTAACAAGGGCGGCGAGGTCAAGGCTGAGGCCGCGGCTGAACCTCTCACTGTTAAAGCTCCGAAGAAAGAAAAGGGTCCGAAGTTAAAAGCGGACAACAACAAAAAAGGAAAGATCAAGAACGATGTCAGTGCAGAGGAAGACCTCTCACCATCACGTTCTGTTGCTATGAAAGGCTCTCCGAAACGCGAACCACAAGCGCCGGTCGAGAGTCCCAGGGTGTCTTCAAGTCCGATTAGTTTTGAACTAAAGGACGTTGAAATCACCGCTCGCAAATCGATCTTAACTGTCGCCATTCATAACACAGGATCCGAAACTTTCAAGTTTACACCTGATGTGATCTCTCTTGCAGAGGGCGATAAGAAGATCGATGAAGCTGCGATGCGAGCCGAATTCGATTCTACTTCAGTCCGACCCAATGCGGAGGTTCAAGGCAAAATAACAATTTTCGGCCGTCCATGGAACGATCGACTTTCAGTCGTAATCTCGGATGGTTCAAACAATATACAACTGAAGCGCAACCATAACTGAACGGGCTTGCTTATCGCTGCAAAGCCCATTTTATAGCTGCAATTAACTAACCACTCACTAAAGCTCACTTCAGGTAAATTAGAATGATCAGACTGCGCCAAGCATTGGATCGTCGTCGTGTTCGTTTCACATTTGTGATTCGAATATTGGCCTTGATGTTGTTGATTATCTACAGCATGGGCTCGGCTGAAGCTCAGAACGCTAATCCAACGGGTAAAAACCAGGCGACATCAGTCGATCCGAACAGCAACAAGATGAGTGCGTGGCAGACGCGCGAAAATTATTTCAAGCGTTATCCGTTTGCGAAAAATGCATACGACAAAGATACTAAATCGATTCATCACCGGGGTACCGTTCAGAACGCAGGCAACAACTCATTTCTCGATGGTTTGTTTGGTGGTGGAGAAACTGACTTTACCGATCTCTTCGGTGGCACCACTACAACCGGAAATTCTAACGAAGAGCGTTTGCAACAATCAGATCCGCCTGCAGCCGGTTCTCCTGTAACTGCCTATCCGTTCTACATCAAATTCTGCAACGACAATCCCTATCAAGGAGTTTGTTACTGGCAGTTTGGTGAAGCCGTGGACACTCCAGCTGCGGCTCGTGACATGGAGCTTTTCGAGAACGTTTTGACGACATTTGGATATCCGGTTTCGGATACACAATTTCAAATTATTCAAAGAGAGAACTTTCAGCGTCTTTTGGAGTTGCTCTATGATCCGGAGCGCAATACCTGGATGATGACCAACACCGCGCAGATGGCTGGAGCCTCGGCGTCGAACAGTTTGGCTGGCGCTGCTGAGCAATCTTGGAATACTTGCATTGATTATGTGATGAATGGCGCCGATGGTAGTGGTGCCATGATCAACGTCGCCAATGAGAGAGCGGCGACGCCGATTGGAAACCCGAATGTCCTTTACAAGTCGGTTTCCGAAGCTGTGTACATGGTGCAACGCATGTACAAAGAAGTTTTTGTGCCGATGGCAATTCTTTTCTTGCTTCCCGGTGCTGTGATCACACAAATCAAATCGACAGTCAGAGCAGGTTTTAACATCGAACAAACGCCTAATCCATTCGAAGGGATTTTGCGATCGATTGTGGCAGTCTTCCTGATTCCAGCTACTCAAGTAATTGTCAGCTATTCGATCGACGTCGGCAACTCGATGGCCGACTCGGTTAAAGAGTGGGTCGATCCGGATTTGGTCATGGAGTGGTCTCACGAACTGACGTACAACGTTTCACCTGAAAATCATAAAAACGTGCTCTCCCCTCCTGAAGCGCAAGCTACCGGACCAGGGGCGGCTACGAT
>CAZRMH010000583.1:0-4105 GCA_964600935.1 uncultured Candidatus Obscuribacterales bacterium
TGGCTGAGGAGGTGGCGGCGGTGGAGGAAGGTCAGCTACATTTTGAGCTGGCCCTGTATTGCTGATGTCGGACATTGTTTGCCTTTCTGATGTTAGTCGCGGCTAAGGGCTCGCGAGGCAGCAAGAACTTTTATGACGAACTTATGTTCGCTGCTTATATTGGGCAAGAGTCGGGTATGATTTCTGCGTTGCGCCTGTGAGATCTATCTCCTGTTTAGTCTGTGTCGTTTTTTAGAAGGAATAACACCCTAGACGACAGGTGCGACCCTATTCCAGTCATTTGAATTTTATTGCGAGGCGATGTTACACGCCTCCAAAACCTGCATGCAACAAGGGTTTCAATAAACTCAATATCAACACACAAAAGGCAACAACGCCACAAACCAAGAACTGGAGCCGGCTCTATAGATTTCATTCACGATTGCCACTGACAACAAATTTCGTAAACTAGGCTAGCAGCCGCTCGCTGAGTGTCACTTGGCGAATTGAATGGCAGGTTTATTGGCGAATTATTTGGCAATTCGTGCGAATTAAATGGCAATTTTCGGTAGCGCCCAAAAACTAGTTTTAAAACAGGGTCGAGATCAGCAGCCTGAGCCCGATAGATAGCCGGTTTTAACCGTACCCCATTAGGCAGGTTTTTGGACACCTCGAATTCGATTTCTGTGCCAAATAATTCGCCAATTTTTGCCAAACAATTCGCCACGTCACAGGTTCAGGCTGGGTTTTTGCCGTCCACGAGGCAGAAGCCAAAGTCCTTAAAGGCCGCATTGAGCAAATATTTGGACAAACCGAACCATCGATGCCACAGATAAAAGAGCTAACCGCGAACATAGAGAAGTTGGATCAAAGACTGATCGATAGAAAATTGCTGCCTACAAGCTCCACCGCTTAAAAGTTTTCCAGCTCTTCTCAGAGGAGAGTGGTCGGGAATTTTGACGGTAACGCAAATGGATTGCACAGATACTTTCAGAGAAGTATTGCCGGTAGAAGCTCAGGTGGAGGAGCAGTTTTTTCGAGTGGATAAGTGGATAAGCAAGGCGAAGCGAAGTTTCGTTTTTTTGCCAACCGAAATTTCATCAGTATGTCGCCAGCTGGCGCCGTGACAGAACTTCTCTTTAAAGCTGGTAGTGAGTTCGAAATGCGGACAGGGTTTGTTCAGCAGGCAAAAAAGTTTAAATAGGAGTTCTGACGATGCCGATGATCTCAATCCCGAACACTTACTTGGGTAGACCTATTGAACTGGGATGTTGCAGCTCAACGGGTGAGTCTACCCCAACTAGCGCATTTGATTTACCTGACACAAAAGAATTAGCATCCTTTTTGCCGTAAATAGAATACTCATTTTGCAGTAAAGATTTTCGAGCTTCTGTCAACTCGCTTGAGCTGCGTCGCTTGATTATTGTGGATCGATGTGTCTTTATCTCGGGGGAAGGTTCTGCAGAGTTTTTGGTGTCCTTTTGCTGAGCTTGAGAGTTACCCATGAGAGGCTCCGACTCAACGGACAACTGAGTGGCTTGTTTTTTGTAATGTAACGTAGTCTTGTTCTGACACTTCACTTTGTTTAAATCTGAAGAATTGACAGTCTCAGATTTATCCTGAGCCTGTACCGAGTATGGATATAAAAATATTGCAAGACCTATTATGACCGATAGTTTGTCGTGAATCATTGGCGTGATTGTCCAGCAGGTTTACTAAGATTGTATGCCATATGATGAATCTGGACAATCAACTCCAGTAAGACCCAAAGCCACGATTACTTGAACATGGTCCAGGGCAAATTCGCCCTGGACCCGTTACGGTAGATAAAGAGTCGCAAACTCCTAATCGTCAGATGTGGCACACGAACGCGAACTTGTTTTTCTCATTCCTTATGATCACGCTTGGGGAGGTGGGAACCCACCTCCAGGCTCCGCTCCAGCTCCAGGTTTCCCCGTACCAGGAATTGGAGTAGCTGGCATTGGATTCAATGGGTCAACCCCGTTGGGATTCTGATGCCCTGCTCCTTCTGCACCCGGGTACTCCCCAGGGTTGTACGTTTGTGCTGGACCAGTACCATCAGGTCCTGTTGGTCCAACGAGCGTAAACTTACCATCAGACCTTTCGATAGTGGTAAAACCGTATCCGTTCGGTTAACCGCATCTTGTGAAGAGATCTGTTATGCGGCACCATGCTCGGTGCTAGGTTGGAGATGCAATGAAACGACGTCGAACGATTGATCCAGAGAGGGAAAAATACTGGCGCCTTATCCTGAAAAAATTCGTTGAGAGCCAGCTGCCATTTAAGAAATTTTGCGAACTTGAGCGAATATCGCCCAACACATTTCAGTACTGGCGACGAGAATTGCGAATGCGAGACGAAGCTAGAGGGGTCACGCCGACGATCACGAAGGGGGACAATCGTTCTAGTAACGAGCGAAAGAAGAAGGTCAAGTTCTGGCTGAATGTGATCAATGAATTGAACAGCTACTCCGGAAGCGTAAATCAATTTTGTCGGGAAAAGGGAATTAGTTCAGGGAATTTGTGGCACTGGGAGAAAAAACTTGTTGCTCAGGGACTCACGCAAGGAACTAAGGCAAGGAAAAGGACCAACGTGCTCTTGCCAGTAAGTGTGGTTGATCGGCTGCCATCACTCCAGATGAAGACCTCAGAAACAATCGAAAAAAGTGATCGCATTGAAATCAGAGCGAGGAATGGGAATCAAATCTTTTTTCCCATCGGCATGTCAGTCGATGTTCTGATACGCGTGGCAAACGAATTGGGAGGCAACAATTGCTGAACTTTCCCTCGAACATGCCGATCTACTTTTGCGTTTTACCAATCGACATGCGTCGTAGTTTTGACACGCTAGCAGAATTAGTGCGCGAGTCCCTGGGCAAGAGCCACGATCAGGTCATCTTTTCGTGTTCAGAAACAAGTCAGAGGATTGCGTGAAAATTTTGTACTGGGATCGAGATGGATATGCAATTTGGTACAAGCGGCTTGAAAAGGGCACCTTCAAACTTCCATCGACGAGTGCGGCAAGTGTAGAGATTACCAGTGCGGATTTTTCGATGTTATTGAATGGATTCGATTTGCGAAAATTGCGGAGACAAACAAGGTGGTCTGACAAAGAAGCGAGTGTCTGATCATATCGATTATGTTTCATTGATTGCATCGAAGAATGGGCTTTCTCAGCCTTTTTTTCTACTTTAATTGCCTTTTGGGGTACCCAAGGAGCGCGCAATTCAGCGTGGGGTGCGGTAAAATTCAAATGTTGCACCGCCACCATTTGCGATACCATGCTCGATCAAGGCAAACTGAAACTTCCGGACAATCTCGAAGATTGTCAGCGCTTAATTTTAAACATGCATGAACAACTGCAGAACGTGCAAGGCGTGCTGCAAGAGCTTCTTCGTAATCGTTACGGCAAGAAAAGCGAATCACTTTCTGAAGGACAACTCCGTCTTTTCGAGTCAGAACCTGTCGTAGATTCAATCGAAGAGTCGGGCGAACTATCTGTAGTCGTAGTACTGAAGAAGGCACATGGACGCCGAAAGCCGGAGAAAGAGCTTCCTCGCAAAACCGTTACCTACGATGTTCCTGAAGACGAAAGACCTTGCCCTTGCTGCAACGTGATTAGAGAACCTATGGGCTCGGAAACAACGGAACAATACACCTACAGTCCGTCTTCGGTTCAAGTGATTGAATACGTTCAAATCAAGCGCGCCTGCAAAAAGTGCGCAGAGCAAGTGATTATCGCACCCAAGCCAGCAGGCGTCATGGAAAGAGGGCTAGCAGCGCCCAGCATGTTGGCTTACGTCGCGACAAGCAAGTTCGCGGATCATCTCCCATTGAACAGACTGGAAGGAATTTTTCGACGAGATGGTGCAAAAATTGCGCGGTCTACAATGTGCGATTGGATGGCTGCCACAGCCGATCGACTTGAGCCACTCTATTTGAAGATGAAAGAGAAAATCCTCAGATCTGATGTGATTTGGACTGATGATACACCCGTAAAAATGCAAGACCGCCAGGACCCGCGAAACATGCGAACTGCGCGAGTCTGGGTTTATGCCACATCGTCACAAACACTTTTTGATTTTACGGAGTCGAGAAAACGAGAC
>CAZRMH010000584.1:0-4061 GCA_964600935.1 uncultured Candidatus Obscuribacterales bacterium
CCTGTTGAGCAAGCGACCACAAGGAACAGAGTGTCAAAGGGCACAAACAAAATTGCTGGATCGAAAGACAACAAGGCTGTCCATAAAGGCTCAGCCGGTATGACCGCAATTAAACCTGTGAAACGAGTGTCGGTCGCTGAGGACGCGCATAAACCGCCGGCCGCTACTGGCGCAAATAAGTCAGCCACGAGGTTCGCCAGAGCTGTTCGCAAACCTACTGCCGGACGTGCAGCACCGTTTTCAAAGAGTAGTCAAAGTAAATCTCGGTAGATCGTAGTCCTGGAATCACTGCATCAGAGCCTCAACCGGCGCCGACTGTGCTACGAAACACAGTGAGCCGCCCACAGCTCCGAAACGAGAAGTGCGAAGTATGGCAGCCCGGTCCGATCGAAGACGAGGTCCAAGATGATTCAGTCCAAAATTCGCGCATCGATTATCGCTTTAGTATTCTGCAGCGTAACTCTCACGTCGGTTGAAGCGGTATCAGGGGCGACACCAAATCAGAATACGCCCGCCAAGGCTCTGTCTACTCCGCTTAAGACAAATCCAAGACCCCATCTCTCACCAACCAAATCAGCTCCTAGACCGCCGCTAGTTGCTGCTACCAACGCAGCACCAACTGCGGCTGTCGTGCCACCTGCAGTAGGTCCTCCAGGCGCGCCTGTTCAGACGCCACCTCCAGTGGTGCGTAGTCCATTTGTGAACGGGCATTATGTATTAGGTCCTACCATTAGGACGAACGGATATCACTCGTTTGAGCCAGTTGTCGTGATTGTCGATTTGAGCAGCCACTACACTCATGTTTTGCAGCTTCAGAAAGACGAGCTTGTCAGGCTCACGTCTATTTCTAATTCGATTGGAAAGGATGCCACGCCGACTCCTCCCGGTCGCTACCTCGTTGTGAAAAAGGAGCTCAATCCAAAGTGGACTCCGACAAAATCAATTGATCCGAAGCAGAGACCGGTTGAGCCGTACATCAAGGACAAGCGCAATGGGCTTGGCGTCGCCAAGATCAATCTGAACAAATTCGACATCGCCCTGCACGGAACAAATGCTCCAACAAAAATTCGCCAGGATGTCAGTCATGGATGCATAAGACATTCGAATAAAGACATCATGCAACTTTATGGCTTGGTCAAGCGTGGAACAGTCGTTTACATCGTTAAACAGTGGCGCGGTAAAGTCATAAACGAACAGGATTTCGTGAAGAAACCTGCCAAGTCCAAACCAAAGGCTAAGTCGAAAAAGACGAAATAACCGGCAAATGCTATTATTTGAGCGTGGCACGCATTGGGTGCCCGCTCTTTTTTGCGAGCTTCAGGTGCTTGAATGATTATCGATTGCGAAAACAACGAATCAGATGATGTTTATTCCGTATTAGTTGGATGTGTAGCACCTCGACCAATTGCATGGGTCTCAAGCCAAAATATGAATGGCGATCTGAATCTGGCACCATTCTCGTTTTTCAACGCCTTCTCAGCCGAGCCTGCGATTTTAGGTCTTGGCATAGGAATGAAACGCAAGAAGTTGGACAATGGCACGGTGACCTATGTTCCAAAAGATACGCTTGCTAACATTTTAGAGACAGAAGAATTTGTTGTGAATATCGTAAGTCTGCCGCTGGCAGATAAGATGAACAGATCGAGCGCCGAATTTGATTCATCAATTAGTGAATTCGAGCAAACTGAATTGACTCCAGAAGCCTCCAGGTTCATTAAACCGCCTCGGGTAAAAGAAGCAATGGTATCAATGGAGTGCCGTTTGTTTCAACGAATTGAACTGCCAAAGTCGAGCATAGTTTTAGGAAAAATAGTTTGTATTCATGTAGATGATAAACTTTGGGATGGTAAATCGATTGTTCATGAGGAGCTGCAGCCTGTCGGAAGGTTGGGTGGAAGTGCGTATTGTCGAACAGACTCAACCTTCGAGATGCAACGTCCGCGAGTGTGATCCCGAGAGTTAACGAAGAAAATGTCAACACGCGAAATCGTATTTCTTGGCACTAGCAGCCAGGTTCCAACCAAGACTCGGAATCACAATGCCATGTTTCTCTTTTGGGATGACATCGGCGTGTTGTTCGATCCAGGCGAGGGAACCCAGCGTCAGATGACGCTCGCCGGCATCAGTGCTACGCGAATTACACACATCGCCATCACGCACTTTCACGGCGATCACTGTCTGGGACTAGCCGGAGTAATTCAACGATTATCGTTGGATGGTACACCACATGCGGTTGAGGTTTTCTTTCCGGCCAGTGGACAAGTCTATTTCGACCGTTTGCGTAATGCGACGATTTTTCACGATGCAGCAAAAATAGTGCCTCGTCCTTTCCGAATTCAGCGCGATGAAATTGTTGAATTATTCAATAACAATTCGCTCAGCCTTCACGCAGCCGCACTGGAGCACAGTGTCGATTGTTATGGATATCGCTTACAGGAGGCCGATGGCAGAACGATGCTGCCGGATCTTTTAGCAAAACATGGAATATCGGGACCTATGGTCGGCACTTTACGTAAGGAAGGAGCAGTCACCATAAATGGTGCCACTATCAAACTAGAGGATGTTAGCGTTACTAAAGCTGGACAATCGATGGCTCTGGTTATGGATACGCGACCATGCAATGGCGCTCGAAAACTGGCGCAGGATGTTACTCTCCTGGTCGCCGAGTCTACGTATTTGAACAGCGAGATGCGTGAGGCTCACGACCACTTTCACATGACGGCAGAGCAATCGGCAACACTCGCGCGCGACGCCGGTGCAAAGCAACTTGCGTTGACTCACTTCTCCCCCAGGTACACCTCTCACCAGGAATTTGTCGATCAGGCGTCACCGATTTTCCCTGACGTCGTTGTTGCTGACGACCTGATCCGTGTCAAAGTCAACCGCCCGTCGAAGTAGAACTAGTTGCCAGCGCTGAAGACATCTAACACTGTTACCGGGTTGGAGGGATTGTACTTCCGGTCGCAGATCGAAATGTTGTAGAACTTCGTGCGTTCAGTTAAAACTTCGCCGTGTCCCTCGTGAATGTGCCCGAAGAGGTGATACTGCGGAGGGTGCTTCAACTTTCTGGTGATGACATCGAGCAAATCAGAACATCCGACATTTTCGCCGCAGAAATCTAGAATTCCCTGCGGTGGACCGTGCGTAATTAGAACGTCGAGACCCTCTGGGATTAGATCCCAATAAGTTCGAATTTCTTTGCCGCGCTCAAGCATAAACGCCCAGTCGTAAAATACTGGTGTCCATGGACTGCCGTAGATTTTTATACCGTCGATTATGACGAGGTCATCTTCTAAGTAAGTGCCCGCAGTCAACAATAATTCGGCTAACGGTCGATTTTTCTGAAAAAGGTAGTCGTGATTTCCTGCCACTACCAGCGGTGGATGTTTAAACTTATGCGACTGTTTCTCGAGATATGAGTTGAACTGCGAAATCTCTGCCTTGGTCCCGCTTGCGGAGACATCACCGCCAACGACAAGAAGATCGCCTTCCGGAAGATCGACTTCATGGTTGTGAATATCGCTGATTGCAACAATTCTCATTCTCAGTACGCCCTCGTGACTGGACAGATAGCTACAGATGATAGTCGAAGATTGCTTTTTAGACGCTGGTGCGCCTATCTGATTCATTTATTTTCAGATGGTAAGAGCGTTTTCCCGTCCTCTTCCTTTTCATCCTTCGCTGCATCATCAACGACTACTTCCAGTTTCGGTACCTTCTTAACAGAATCAGAATCTATTCTTATTTCGAGAAACCGACCATTAGCTACTTCGTGATTTTTGAAAATCAAATGCGCGCCGGTGAGTGGTGTGTCCACGTTCTCCAGTTCGCCGCTAAAAGCAAGAAAGCCATCGGAGATTTTTTCAGGAACTTTCGGCAGCTTCCCTGACATCAGAAGCACAGCATCACCCTTCTTTAGAAGACCTCGCCCTGAACGTTTTATCTCAGTGGGTGTTGCTTTTTGTCCATTGTATTCAACCGACTCAACCGACGAATTAGTCAGTTTGCTTCCTCTCAAAAAAATCTCATTGCTCAAGCTTGAGGTTTCAGAGGCACTAACC
>CAZRMH010000585.1:0-3974 GCA_964600935.1 uncultured Candidatus Obscuribacterales bacterium
ATCCGTTCTGTAGAGTCTAAGGAACACCGTACATGACACAACGCGTCCCGATTCTCAATCTCCGTGCGCAATACAATCAAGTCGGTCCAGCCATCGAGACTGCAGTTCTCGAGGTATTGCGAAGCGGCAATTACATCCTAGGCGAACACGTAGCGGAACTTGAAAAGGAAGTCGCGCAGGTATGCGGTGCCAAGCACGGTATCGGCGTCGCAAACGGCACTGACGCGTTGATTCTCGCCCTCTGGTGCCTCGATATCGGACCTGGCGATGAAGTCATCACTACCCCATTTACTTTCGCCGCAACTGTAGAAGCAATCGCACTTCGCGGCGCAAAACCAGTTTTCGTAGACATCGAACCGAATTCATTCAATATGGATCCCCGGTTGATTGAAAAGGCAATCACTAAGAAAACCAAAGCGATTTTGCCAGTACATTTGTATGGTTTGCCATCCGACATGGATGCCATCATGGCAATCGCAAACAAGCACGGACTCAAGGTTATCGAAGATAACGCTCAAGGTATTGGAGCTACATATAGAGGCAAACCGACCGGAAGTTTCGGCGACGTAGCTTGTACAAGTTTCTACCCAACTAAAAACCTGGGCGCTTGCGGCGACGCCGGTATGGTCGTCACCAGCAGCGATGAGCTGAACGATCGCTTACGTCGTTTGAGAGCTCACGGCATGCACCGCCGTTATTTCCACGACGAACTCGGAGTCAATAGCAGACTCGACGAACTACAGGCAGTGGCACTGAGAACTAAACTTCCATATCTCAAAGAGTGGAACAAGCGCCGTGATGGTGTCGCAAGACTCTACTCATCGGCTTTGAAGGGCTGCCCTGGTATCACAATTCCATCAGTGACAATCGATGGACATTCAGCAACGCTTCAAGATTTGACCCACGTGTGGCACCAATACACAATCAGAGTCCACGCATCCAACATCAAAGCTTCGGAAAACGCTGAGCGCGAAAGTCTCATCAAAGAGCTCGCAGACAAAGGCATCGGTTCGATGTGTTATTACCCGGTTCCACTGCACATGCAAGCGGCGTTCAAGAAATTGAAATACAAAAAAGGTGATTTCCCAAATTCGGAAAAAGCCGCAAAAGAAGTTCTGTCACTGCCGATGTATCCGGAATTGAACACGGACGACATCATCTATGTAGCCAAGACAATCACCGACATCATGGCGAAATCCTCGACTGCAGTTGTCGCTCCAGTCGCGGTTCCGACACTGTTGGGTTAATCAGATCGCTGGGACACGATGAAAAAAACTGGACAAATAGCCACAAACGCTTCGATCAGCGGCGCCGCCGAAATCGGAAAGAATGTGACTATTGAAGATTTTGTGGTCATCAAAGATAGTGCAAAAATCGCCGATGGTGTCACTATTCAAACTGGTGCGATCGTCTACGAAAACGCAGTGATCGGCAAAGATACCTTCATCGGCGCACAATGCATAATCGGTGAACGTCTGGTGGGCTATCTCAAAGACGAAAACTATGAGAACCCACCAGTGACGATCGGCGCAAACAGTGTCATTCGTTCTGGAACGATTTTGTACGCTAACTGCACTTTCGGTGTGAATTTCCAAACAGGAAATCGCGCTGTTATAAGAGAAGAAAGCCGTTTCGGTGACAACTGCAGTTTTGGTACACTCTCGCAATCCGATGGTCAAATCAAAATCGGCGATAACTGCAGATTCCACAACAACGTATTCATCGCCACATATACAACCTGCGAAGACAACGTTCACTTCTACCCGATGTCTTGCACAACGGACAGCCTGCATCCGCCGTGCCAGATCGGAAGAGAAGGACCGTATCTGGAATCAGGCGTGATCGTTGGTGCCCGGGTGCTGCTCTTGCCTCGCGTTCGAATTGGCAAAGGCGCGATTGTCGCTGGCGGTTCTGTCGTCAGTCACAACGTGGAACCGAATATGGTGGTTGCTGGAGTGCCTGCCAAACCTATCAAACAAAAAGATCAGATTCGCTGCCACATTGACGATCGCCCGGCTTACGAAGTCGCGATCGAATCGTTGAAGACGAACTGATTCAATGGAGCGCGACATGCAAGCTGTATCTAGCAGAGAGAGTTCTTCTGCAGTTGAAAATAACCGCGACAAATCCTCTCTAATTGCATTCGCCCTGGTGTCACTGGTGGTTATAGCCACTGTTCTGGCATATTCCCCCGTGCTCTTCAATTTTTTTCTAGGCGATGACTTTGTCCATTTGACCTGGCTTCGCGAGGCAGTCAAACATCCGGAGTTGATCTGGAAAAACTTCCACAGCTCCTGGCTTGATGGAACCACGACTCGTTTCTATCGCCCACTGATTTCAGTTTTCATGGTCACCGATTACCTCGGCTGGCGAATTGACGGACTGGGATTTCACATCACGAATGTGCTATTTCACCTGACGGCAACAGTGTTTCTGTTTTTCACGGCCCGCATATTTTTGCAAGATGCAAGAACCGATGTGGTTGATTCGGTGTTTTATCACGGAGCTGGAACCACTGATCATGCCGATGGACATCACCTCTCGGAAACGTCCCATTCGGTTGCATCCGCTCACTCTTCCAACAATTCGACCGAGTCCGTCAACAGAACTGTTTTACCTTCGCGCTCCGGGACATTCACAAACGAATCCGCGTCATCCACGAGTAAGTTGGTCTGGCTTTATCCGTTCACGGTCTCACTGATATTCGGATTGTATCCACTGCACACGGAAGCGGTTTCCTGGATCACTGGGCGTGTAGATGCAGTCGTCACCGCCTTCTACGTTGCCTCTTTCTACTTCTATTTGCGCTGGCGCAAAGGCGGAAACGTGCGGTGGTTAACCGCCACAATGGTTTCATTCGCTCTTGGTTTACTCTCAAAAGAGATGGCTCTGACACTGCCTCCAGCGTTCATGCTGTACGAAGCATTACTGGGACCAAACGCCCTATTAAAGGATCCGCAAGCGAAACTCAATGCAAAGTATCTGATCAAGTGGGCCATCGATGTTGTAAAACCATCTTTCATTTTCTGGCTCATGGTGGTCGTTTACTTCGCTGTCCGACGTTACGCCCTTGGTACATTCGTCGGCGGATATGACGATTCACTATTCTTCATCGCGGACATGAAACACTTTGTTCTCAGCTGGCTGCACGGACTGCGAATGTTCCTCATCCCGCTCAACAAGGGCTTGATGGATGCCCACAATTTCATCACCAGAGCCTGGACAATTACGCTGATCGTCACATCAGTGCTCGTCGCTTTGAACGTATTCCTCGAAAAAAGACTGCTCCGTCTGTTCATCTTCAACGGCATATTTCTAGCGTTCTGTTTCGCGCCGGTGTACAAAATATTCACGATCTCTGATGATTTGCAAGGTGCTCGACTGGCTCACGTAGCGACTGTTGCACTAAGCTTGCTTCTTGCAATGGCGTTTATCGTTCCACAACGAAAGAAACTTTTTGAAACTGCAAACGATAAATCCAGCTCAACCAGCAAGAGTTCCGACGACAACACTTCAAAAGATCGACCGAGCTCGAATGCTTTTCTATCCAAGCTTGGTTCTCCTGCGCTTCGGATTGTGGTCGGAACATGTTTCTCCGCTCTGTGTTTTGCAGGTCTATGGACAAACAATCAAGCATGGTCAAAAGCCGGTCACGAAGCCAATGCCATTCGAGTAGCGCTGCATCAGTTGTACGACAAAATCGAGGGTGATCCGCAAGTTTTGCTGGTCGGACTTCCTGACAATTACAATGGCGCCTACATCTGCCGCAATGCAATCGACGGTATGACGAAAATGCCGCAACTTCAACGAGACATCCGAAACTGCCTGAGCATCAATGGTTACGAACAAATTCTGCCGTTTGCATTTTTGAAAGAATCACTATTCGATGCGCGCGACAAAGTGCATGTCTATTTCTGGGACACTACACGTCAGGTCTTTAGACCGCTGCCTCTCGAAAAGGCTCTGCCGGGGAA
>CAZRMH010000586.1:0-3973 GCA_964600935.1 uncultured Candidatus Obscuribacterales bacterium
GTGAGTTAATTCAGGTTGAGTCTGGGCGATTCGCAAACTGATTATGGATCCTAACGAATGCCCGAGAAACGCTGCTGGAAAGCTTATTCCTGCGTCCTCCAAAGTTTCCAAAACATCTGAAACATGAACATTGAGATCGGTTGGTTCTTCAGGCTCGTGAGTCTGTCCGTGTCCTCGAAGGTCCAACAAGAAACAACGATAGCCGGACTTGCTGAGCGCATCGGCTTGCGCCTTCCACATCTCAGATGAGGAGCCGGTTCCGTGTATCAGTACGACATCGACTTTACCTGCACTCGATCCTTCTACTCGAACTGAAAGTTTCAATTTGTCGACTCCACTAGCTCCACATTTTTAATTATCAACCAGATCTCGGCGCTACATGACCTGATACAACAGTTTCTTAATTGCATCGCGAACGGTGTTTCAGCTCATAAAAAACAGAAGGGCGCCGCAAGCGACGCCCTTAAATCGTTAGTCTGGCAATTAGCCTAATTGACCGAGCGTACCGAGTACACTCGTTCGGAAGCCGGCTTTAGCTTCACACCAGCAAGCTTCAGAACAGCACTGGCAATGTCATAAACCGCTCCCACTTTGTCGAGACCATAAGCACTCGGCAATTTCATCGGATTTTGCGGATCGCGAATCTTCACGTTAGCGACGATATCAATAATGTCTTCCGGCTTAGTGATTGCACGAGCAACACCTTCGTCACAAAGAATCTTGGCCGTACCCATTTCTTGAGGCATCGGTTTGGTGATCATATCGATAGCCATCGGCAGGTGACTGGCGAGACCTTCAAATGATGTTAGACCACCAGCTTTAGTTACCATCAAATCAACTGCACTCATCAAATCAGACATTCTGTCGTGAAACGGCAGAACGGCTGTAGGAATGCCGGAGTTGCGTGCTTCCTTTTTCATGCTTTCATACAAGTCGTTATTGTGACCGCAGAGGAATATGGCTTGAGCATTAAGTCCGCTGGCTGCCAGAGCTCGATAGATTGCAACAGTGTTTCCACCGCCAGCCCATCCGGCGTTAAAGCAAATGGTAGGTTTGTTCGGCGAAAGACCAAGATGTGCAATAAATTCATCTCGACTCGTCGTCGGGGGCTTGACGAAATTCGGATGGACCGGCATTCCAGAAACCATGATCTTCTCGGGTTTTACACCAAGAGCAATTAATCGTTCACGACCAAGATCATTAGGAACGATAGTCAGATCCGCATCATTGCACGCCCAGCCGCTCCAGAAGTCGCCGTTTGGATCCGTCACCACAGTGACCAACTTGATCTTCCTGCCACATTCGCTGATGGCGCGGGCGAGATAGTGGTTGCTCATCGGGTGCACTGAGACGATCATATCGACATCAGCTTCCTCGAACAGTTTTAACAGGTACGGCTTCGTGCATTGATAGCCGAATTCAGAATCATTCGGCTTGGTCTGCTCGATGAACCAGTAGTAATACTTCATCCCGGCCTGATTGTAGCGAAGCAGGCAATTGTAAAGGTCGACGAAAAATCGATTTACAGGGTGACTCTTTTCAACACCGTTGTCTACGATGATTTCCGCCGATGGACTGTCAGGCTCTACTTCATTAAGAAGGTCCAGCAAACCTTGCTCTACGGCTTCAGCCGCGCTTCGGTGACCACCACCCGTATCTGAGAAAAAGACACATATTCTCGGGTTACGCATTAATCTTTCCGGAGCTCCTGATTTGTCTGAGTTAAGCATAGAGGATTATCTGATAATCTTGGTGAGGTGTACGCTAAACAAATGAAAAATCGCTTCTTACTTGACTATTCCTAAGGGCATCTCGCCCACTCAAACGGTGACCAAGATAATGTACCATCCCGAAGGAACCTGGATTGTTCGGCTCGCATTGAGCGCTTTCACAGCGGTTTCACTATCTGCCACCAGCTATATGCCCTCAAATGCTGAACCCCCTCGCTTGACATCAACAGTCACTTCGACCGGGTCAACAGAAGGCTCAACGTCGACAAACCCAGGACTTCAGTATGGTCCAGCGCCCAGTCGCAAAAAAACACTGAAGAAGTCTCCAACAGAAGTAGCAATTTATGCCTATGACGATGCGCCTCTAGGTGATCGCAGCCCACTTCTCATGGTGCATGGCCTGCGCGGTGAGTTCTGGCCAAACTTCAGATGGGGCAAAGTCGCCGAGCATTTTAAGAAAGACCCGACTTTCAACAAAAACTACAAAATCTACTTCTGTCGTTATCCGACGCTAGTCCGTCTGGAAAACACAATTCCAAAGTTCCAGAAAGAGATCGATCGTTTATACAGCGCATCTAACGAACGCCCAATAACTCTGGTCGCGCTCAGCATGGGTGGCAACCTCTGCTACGAGTCGATGCAGAACCCCGACACCGAATCCAAAATCAAAGCGCTAATGGCGCTCGGTTCGCCGTTTCACGGCTCGCCTCTGTTCAGCGGCGACTGGATGCAATACAGTTTGTATAAACGGATATCTATGCCGTGGACTCGAGTAGACCACAGCCTCGCCCTCAAACTCTATTTCAATCGCAATCAAAACCTTCTTGCTGACCTCGCTTGGGACGACGTCGATAACGCCATTCCAGATGGCGGCAAGTTCAAATCAAGATTGTTGTTTGGACCAAAAGGTGAAGTCGCACCGGAAAAAACAACCAACTTCAGATTGCAAAAACTGAACGAAACTAATTTGCATATCAAACGCAAGCTCATCACATATGGTGGCTACATTCATAATCCCTACCTGGAGCCGACCGCAGAGAGATATCTCGAAAACGCTGCGATGTATCCAATCACTTTCCTGACAGTGAAGTTTCCAGCACACGTAGGCCGAGAGCATCCCGTTCTTAAAATGTTGAACCGCGACATCGCCTCAGTTGAAGTGAATAAGAGCTGGAGAGAGAACAACAAGCCTGCCTTCCTTTACGCTCTCAACGACGGCATCACGCCTCTATCCAGCGCACTGTTCCTTCCAGGAGATGCACTAAAGGCGGTACCACTAGTCTCGCAAGATGCAGTGCGCAAATTAAGAGACAAGACAGACGTAAAATTAGCGAGAGCGTTCAAAAACGTAGATCACCTAACATATATTGATGGCGACCGACCAGTCGCGAAAATCAAAAAATTGGAAGGCAAAGACATCAATTTCGCTGACGAGCTTAGACCGGAAGATGGAGAGAAAGACATCTTCGCCTGGATGCTTGGTGACATTCTCAACGTCGACAGATTGAATCCGAAGTTGGCCGAAGAAACTAAATTCGCACCTAGTGACGAAACTGAAAAAGCGATCGAAACTGGTAAAGACTAGCTTTTCTCGTACAGTGTTCAGATAGCGCCGCCGGTTCGGTTTGAAATTCTGGCCATTCACAATCGCGTTTACACTTGGTTGACGCGGCTAAATTCCAGAGTTAATATGCGAAAGTAAGTATTCAGTCGCTCCGCATCTGCGCGGAGTTCGATCACAGGCTAAAACAGTGATTTTGAGTTTCGCTCTCAGCAATAATAACGACGATGATAACCGCCCAACGCGGTCGTCTCGTCTTTGCTGCTAGCGAATAAAGCAACTGAACGAAAACACGACGACCGCAACTTCAAGAGTTGCGGTCATTTTTTTTGGAGGCGTTATGAGTACAGAACGATTATCGATTAAGCAGGCCTACTCCCAAGAAGGCGAAGTAGTGCAGATCGCCGGACACGTCCACTCGATGCGAGATTTAGGCAAAGTGCTTTTCGTCAACGTGCGCGACGCTTCAGGAGTAATGCAGACTGTCATCGAAAGCGATTCTTTACTCGCCAGGGCTCGCGAACTTTCACTGGAAACACCGGTAAGAATTTCCGGCAAACTTGTTGCGCAAGCGCACAAAAATGGGGGTTTCGAGATTCAGGTTGAAACGCTGCAAGCGCTGGCGACGGTACGCGAAACACCACCAATCGAATTATCCAAAGACACAAAGATGGATGGATTA
>CAZRMH010000587.1:0-3955 GCA_964600935.1 uncultured Candidatus Obscuribacterales bacterium
GATGGCGTGGTCATCATCTATTACCAAAATTCTTGCCAATGTCCTCTCCGCATCTAATGAGATTAGTCTGTCCGAGTAACCGCTAATTTTACTGGAATTTTTATGATTTTCGGTCCTTTATCCGGGTCATTACGTAGAACTGTGAGATTTACCACTTGACCTGGTTGTTTCTTCTCGATGTAGGACAGCAAATCATCAACGTTTCTTATCTGAATGTTGTCGACTGAGAGAATCAAATCGGCAAGACTCTTGTCGTATTGTTTCATAACCATGTTGCCAATCTGGTAGCTCACCAGACGGGGGACTTGTAAACCGGCTTCTCTGGCTGGACCTTTTGGATCGAGCTGAATGACGCGCAGACCCGCCAGAATTCCCTCTTTGACTCTAACACCTTCCGGGTGCAGGAGTACGATTCCGAGGTCAGGTCGTCTGACCACACCGTGAGCAATCAGCTCAGGCACAAGCGTCTTAGTGATATTGGATGGGATTGCCAAGCCAATCCCGGCTGACTGACCGGAGCGGCTCAGAATCGCAGTCGTGATGCCTATGACTTTGCCTTGCGTGTCGAGTAGTGGTCCGCCCGAGTTGCCCGGATTGATCGCGGCATCAGTTTGGATGATTCCTTTTATTAGTCGTTTATTGGGCGTTGTAAATGTTCTATTCAAACTGGAAACGATACCAGAGGTCATTGTGTGGTCTAAACCAAATGGATTGCCGATGGCGAACACACGTCGACCCGGTTGAAGATTCGATGAATCACCCCATTCCACGAAGGAAAATTTCTTTCCAGCTTCTCCGGCGATTTTTAAAACGGCAAGATCATTAGAAGGATCAACGCCGATAACTCGCGCAGGCAAACTTGTACCATCGTAGAACGTTACCTTGACTGCGTTTGCGTCGCCGGTGACGTGATTATTGGTGACGATGTGACCCTCAGGGCTAATTACAACGCCTGAGCCTATGCCTTCTTGCTGTGCATCATGACCGTAGAAATAAACTTGTTCGGCTGTTTGCAGAGGTGCGATGTTGACGACTGCGCGGTAACTTTTCTCGTACACCGCGACGTTGACCTTCTCGTCTGGCGTCAGACCAACTGTCGAGAATGTTTTTGGCTTCTCTTCTTTTTCCACCTTCTTGGTGGCGGGTGCTGCCTGCGCGGCATGCACTGCCAGGGGTGAACTTCCATTCCAGTCCGGCGCGACCATGCCAAATAGAAACAGCGCGGCAAGCGATGCACCGGAGAGAAGAAGAGATCCTTTTGACTTCTTGCTCATTTTCATTCCTCCACTAAACCCACCGACGCAGCCATTAGAGGCTTGTTTCCACCAACTGTCATCAAAATCGTTTTCTGAACTTTCATTTATGTTATGACGTTGATCAATTCTTCGCTTGAAATAATTTAGTTCTGCTTCGCTGTCGTATCGCTAATCAATTGCGTATTGCGTTCCGTTCATTTGATGTAGTTCCATTTTGTCGAAGACGACTGCGTTGTTCTGTGGTTCACATTACTTTGATTCGCCTTGTCCGTTTGTCGGCACGTTCTCAGCTTTATCCGCTGCTGCCTCCACGGTCTTCGGTTTGTCTCCGAGTTTTGCTTCGGTGCCTGCCATGATTCTTTGTATGTTGGCTTTATGACGTAAAACCACATATGCTGCCGCCACTACGGAAAAGCCAATCACCACAGGTGGTGCTCCGCAAACAATCATCAAAATCGGACAAGCAACCGCTGCGATAATCGAAGCCAGTGAAACGATTTTGGTCGTCGCGACGATTAGAATCCAGAGACCGAAAGTCAGAGTGGCTGCCAGTGGGTTTAAACCATACAGCGTGCCCAACGTCGTTGCTGCACTCTTGCCGCCAGTGAAGTTGAGAAAGATCGATTTGCTGTGTCCGATGATGGCGATGATTGCCACTGCTGCTGGTATCATGTACGGTTGGTAAAATGGCAGCGCACTCCAGAGTGATGACTCCAGTAAAGATGCGCAGTAAACCGGGATAAATCCCTTCATCACGTCGGCGACCAGTACGAATAATCCGGCGCCTTTGCCCGCGGCACGCAACACATTTGTAGCACCGGTGGAGCCGCTGCCGACTTGACGAATGTCGATTCCTTTTAATGATTTCACAACCCAGTAACCAGTCGGAATCGACCCCAGCAAATAGCCCAGGATAATAATTCCGATGGCGTAGGCGATAGTCATTGTCAGTCCTTAGTCTTCTTCGCGCGCGCTGCGATTCTGATAGGTGTTCCGGCAAAACCGAAAGCTTCTCTTAGTTTTCTTTCCAGATAAACTTTGTAGTTGGCTCCTAGCAGTTTTGGATCGTTGACGAACAATATAAAGGTGGGCGGAGCCGATGACACTTGCGTGGCGTAATAAACTTTGAGGCGTTTGCCTCGTTTACTCGCTGGCGGTGGCACTAGAGCATACGCTTCACTGATCACCTGGTTGACCAGAGTGGTCGTGATCCGGCGATGTGTTTGCGCGTACGCACGTTCGCAAGCTTCAACAATTTTCTGAACGCGTATTTTGTTGAGCGCGCTGGTGAAGAGCACTTCGGCGTAACCGACGTGACGCATCTCATGCTTCACTTCATCAATCATGTCGTTCATTGTTTTCGAACTTTTTTCTTCAATCAAATCCCATTTGTTGAAAACAATGACTACGCCTCGTCCGGCTTCTTCGATCTTGGCTGCAATTTTTTGATCTTGATCGGTAATCGGTTCCGCAGCGTCGAGGACGTGAACCGTGACGTCCGAGTGGTCGATCGCACGAATGGCGCGAACAACAGCAAAGCCCTCAATACCGTAATCTACGCGTGATTTTCTTCGGATACCGGCAGTATCTACAAGAGTAATATCACGACCTTTAAACTTGATCGGAGTATCTATGGCATCACGGGTGGTGCCAGCTACGGGGGAGACAATCGTTCTTTCTTTCCCGCATAAAACGTTCAAGATTGAGGATTTGCCAACGTTTGGTTTACCAACTATGGCGATCGAAAACGGTTCGCTGTTGATGTCAGCTTCCGATTTGATGATTTCGTTGCCGTCTTCATCGACAGTCGGTTCGTATTTTGTTTTGGAACTCTTCTTGAAATTTCCGACGATCAAATCGAGCAAATCGCCCACTCCACCAGTGCCGCGCGATGCTGACAGCGAGTGTGGTTCTCCTAATCCCAGGGAGAAAAATTCCGGGACGTTGATCTCTTCATTCGGCCTATCGATTTTGTTTACAGCAAGAATCACTGGTTTCTTGCTTCTTCTCAACATATTCGCAACGTCTTCATCTTGACCGGTGGGTCCTTCTTTTCCGTCCACCATGAAAACGATTACATCGGCCTCATCAATTGCCATTTTGACTTGTTCACGCACATTGGCAGCCATCGGTTCTTCACTATTCGTGATGATTCCGCCTGTATCTACCAGGACAAAATCATGACCGGACCAATCGGTTTCAATATACAAGCGGTCGCGTGTGACGCCAGGACGATCGTCAACAATGGCATGGCGCCTGCCCAGGCAGCGATTAAAAAATGTAGATTTCCCGACATTTGGTCGACCAACGATAGCGACCACATTCTTGGACATGAAAACAACCTCTCAGGTCGTTTTACTATATCAAGATTTTTCGTCTGACTTGGTCTTTCCGGTAAAGGGAGATGAACTACCCTTTTGTCCAAACTTTCCGCCGAGCTTCGGCGTATTCTGGTCGAGCCATCTAATAAGCGTATCTTTGGCGGTGTTCAAATAAATAGAAGTCTCCGTGTCGCCACCCAAGTCCGGGTGACAGGCGGCAATCTGGCGCTTCCACTCTTTATTGACCAGTTCTTTAGTCATGTCTTCCGGTCGAACGCCCAGAATCATGCAGGCTTTACGAATTTCTGGCGGAATATGCTTGATGGACGGCGTGCCGGTACTGGAGGCTGTCACAGGCGACGCTGCTGGGGCATCGGC
>CAZRMH010000588.1:0-3897 GCA_964600935.1 uncultured Candidatus Obscuribacterales bacterium
ATTCACTGGAACCAGCACGACAGCCGCTGGTCCGGGAACTGCATTCACCGGTCTGGTTGGTTCCCTGCTACCTACAGTTTTCCCCAGCATCGCAGGCGTTCAGCCAGTTCCAAGCTCTGCCAGCGGATTTGACTTCTTAACGCTTGGTGGCAGCGGCGGTGGCGCAGCTAACATTGCCACCATCCCGACGGCTGTCAATTTGAACCTGCAACTTTTGCTGCAGACCAACAAAGCAAAAGTGATCGCCAATCCAAGCCTGGTCGTTGTCGATAACACGGAAGCACTGATTACAATAGCGAACGAAGTCGTTCACAAAGTTACGTCCACAGTCAGTTTAGGCGTAGTGACAACCAACGTCGAACTCGCCAAGGCCGGCATCTTTTTGAACGTCCTGCCCAAAGTCACCGAAGATGGTTTCGTTCGAGTTCGCATTCGTCCGCAAGTGTCCACGCCACTCGGCGCGCCTCAGACATTCGGTGCAGGCGCAAACCAGACCACAGTGACATTGCTGAACGTTCGTGACATCATCACACAGGAAATCAGGATAAAGGATGGACAGACGATCACCATAGGCGGTCTGTTTACCGAACAAGAGGCCGCGATTCTTTCCAAAGTTCCATACTTCGCAGAAATGCCTGTTCTTGGAGCATTCTTCAGAACAACCTTCAAAGGTCGAAACCGAACAGAGCTGATGTTGCTGATTACGCCGAAAGTAGTCGAGGAAGAACCGCCACAGCTATCCGAAGGCGGCTCGCCTACGCTGTAGCGTTCGTTCGAAACTCGCACACGGTGCTATTTGTGAGAACCGCGTTTCGATTTCTTCGCCGCTTTCGCTCTGGGAGCAGAATTGGGAACCGCACTAGATGCTACTTTTGGTCTGGTATCAATGCGATGGAATGCCGGTCCAATTACCGCGTCAAATTTTGCTTCGACTTTCTTCCAATCTTTCTCGCCGACAAACGCTCTGAGACCGAACACTGTCGGCACCATCACCATAGTCGCCAGCAGCATGGTGACAAACACATTGCGAACGAAAATCTGCCAGCCGAAATTTCCTCTGGATTTACGAAATTCTCTGGTTTTGCCCTCGTCGAAAAACACCTCAGCCATTTTTCGATAACTGTCTTTCGCCGTCGGCAAGTTTTGCCAGCTCTGCCTTGGCGACTCCGTCGGGATCATGTGATTGCAGCTGGCGCAAACGACGTTTTTCTTCCGGGCTTGAACATGACCGCAGCGCGGACAGGCCAGTTCCGGAGCTTCTCGTTCAGTGTGATGAATTTCGTAAGCGAATTCAATCTGAACGTCGTTTTTGTCGAAGATGGGCTTCATAGGACATTACCCCGCCAGCGCCCCGAACAATTGCAAAATTGGCACGCCAATAGAGCTATACCTGCATTTCGGAGCTAAATAACATTTTCTAGTAAGAACAGCCGAGTTAACGGTGTGGATAAACTATATGCCCCACCCATGGCGATTGTCAAGAACTTGCAGACTTCACGTTAAACCCCGAAACCAGGACTATGCCGTCGCCAAAAAGCTGCTAGTCAGTCACCGTAACTGCACTCATCCAGAATCTGACGATGTTATATTTAGTCAGGCTCAGTCGCTGACGCCGCTCCGGTCGAGTGATGAAGATGTTCAAATTAAATAAGGCGCTCCGAAATTACATTGAGGCGAATTCCGATTTGCCTCAAGCCTTACTCGCGTTGAGCCTCACGAAGCAAGATTCGTCGCTGTACGATCTCGTGTTGGCCCTTATCGCAAAACGTTTTTGTGAATTGAATGGTATTCAGATATCTCAATCCGAGATTGACGAGAACGTACAAGAAATCAGAAAAGACTTACGGCTTATCACTGCCGATGACACCATCAATTGGCTCTCCAATACCGGCATAAGTGATGAGCAGCTCCGTCTCTGGAGTGAGCACGAAGCAATGACAGAGCACTTCCGGCATGCAATTGCCGGCGATGACGATGTTGAGAGGTATTACTCGATGAACAAACTAAAATTCGATGAGGTCGAGCTCTACAAAATCGTCTCTCCGACGCTCGCCGCATCGCAAGAATTACGAGCCCAAGTTGTCGAAGGTGCCAGTTTCTTTGACCTCGCTCATCGATACTCAACCGACTCGAAGACACGCGCTGTATGCGGTTACATAGGTCGGGTCCGCAGAGAACAACTCGAGGCGGAGCTAGAGTCTCAAGTGTTTGCAAAAAATCCGGTACAAATAATCGGGCCACTGAAAGTAGTATCGAGGTATCATCTTTATCGTGTTGAAGCGGTTTTTCGTACGGACCTGACTGACAAAATAAGAACAGAGATTCAAGATCAACTAGTTCGCGACTGGATCGCCAATTCATTTGAAGAGTGGCTCAATTTGGACTCCAAGAGATGTCCTATCGATCGAAGATAATCGGCAAACCAAGAGAGCCAAGATAATCCGGCCGGCAACAAGAGAACAAATGACAGAAGTTCAAAACAGCGCTACCAACACTTCCGACACGGGCTTATCCGACAACGGTTTCAATGACGAACTTCTCGGCAAAGGCGAGATCGTGCAGCTCGAACTCGGCGACATAATTTACGACAGCGAAGCTGAACTCAAATGCATCTATGTTTTGCTCACCGGTAAGGTTCGGCTGTTCCTGAAGAATTCATCAGGGACTGAAAAAACTGTCGCAATTATTTCAGAAGAACGAGATTGGATCGGTCTAGACGCTCATTACTCCGATGGAAAGGCACTAACCGCGGCGCGCTCGACGACTGAATCCAAACTATTAAAAATCCCACGACCTGCCTTCGAAGAAATTCTCGCAAAGCAACCTGCACTAGATTCAACCTTGAGAAGACGGGCAGAACAACTTAGGGCGAAAGCGGCTTCAATCGAAGAGAACACTGGTAGCGAACGAGCAGAGCCGATCGAATCCTCTGCCGTTTCAACGGCGGTCGCCGCGTCGAAAAAGACGCCTGATGATCTGAGTGAGAATAAGGCATCACTTACAACTTTCGTTCGAAAAAAATTCAAATTATATCCGCTCGTTCTGCAGCAAAGCCAGATGGACTGCGGAATCGCATGCCTCTCAATGGTTATGCAAAACTATGGTTTCAACATCAGTTTGAAGAAACTGCGAGAGCTTGCCGGAGTTTCGTCGCAAGGAACAGACTTGACCGCAATGTCAGAAGCGTCTGAGAAACTGGGTTTCGTGACACGAGGATTGAAAGCGAGCTACGACGGTCTGATGCGAGCCAAGCTGCCGTTAATCTGTCACTGGGATAATAATCATTTTGTCGTTCTCTATGAGATTGATAAAACCACCGCCCTGATCGCAGATCCTGCCAACGATCTGATATCGATTACCAGAGAAGATTTCGCCAGACACTTCAGCCTTTACGCGCTAGAGCTGGTTCCATCGCCGTCTCTGGCGAAATCAGAGAATGAGCCATTTGCTTTTGCTCGATATCTCAAACTTCTCAAACCCCACACGAAAACCTTGATCGACATTGGCGCAGCATCACTGGCGGTGCAACTTTTAACACTGGCGATGCCGATGTTTACTCAACTGGTCGTCGACCGAGTGCTTGTTCATAAGAGCATCTCGATGTTGAACATGCTCTTGCTTGGGGTGTTGATTCTAATTCTATTCCAGACGCTGATCTCGTCGATTCGGACCTATTTAGTCGCATTTACCGCTGTAAAATTGGACCAATCGCTGTTTACCAGATTCTTCAAACATCTGCTCAGCTTGCCGTTATCGTTCTTCGAAGAACACACCACCGGCGACGTCATATCCCGACTTCAAGAAAACAGAAAAATTCAGAGTTTTATTTCAGGCTCTGCACTGACGACCTCAGTCGATCTCGTGATGGCCGCCTTCTACCTCCTCCTGGTGTTTTGG
>CAZRMH010000589.1:0-3812 GCA_964600935.1 uncultured Candidatus Obscuribacterales bacterium
AATGGTGCCTGGAGTTTCCTTGTATTAGTGGTGGCATATCTACGGAATGTCCATGAGATGCACGTTTTCGGGTTGCTGACAGATTGAATTTTACTGGTATCGCCGGTGGTTTGTCACCATATATAGTTCGTCTGATAGAAGTTTAGGCGACTTGAAAATATTGCTCGATCGATCCCGATCGTTTATCGATCGATGTATAGAATTGGGATCGTTTGTCCCCTCTAGAATTGATATCTAGGACATGTTACGCTTGAATTTTGGCAATTTCACGGGCGCTGTCAAGATACCGGTTTTTTTAGAAGAGAATTTGATTGTGCAGACTCCTCGTAAGGAAAAGACGGCGTTAATTGGTGACTTGCTTGTTCGATCTGAATTGATCAGCAGGCACGATCTCACTAATGCCTTGACCATCGCTCGACAGATGGGTCTGCCGATTGGACATATACTCTCGGTCAACGGCTTTGTCTCGGATGAAGAGCTCTATGCGGCGCTTCGAGTGCAGGCACTGGTGCGCGATAAACTGTTGCCTGAGCAGCAAGGTATCGATGCTTTAACAGCTGTGCGCCAGAAAAAAATGCCGCTAGAACGGGCTCTAGACGAGGAAGGCTGGAGATCCGAATATTATGAGTTTACCAACAATCTTGGAAAACTCCTGATTGATGCTAATGCTGTTACAAAAGAAAAACTTGAAGCCGGGCTTGCCGCCTGCCATTCATCAGGTCTACCTCTGGGACGAGTGCTCGTACTTCAAGGTGCAATATCAGAATTCGTCGCGTATGCAGCGCTTACTGCTCAGGCTCTTCTGCGTGATAAGAAAATTGCTCGTGACCAGGCTGTCGGCAGTCTAAGACTCACCTCGATGCATGGCGACACGATTGAAGATTATCTCGAATTTGGTGGCTTACGAAAAATTCGGCCCGATCATGTGCTTCGTCTTGGTGAAATGTTTGTTCTATCCGGTCTGGTATCAGAGCTTGATCTTCTGTCCGCCGTTGAAACCGGATTGATGGAAGCGCAGCCGATAGGGCATGTTTTAGTCAATCATAATCTGATCAGTCAAAAGGCTATTGATGCCGCTCTGAAGCTGCAAGATCTAATTCGTGAACAAAAAATCGATCCGCTGAAAGCTGTGGATGTGCTCAGAGAGTTCGCGAATAATCGGGGAACGTTCGATGATATCTTTAATCGAGTTGCTAAACGAAAAGCTTCTCCGCCACCAACCTCAGGCCTGGCAAAGCAGGATGCGAAACTGCTTGAAACCGTCCATGGTCTTGGGTTTCTCTCCGAAACAGAGTTAGCGAACATTTGCCAGGAAGTAAACGCAGGTCAGATTTCAGTTATTGAATATTTGACCAACAAAACCAGAGTCGATGACAGCAAAATTAAAGCTGCCATGCGCTGTCGTGAACTTGTCGACGGCGGAGCTCTAACTCTGGAGCAAGCGATTTTTTCCATTCATATCTGGTTGTGGAGCGGCGGAGACTTCGACCAGGTCCTCATTAACGTGGGTTGGCTCCCCGGACATAAATCCAACTGAGCGGCGCTTCAATCTCGGGCTCGCACCACTTTTACTCTTTAACAGAAGGTTCTCAAACAGACCAACGCTCGCTTCGCTTATCAGGGACCGCTCTGCCCCCATTCTGAAACGGTCCAGCATCGCCATTCGAAATGGTCAGCTTCCGCCTTCAAGCTTTTTGATCAAATCTCGCGCGCTCTGACTGTCGCTGTCTTCTGGCAGAGCCTTGACGAACTCTTTCAGCTCGTGCAGGGCATCAGTAGTTTTGCCTGCTTTCAGTAAAACGAGGGCGAGATTATAGCGAATAGATGAAAGTGTTGGTTCTAACTCAAGCGCTTTTCGGTAATCTTCAATGCACTCTTGTGCATGTTCACCCTCTAGCTGTGAAGCTATCCAGGCGCGGTTGTAGTAACAAGTTGCGTCATCAGGATATTGTTTCAACCATTTTTTTGAAAACTCATCTGCTTGCGGCATTTTGTCAGTTGCGATCAGCATGCGAAGAATCGCTGCCATAGCTGTTTTTCTCAGGTTCTTGTCGGGCTTGCAATCGAGTGCGCGCTCATATTGGAGCCGTGCTGCATTTGCATCTCGATCGGCGTCGAGATATCGAGCTAAGGTGATATGAGTGCGAGCGTCATCCGGAGCCAGTTGTGTCGATTTTTTTGCCAGCTTGATCGCTTCATCGAGGTCGCCGAGTTTTTCGTTTGCATGTGCAAGTTTAATTACAATTTCTGCATTGCCTGGATTGAGCACACCGAGTCGCGCAAGCGTGATTTTTGATTCCTTATACTGCTTGTTTGCGAGCTGCGCGTCAGCAAGCAAGAGTAGCGCCTGCCATTCGGTTTGTGCCTCGGACTTCAGTATCTCAGCGACTTTTAGCGCATCGGCATCATCGCCTTTTTCCATCAGCGCGCGTCCGTATGCAACCCGCGCCGGCATCAAAGTCGGATGGAGTTTCAGTGCGACGGTCGCATTCTCAAGGGCTGCTTCAGGCTTTCCAATGGCCAGTGAGAGGAGGGCACGATTCGTGTAGGCAGCAGCGAAGCTATTATTTTCTCTAATTGCCCTGTCAAAATATTTGGCTGCTTCTGCGAAATCGCCCTGGGCTGCCAGTATTGCACCCAAATTATTATTGAAACGTGCATTCACGGGAACTAGTTTCGTCGCTTCCGCGAACTCTTTCTTCGCACCGTTCAGGTCATTATCAGTGACATTGTCAAAACCCTGAACTGCGCTCCAGTCAGCTTTATCGTAGTTCTTCTCCCGCGGAGGAAAGTTCGGATTCGGTAAGGTCAAACCAAGTTCATCGATCGCGATCAAGAGTTGATTTTTTTGACCTGGATTTAAAAGGTCTTGAGTTTGGCTTGCTGTCTCAGAAATACCCTTTCCCGGTTTCTGTTTTTTCTTGCCACCAAGACCAAGACCAGGAATAACAGATTTACTCTTCTCCGGAGGTGGTGCAATGGTCTCTTGCTTAGAAACAAACCAACCGAGGCTCACCACATACGGTAGCTTTTGATCTGACAAGTATAAATAAACATGCGTCCGCTTCTCGCTCTTGAAGCGCTCCTCCGACAACTTGATTCGATGATCCTTCTCCATTCTCGTCCGAATTGAAGGACAAGAAGTGATCAATGTTTTTAAGTTCTCGCTTACTCCATCTGTTTTTGTCGCGGAGGCAGAATTATTATCCTGAGTGTCTTGAGCGCCAGCTGGAGCAGTGTTTCCAAGGGCTAGCGCTGCGGCGATCACAATCGCGCATTGGAGCATCGCGCTAGGCAGGCTTGAAGGCGTGCGCCAATCGGTATGTATGCGAAAAACCGATTGAGAACGCGAATCGGAATGCGAACGCCTATCGAAACGCGAGCATATATCGGAAAGAAACCTTGCAGGTATTCGTGATGAGCAAAAATGCATTTCAATCCACATCAAAGAATGTTGGCTACTTTCGTTTTGACCGCCAAACTCACAATCATGTTCCGTCCTAAGCCCAGAAGGATAACAGAAGTTTGAGTCAAGTTAGGATGAATCTTGCTCACTCTTATATAAATAAGGTACGTTTGCACAATCAATTTTATCTGTCTGAACGAATTGAGAATTCGCTGCAGAACGTGCCTGCTTTGAAACGAACTGTCACTGAGCGCAAGGTATCCATGATGTCAAGTCCGATTTCCTATACAACCGAGGCTGTCTGTCCGTGGTCGGGTGCCAGAGCTGGCATCTTGACGACACCCCATGGCGTTGTTAAAACACCTGTATTCATGCCTGTAGGAACCTGTGCTGCTCTCAAATCGAT
>CAZRMH010000590.1:0-3788 GCA_964600935.1 uncultured Candidatus Obscuribacterales bacterium
AAGAAAAAGTTCAAAGTCGAGCAGGGAACCAGCCATGGTTCACTGAGGTCTTACTTTTTTCGCAACTATCTACTAACCTTTATAATAATTATTCCACAAAAAAAACCGAACAACCAGGACAGCGAGCGGTTTCCCGCAAGGTCCTGATTGTCCGGCGTCGGCTATCGGCTGACAATGCGCGTTTCTGTCTGCACCAAAACACGCATGCCAGCACAAGAGCTCGGAATCGAGGGTTCAGCAATCCGATTTGATTTCTCGAATTCTAGTGCTGCACTTCTCGAGACACGCGCTTACCGATTGCTCGGGGCGCGATTTGCAGTTACTTCTTCTCCGCCGGAACCGGCGCGCTGTCGGCAGGGACAGGAGCGACGTCGCCGGGCTTGGGAGCGGCGCGATGGGAGGACTTGAAGTTCTCCGGCAGCTTGCCCGTTTCGATGTAACGCCGGAATGCACCGACATTATCGAAGGCGACGGGGAAGAGCGACTGCGCGTCCACGACGATGATGCGAACAGTGGCATGACCAGCAGCGTCTCGAATGATCGAGACCTTGTAGAACCACTTGCCGTCCTTGGTGTGAATGAGGAGCGGCTCGACCGCTGCGTACATCTGCCAGTTCAGTTCCGGCGCAGCCTCGGTCAAGTTCTGCAGACCCGTACGCGGTCCGGTGATCGAGTCGCCGCCCTTGCGGTCGTAACCCTTGATCTCGCCAGAGACAGCGTCGAACAACAGAACGTGAGTGAGCGCGTCGGCAGTATCACCGTGGGGCTCGAACGGCAGAACGAGCTGCGGACCGAGTCCCTTGAAGTTCTGGTAGTACGGGTGCGAGTTCTTGTTGGGATACTCGTCCTTGGTAGTCGTATCCTCGCTGATGTCGAGAAGACCCTTCTGGGACCAGAAGTAGTCACCCAGCCCGTAGCGGAACTTGGCGTAGGCTTCACCGTAAGTGTTGACCAGATCGGTCGGCATCAGCGTGGCTCCAGCGAACAACTTCTTCGCTTCGGCCGGGCTGTGATTGGTGAAACCACCGTAGGGGCCAAACTCCATGACGCCGCCGAAGACGGGAATCATGGTGCCGGTCCAAGTAGGCTTGTAGGTGACATAGGAGACGAGCAGCGCCCAGCTGCCATCCGGCTTCTGCCAGTAGACATGCTGCGCCCGCTTGGAGAGCGGGTGGCGAAGCTTGAACAGACCTTCGGTCACCCACGATTCACCGCCGAACATGAAGAAGGCGTTCTCGCCCGACTTGTGGTCGACCTTGCGGTTCATCTCCGAGCCATCGACCCGGATCACACCCTGAGTGGAACCCCAGAAGCTGTACCAGAACTTGTTCGCCGTGACTTCGGGATTATACTTCAGCGGAGCCTGCCAGACACAGCGCGGGTCCTGAGTAGGAACCAGAGTCTTGTCGTCGCCGCTGTCGAGAGTCGTCGCAGTGCCCGGGGGCAGCCAGACGATGCCGACACGCTCGACTTGCTTAGTCCGATCGTCGTTGGACTTGAGGGCATACTCGAGCGCGGTGGCACGGGTCAGCACCCGGTCTTCGATGGTAATCGGGAAGTCGTCGATCATCTCGGTGTTCCGCGTCACGTGGTCAGCGAGCTGCCACTTTTGAATCGACGGAATGGTGTTGACGGCGATCAGCCAGAGAGCGGCGCAGACCAGCAGCACCTTGGTGCATACGTTGACCACCAGAGGCAGTCGACCACGCAGAGCCAGGAGTGCCGCACCGACGAGGCTGGCGACGACGAACGGAGCGAAGGTCAGCCCGTAGCTGTAGAGCAGACCACCAGTGATGGCACCGCCGATGATACCGACGAGAATCTTGCCGGTCTTGCCGAGGTTGTTGAAGGTCAACCCGGCGGCAACGGCAGAACCGAAGATCCAGATCGGCATGTACTGCCAGAGGAAAGCGAAAAGCGGCTGCCCGACGTAAAAGACAGCCCACAGCAGGACGATGCACAGCGGTCCGAGAAGGAGCCACCGCTTGATACCACCGCCCAGGAAGATGCGCGAGAGCAAGGACCGTTTTTCGGTCGCAGGAGCATTGTTTTCGGTCATGTTGAAACCTCACTTCAGCCAGCTTGATGCTGGTTTGGGGTTAGTGCTCAACGCGTCGCATGACACGTTTTCGCGAACCAGGTCTTCGTCGAACCTCACAGCTGTCGAGGAGAGGACGAAGATTCTAGTCGCGGAGCGTTTCAGATCAGATAGATTGACAGGGACTCATTGAAGAGATAAACATGCAGACGTAACTACACTACCTCCGCACATACGTCCGACATCAACATTTGTTTCATCGTGTACGCGCCCGTCGGTCAGCCGACTCTGCAAGCGAGAGTCCGGAAACAGAACAGGAACAGAGCTTTTGGCTTCCCAAGCTCAGGAACCACTAACGAAGATGTCCTAATTTTTATGCGACACGAGCTGCGCGAACAAATTCGCGCGACCAATGCAATATCGCAATTGCAAAGTTCGAAAACTGAAAGGGGCGCGTCCAGGAGATTTCGCAATAGCACAGAATCGCAGTATTCATAACGGTTTCCAACGATCACAATCGACCGCAAAGTTTTTACGACACAAAAACATTTGAAGAAGCTTGTCGAATAGTTACGACGGATCTTTTTGACCACCAAAAATAAATGAGCCCACGATCATGATCGCACTTCAAACCGCCTTCGAAGTGCGAGGTTTCATCTTATTTTTCGAATTCGCAATCACGATATTTTGTTTCAAACAAAACTGATTTTTGTTCCAATCAAACGAAAAACGTGCTGCAAAACATATAAAATCGCGATCATCCACATCCGTCTCAATATCACAGACCCTAGTGTTCATCGAGACTTTCACCAATTCGTCGAGACCACACTACAGTAAGCAGACAGTTTGAATTCGTCAATTTCAAACTAACATGAGCCTGGAATCATCACGACACTGCATAAGAAACAGATCAGAATTGACTCAGAGAAACAGTCGCTATCGCTAGGTTCTCAGTTAAGTAATTCACAGAGTAGGACTAGTAATCACCAGAGTCTGTACTTTCGCGAACGCAAATTTGTAAGTTGTAAATATCCCTCCGATAACCCTAACCCGCAAACCCCTACTTCGCAATAAGCATCCTCACGCGCAGATCTCAAATTTCGACTGACCTCTGGTCGACATTGAGAACACGCACGTGTTGACTCCAAGAAAAGAGATTTCCTATGACCGCTCTTCTGCCCTACTTGATCGCTGCACCTGTTCTAGCATACGGGCTGAGGCATGCCTTCCCCGCAACCAGATTCTGGACAGTGCCGACAATCTCGCTCTTCGCCGCAATCGTCCTGGCGGTGGCACAGCAGTTCGAACTCGCTCTTACCATCAGCCTCTCCGGCGCCACGTTCCTGGGATTGAAAGTATTCGAGCGCAAGCGCGCCACTGGCCGACTGCAGTATCGCTTTTGTCCGAATTGCGCGACCAGGCTCGTGAAGCGCGATTTCGAAGGACACACCAAGCTCGCTTGCCCGAGCTGCGCATTTGTTTTCTGGAACAACCCAATCGTCGTCGGCGTTGTTCTGATCCCATCAGAAGACGGCGATAGCATCGTCATGGTCGAACGTGGAGTAGAGCCAAAGAAGGGCGAATGGTGCCTGCCTGGCGGCTTCGCTGAACCGTTCGAACATCCGGAAGAGACCGCCAAACGCGAAGCCGGCGAAGAGGTCAAACTCAAGATCGTGATCGACCGCCTACTCGCCATTCGCACCGCTCCTGGTGGCAACCAGGTTCTCGTATTTTATCTAGCCAAGCCGAC
>CAZRMH010000591.1:0-3788 GCA_964600935.1 uncultured Candidatus Obscuribacterales bacterium
CATATACATTGGCGTTCCGAGGAACTCACCACTGACGGTAAGTGTATTTAGCGTGTCTCCTCTTGATGCGACTACTTTGGCAATGCCGAAATCAACAATATGTGAGATTTCGATACCATCTGTGGTACTAACCAGGATATTGCTTGGCTTTAGATCTCTATGGATTAAACCCTCCTGATGGGCATGCTCGAGACCTTCACAAATCTGAATGAAAAGCTCGACTGTCTTTTGCCAGCTAAGTGAGTGTTCGCGCTTGAGGGTCTGTGCGAAATTTTCGCCGGCGATGTAGTTCATGGTTATGAACGGTGAGCCATCGATGGTCTCACCGTGGCCATATACGCTGACGACATTGGGATGAGACAACTTGGCTGCCGTTTCAGCCTCGTGGATGAAACGCTTCACGGTTTGAACGTCGACGATTAAATCTTTCCTGAGTACCTTAACTGCGAAAATCCGGTCCAGCGTCTTTTCACGGACCTTATAGACCTGACCGGTAGCGCCTTTGCCGATGAATTCAAGGACTTCGAAGTCTTCGCTGATTTTGACGTCATGCAGCGTTTCTACCTGGCTAAGGTTGAATTCGGAGCCCTGCAAAGCCTCCGGCGCAGGTCTGGTGACCGCGTCCTTGACTTTCAGTTTGACCTCTTCCAGTCGGTTTGCGTCTTCTGACATCGCCTATACCGTTAGGTTCTCAGGTTTTTATACCCCAGCGAGCGATTATTTCAGGCTCGTCGGCAACTTCTTTTATAACCTGTTTTGCGTTTCAAACCTCATTTGCGCAGTAAAAAGTTGGAATGGAAATCAAAAAAGTCGCCCCCGAAGCGGAGGTGTTTGCCAGGGCGAGGTTTTATAGGGGAAAATTAGCTTTGATTGTCATCCCGGACGTCTTCGCTGTAGGCTGTTTTAGTCGAAGCGGAGTTGATAAGCGCTAGTTTTCTTGAAAAGAGATTCCAGTCGAACGCGACTGGATCTGTGCGGTTGCTTGGTTGAATCTGTCCGTGACCATAAATCTTCGAGACTGGAAAGCGTTCTTGCACATAGTCTACGAGTTGTACGAGCGCGGCAAGTTGTGTTTGCGTATATTTCTGTTTGCCGGTTCTGACGATCTCGATTCCTATACTGTTATCGTTAGTGATACCGCAAATGGTGCGCCTTTCGTTGACATGGATGGTGGCATATTTGGGGTCAACCGTTTGATAGATTTTGCCGTCGCGGTCAACGAGATATTGTGTTCCCGGATGACTCAAACCTCCCTTATTCCAGCTGCGCACGACCGTTTTCGCGTCTGCGGCTTTAGCTGTTTCAGTTGAATGGATTATCAGGTTCTTGACTGTGGCGGTTCTCGGTCTGATACCGCCCACCAGGGGGGCGTTAGTGAACACTTTGGCTCGCACCATGTCCTGTGGTGAGTATTGACCGGCTTGCCCTCGTTGAAAGTTCGCCTTCATACGAGCGCTGCGGGCCGGACTGAGTGGGGAAGTGTTCATGGGTGCAGACCACATCATTCTTGCCGTGGCGATCTTCGTGCGCCATCTGCGCGTTGCTACTTTCGTTTTTGCCCGCGACCTTTTGACTCTGGCGACTCTCGTTTTAGCTCGGAGCGTTTTGTGCGTAGCGATATTCGTTTTAGCTTGGAACGTTTTGTGCTTGGCGATTTTCGTGTTAGCTCGGGGCTTTGTGTGCGTGGCGCCTTTCGTTCTGGGTCCGGGCTTTGCTTGCGTCGCCAGTTGCGTTTTGACCCGAGAATTATTGCGATTAGCCATTTTCTTCGAAGTCCTAACCAACCTGGACTGGTGTGCCTTCTTTGGGGAAGTGTGAGCGGTTTTCTTTGTGCTGGCTGAATGATTATGAACAGCCGCTGAGGCGCCTGCCGGAAATGAGAATGTGAGCGCGAGAATCAGCGAACAGAGTATCTGCCATTTTTGAACCATCAAACATACCTCGGACTTTCTGTGTTGCAACGTAAGAACTCGCTTTTCGCGAGTCCTTTCGGTCTGGATGAAAGCACCTAGTTTCTTTGAAGAGGAGAGAAAAATCAGTGCTGAAAGATTTTGCTGCCAACGAGCAAACGTGCTGATTCTGTTTTTAACATAGCCTTTGCAAAAACGGGAGAATCGAATGTTAAAAGCCAGTAACCAAGCCACTTTCGCTTAACTTGCTGAAAGGCTCGACCTGTTTTGGAGTTCAAGTCACCTCGAACTCGGATCTGTCTGGCTCAGATCTGTAATTGCAACTTGCTTTAACCGTTCGTTTGGCGGAGGCTGCGGGCTGGGTAATAAATTAATGAGATTAAGGATGCCCGAGTCGCATGTCAGATAAAGAAGTCTGCCCGAAGTGTGGCAAACATAGAGGCGCAACCGTTTCCGGTTCTTCGAAGGCCTGGGTCTTCAAACCGGCAAAATGTGCTTGCGCCAATTTATCGGAAGATTCCGCCAAAGCTCCCGCCAAAGCTCCCGCGCCTTCCTCAGACTCCGAAGTGTCCAGTGCTGACTCTCGCGCAGCTTTCCCCGCTCCCACCGAGGTCTTTGCAGAACCGGAGGTTTCTAACCCAGCGCGAGAGCTGTCTATCCCGAGCCCCGAACGCGAAAGAATGGAAGAAAGCCCGATCAGTCCTCTTGCGCAAGAATCCGACCCAGCCATAGTTGCGAAAAGCAGCGTCGGACCGCAAGTGGGTGAAGCGGATTCGTCGTCATCCGAGTCGAATGTCTCTACCGGAGATCATGAACCGATATCGGTTTATGAAACGAAGTCGCATGAACCCAAACCCGCTGGGCGAAACCGCAAGAAAAACCGAAATAAACGTTCGAAGAAACGGTCCAGGGCGGAGGAGATAACAGGCGACCACGAACCGATATCGGTTCATGAACCTGAACCTGCTCAGACCACCGTGGATCCGGCAGTGGCAGCTTCGAAAGGTGAGTCGACTTTACCGGTCTTTGGTGCGGAAACCGAAACTCAGTCCGAATTTGAGCCAAAATCTCCTTTTCATTCTGCGGAACTCTCGTCGACTATTGTGACTGGCGACCATGAACCGATATCGGTTCACGAGTCTGCGCCGACCGCGGAGCAGGGTTCGTTCGAAGCCGCCGACGACCCCTCGCAAGTTGAAACCGGCGACCATCAACCGATATCGGTTGAAGTTGAAACCGGCGATCATCAACCGATATCGGTTGAGAATGATGTGGCACAAGAAACCGCAGCAGAGACCGTCTCAGGTAATTACCAAGTTGAAGTTGGCAGGGCGCTGGATTGTGAAACGACAACGCCGATTCACACGTCTGACGGGCCCGAATCGTCGGCTGGGTTGCAAACATTAGCGACGCCCCAATCGGCAGCACCTGGAAGGGATGAGCCTGACGCGTCGGCGGACTTGCAAACGCTTGCGACTCCGGAACCGCCGCCTTCTCAAATCGCTGTGGATACCGAGCCAGCGCCAGCCGAAGGGAATTCTATGAGGGCTTCCGCCGGGGATGCGGTTATGGGCGCTCTTGCTTCAGAAAAGACTAAACCGATAGTTGCCGAGCAAGGTCTTGATTCCGGTACTTGGGCTACAGCGGCAGAATCCTCCAAGGGGGTGGCGCCGGCTGCGCCGAGGTCATTCCGGGATCTGCCCGGTGACAATTTGAAAACAAACACTGGTGCAAAAGGCGATGGCGGAAAGGTCAGCCGTTTTGAAACGCCAAGTGTCCCGGGTAGTGATATCGTCTCGGCACCGTCGGCGCCGTCGGGGCCGGGGCGGCAAATTGGCACCGAAAGTGGTGGCTTCTCGTCCAGCAATCCGGGCTTCT
>CAZRMH010000592.1:0-3784 GCA_964600935.1 uncultured Candidatus Obscuribacterales bacterium
GGATCTCGACCTTGCCGTCTTCGCAGACCTTGCGGACCGGGTTCTGGGGCTTGGGCGGCTCCGGAGGGGCAGCATTGACGCCACCGCCATCCTCCGGATACTCGTAGGGATAGCCACCGTAGTTCGGCGACTGAGAATCGGCAACGACTGCCGCACCGCATGCGGTGGCAGCCGAATTGCTCTGGGCATTGCCGGGCGCCGCTTGCGTGGCGTCCTGAGCGAATGCGATTGCGCCGGCGTTGACCGCGAGCGCAAGAGCCAGAGCCTTAAGTCCGAACTTGAATTTGTTCATGATAAAGGGCTCCTTCTATCGGCGGTGTCCAGCGAACAACCGCATGAGTTTGGGATAAGCAGCAACGCCCTCTTCCGTGCTCACCACCGTCCAGTCGACATGCGCCTGGCGGAAGAACTCGAGGAGGGCGGTCTGGTGCCGCTGCCAGTTCTCGGCGAACTTGGCTCGATTCTTCTTGGTGAGCCAAAAGGAACGCTTCTGGCCGGTTTTCAAATCCTGGAACGTGTAGAGCCCGAAGCCGTTTGGCAGTTCGCGCTCGCGCAGGTCCTGGACGCAGATACAGACGACGTCATGACGAACAGCCGTCTTCTTGAGCAGCGCCTTCTCCTCGTCCGTGAGGTTGAGGAAGTCGGAGATGATGAAGATGAGCGAACGGCTGTGTTGGCCGACTGCTTTCAGCGCCTTCATCAAACCGGTCTTGCCATCGCTCTCGGCGGCGCCACCACGCTGGCGGGCGCGTTCGATTGCCGAGGCTTCGACGATGGACGCCAGCGCAGGGAAGAGCATGGTCTTGGCGCCGGCAGCCGGAAGGTAACGTTCGACGTTCTCTTCCGAGTAGGTGACGAGACCGATACGATCACCGGTCTCCTCCGCAGATTTGATGATCGACCCTGTCAGTTCGCCGGCGAGGAAACGCTTGGTGGTCCGGAAAGTTCCGAACTCCATCGTCACGCCGGTATCGACCAGGGCGAAAAACTTGACGTCGCGGGGCTCCCGATAGTGGACCGTGCAGACCGTCTGGCCGCCGCTCTGTGCGGTGGCATGCCAGTCGATCGTCCGGGGGTCATCACCAGGCTCGTACACGCCGCGAGAAATAAGGTCGTATCCGCCGGACCCTCGCTTGCTACCCTTGCGACCAGCCGCGGACGGCATGGCAGAGTGGCTGCGCCAGGTGAGCGGAATCGGGTGAGAAACGACCCACTTTACGAGTTCGTGGACCGTCTCCCGAGTATTTGTTTTCATCGTTAGAGTACTCCGGTAAGCGGTTCGGTTTAAGTGCAACCAGGGACAAACAACTGCATCCCAGGAGGGAGCCATCCAATGAAGAATGGCTACCCTCCTCGACTGGCTGACAATAAGAAGTACGCCTTCCGACTTAAGCCTTGCGGCCGATCACCGGAACGCAGTTTTCGACTGCGGTGATGAACTCGTCGGCCTGGAAGCCGTCGAACACCGCTTCCTGCGTGAGGATGAGGCGGTGACGGGTGGCGTCGCGATAGACCTTCTTCACGTCGTCGGGCTCGATGGCCGTGCGGCCGGAGAGCCAGGCGTTGCAGGCGGCGCCCTTCTGCACCCAGATGCAGAGACGGGGCGAGGCACCGTATTTGATGCGCTCTTCGAAGGTCTTGCCGTCCTTGTCCTTGATCGTCTTGAAGGACGGGTCGGTCGGACGGGTGGCACGCATCAGATCGATGATGTACTCCTGGACGGAGTCCGAGGCGTTCTCGACCAGCTCGGCGACTTCGCCGCGGATGGCCTTGATGTCGTCGATCGACAGGACCTGCTCCACCTTGTCGGTAGCGCCGCGGCCGTGCACCTGAGTGTTCTTCAGGATGTTGACCTCGTCCTGACGGGAGACGTAGCCCATCATCAGCTTGAACATGAAGCGGTCGAGCTGCGCTTCCGGGAGGGCGAAGGTGCCTTCCTGTTCGACCGGGTTGATGGTGGCGAGCACCATGAACGGGTCACGCAGAACCTGGCGCGGCACGTTCGGGATATCGACGTAGCGCTCCTGCATGCCCTGCAGCAACGCCGACTGGGTCAGCGCGATGCCGCGGTTGAGCTCGTCGGCGAGCAGGAAGTTGCAGCCCAGGATCGGACCGGGGACGAACTCGTAGGAGCCCTGCACCGGGTTGAAGACGCGGGTGCCGAGCACGTCGGTCGGCTTCAGGTCAGGGTTGAACTGAATGCGGCCCGAGTCGGCGCCGGCGATCGCCTTCTGGAGGGTGTTGATCATGAGGGTCTTGGCCAGACCCGGCATGGATTCGAGGAGGACGTGGCCGTCGGACATCAGCGCCAGGATGAGCGAGCGCTTGATTTCCTTGTAACCGATGATCACCTTGCCCATTTCCTGGTACAAAGCGTTCACCTTGATAGCGAGCGGGTTTTGAGTCTTGTCAGACATTGGATTTGCTCCGGTAAAAGTGTTTGATGGATGTTTCCAACCAGGGAAGCAGCACCATTGCTGCTCCCCGATTCGCGTTTGAACTAAGGTTGAAAGCGTTACCGCACCAGGTCGTGCCTGGGCAGGGCGCCTCGGATAAACAAGCCGGTCAGGATGATCAGCGCCAGGCCGAGCGGCCATTGGAAGATCGGATCCTCTTTCGTTTCGGCTTTACTCCCACCGAGGCTAGCGGCCCAGCTGATCTTCAGCGTGCCACCATTGCCGGGGTCGAGCGGGAGATACTCGCCGCCGGACATGGCGACGAGCTTGGAAAGGTTGCTTTCTTCGCGACCAGACAGGGAGACTTTGTCTTCCTCCTTGAAGTAGCCGGTCAGTTGACCTTCCTTGTTGTACTCAGGAATGGGCTGCGGCGAAGTGGAGCCGACGCCGACGATGATGAAACGGATGCCCTTCTCGCGGATCTTCTGAACCGCGTCGGCAAGCACCTTCTCATCTCCTGTGAAACCGCCGTCAGAGAACAGTACGATGACCTGCTCCCGACCGACGACCTTGTCGCGGTCCAGCATGGCGAGCGCCATGGTCAGACCTTCAGCGTAGTCAGAACCACCACCCGGGGCGTTGCCGACCCGAATCCAGTTGTCCATTACCCACTTCGTGGACGTCCAGTCGTCGGTCAACGGAATCTGTTCGAAGCCGTTGCCCGAGTAGGTGACGATGCCGAGCTGGTTTCCGATGATGGCAGGCATGACCTGCTCACGGAGAATCAGCTTGACGTAGTCGAGCCGGTTCCCATAAGGACCGGGCACCAAATCCGGTGCGAAGCCGTTCTTGGGAGGCATGAACGGACGGTATTCCTCCGCCGACATGCTCTTCGAAACGTCCATCACACCCACGACTTGGAGAGTCCCCGCCTTCACGTTGGTGGGCAGAGACTTCGAGATCGGGCCTGCAGCGGCACCGACGATAAGCGTTACGGCCAGCACCCAGAGGGCGGCAAGACCGATTTCACCCGCGAGCCTGAGCGGTTTGGTGTAGCGCGCGACGAGTTTTTCCTCGCCGTAGAGCGCGCGACCAGAACGCCTGCGACTGAAGCCCAGGTACCACAGTCCGAGAACTGCAGGGACGAGAACTACCAGCGCGGTCAGGTAATGCGGGCGCAGGAATGTGATATCCATAGTTGCGCCTCCTTCCTAGAGTGTGTTGGGTTTACCTTTACCGGGCGTGTCACCGGGCTCTTGTCCGGGCGCCTGCTTCTTGCCCTGACCAGGTTGGGGCTTTCCTTTGCCCTTCCCCTTGCCCTGAGCTTCAGCCTGCTGCTTGTTGTTCTTGAAGAGCAGCTCCAGGTCGTACTTGGTCTGGAGAGCGGC
>CAZRMH010000593.1:0-3739 GCA_964600935.1 uncultured Candidatus Obscuribacterales bacterium
GCCTTCGTGCCTCGCCGACGGGGCTTCGGTGGTGGTGGCGCTTCTTGTGACATCGTGGGTGGTGTGCCAAAATGCGGAGACCACCCCGCTTTTTCTGAGGAAGAGCTGCTTGCAGTGGTCTTGGACTGAGTCTCTTCCCGTGGCAGTTGTGGGGGTTGTTTATTCGGATAAGCTGGATGTGACTGTCCGGTTGAGAATTGAGGAATGGATTGCCCGGTTCGAAACTGAGGATTCGATTGACCCGTCCGGAATTGAGGATTGCTCTGCCCTGTGCGCAATTGAGACTGCAAATCATGCAGTGGCACAGGTGGTGGCAAGCTACCTGGCGAAACTACCGGGTTTGATGTACCGGTTTGTCGCTGTCGATCGGGGGCACCGGAGAAAGTCGGCAATTCACCAAACTTCGGCGATTCTGGCCGCGGCCACGGCGGAGACTGAGGCTGAACCTGTTGAGGATTGAGGGGCTCTTCCGGAAAGCGAGTCAACCGCCCAGGTTTACTCACGTCGACCGTTTGCGAATACAGATGAGCAACTGTTTCATCAAAATTCTCGGCGGCGGCTTGGCTCGCAACAGGAGAGTTCGACCTGGTCGGATTCTGAACTTCAACTGTCGGCGCGTAGAGATCCGGTTGCTCATAAGTTTCGTCTGGTAACACCCCCCTGGAAATTTCGCCAGCTCCAGAATTTTGTTTCGCAGCAGGATTTTGAACTTCTACCGTCGCCGCATATAGATCAGGCTGCTCATAGGACTCCTCTGGTAATGATCCCAGACCGGTTTTGGGCTGCTGAAGAGGTGGTTGCGAAGTCGAAATTTCCTGTGGTGCCATTTGACCGACAGGAAATTGAAAGCTCGTTCCGGTGCTAGTCGATCCACCGCCGCGTGTGTGCACCGCCTGTGGTTTCTTCTTGCCACCATGGCTGCCTAACAACCAGGAATGATGCGGAGCATGCCGGTCTGCTGGAGGAGGGATTTCTTCACTGCGGCTTACGATATGTTTAGATGAATTTTGAAACTGGTTCTGTGGTTGATTCGTGCCTGGAGAAGCATCATTTGTCGATTGATTTGCTGACTCTGGAAATGCCCCGGAAGCCCCGTGGGTTAGGGCTTCATCTGCGCCGTAGATCTTCAAATGTGTAGACGTAGATCGAAAGCTGGATTGAAACGATGACTCGAGTTGGAGATCCAATCCGTCTTTTTTTAAGGAGTCATCACTATGTGTCATCTGATACCCTGACAATGGTTTCTAATAGGTGATCGACCTGAAGGACTTATTGCGTAGCAGAAAACCGTTCTAGAGTGAGTTTATCGCTGCTAGCGGAGAAAAAAGAAGTGATTTTCAACATCATGCTGATTATGAAAAACTTTGAAGAATTTCTCTGCCACTAAGATTAGACTCCTAGCGTCTTAATCACAACGTTCAAGCTTGGTCTGCCGCCTGGATTTGGTAGCCACAGTAAAGGAGTTCGATGTTCATTCTACAAATGTTCGGCTGGTTAGCCTTCTCATGCATTCTGATGTCATTCATCGAACACCAGGTTCATGCCCGGCTCATGCATAGGAGAAATTTCTTCAGCGAACGCTCTGCTAAATACAAAACAGTTTTCGAAGCCCATGCAATCAAGCATCACGGACACTACTCCAAGATTTTTAGTGACGAGCCTGTGCCAGAGGGCGAAGACGAAGAAATTCGTCTGACCGTGCAAAAGGCTCCGATCAAATCAATTCCTGCAGCGGCTCTTATCGCGCTGGTTTCCTGGCAAGGGGCAGCGATTTTTGTCGCCGTAATCACATTTCACCACTGGGCATGGAACAAAATCCACCTCGAGATGCACAAACCCGAGGACAGAGGCTTCAGCAAATGGCCGATCTATAAGTTCCTCTGGGATTACCACTGGCTTCATCACAAATACCCTAACAAAAACTTCAACGTCGTTTTCCCTTTCGCTGACTATGTTCTGGGAACAAGCGCTAAAGCTACAGACGAAGATCGCAAAGTCATGGCCGAACAGTTTAAGTACCGTGCTGATGCCGAACACGCTCACCCTGAGCCGGCTGTCGCCGCGGACAGAGAATCGGAAAAGGCTGAGCTCGTTAACGTCGGCTAATTTTAAACATCATCACTGCCAATCGCCAGAATGAAATTCTGTCCTGTTCAGCTACAATACAGAGAAAGATCTCTTTGAATTGCTGGTCGAATTTCAAGCATTCAGGAGGACTGAACGATTGGAGTCAACCCGGCGCGCCGTCGCTGACATTTTTCAGGGTATTTGCAATGAGGCTAACTAAAGGCTGTAAGAAGGTTCTCGATGTTCTGGAGCAAATCCATGAACTGTCCAGCGCTCAGGATATCCACGGACTGATGCGCAACGAGGACGACAAAGCACCAGGTCTGACGACCGTATATCGCTCACTGGAATCGCTCGTCAGCGAAGGACTGGTCCAGGCAGTAGATTTGGGCGACGGAGAGCGCCGATACGAGCTCGTAAAACCGGGCGAACATCATCATCACCTGGTTTGCGAGAACTGCCGTCAGAGCGTACACCTGGACCAGTGCTTGATCGAAGAGCTCGAAGAGGGTATCCGAAGTAAATACGGATTCCAGGTCAAAGGTCACATTCTCGAAATCTTCGGAACTTGTCAGACCTGCACGACTAAGTAATCACAGGTGAAGGTTTTGCCGATTCTAGCCGAATCTTTTATACAATCTCAATCTTCTAAACCTTGGCAATTCAAAGGTTCTGAAGCACAATAGAAATGGGTTTCATTTTAATCTGGTAAGTCGATGACGCAAAACAAATCAGCGCAACATGACGCATGCTGTTCCGAAAGCCACGACGCTGAACCCCAGGTCGCGGTTAAGGAAGCAGCCGTAAGCAAAACAATTGCCTCACTGGATAATCTGGGCATCATCGCCTCGGCAATCTGTCTTGTGCATTGCCTTGCTTTTCCATTTTTGATTGCTCTCTTACCAGTTCTCGGCTTACAGTTTCTCGACACTCATGAATCACATCTCGTGATCGCCGGATTCATCTGGACATTCGCTCTTTTCGCTATTGTCCCAGGTTATCTGAAACACAGGAAGCTACCAATTCTGCTCGGAACGATCGCCGGTCTTGGACTTGTAACTTTCGGTGTTATCGCTGGGCATGCCGCTCTCGGCGAAAATGGAGAGATGATCTGTCTGACCGTCGGCAACTTGACTCTAGTGGCAACCCACTGGAAGAATCGCGGATTATGCAAGTGCGAACATTAAGAGCTCGCCAACTTTAGATATTTCAAGAACCGGTTATCATCGCAGTTTCGGCAACCGCAGTATTGTCGCACTCGATTTGTATCGATGAGCTGCTCGTATTTTTGAAACGAACTACATGACGATTTGAATACAATTTCTGCCCGACCCCGGATTTCCTCATGGGTCGGGCGTTTAAGAGATCTGTTAAAAACCAAGAAATTACCAATGTAACAAGAAATCTTGGAATCCGCTAACAGTGCGCCACTCCTTAACCGCTTGTTAACCTCGAGATGAGATTCTGTTGACTACCGACACCGCAAGCCGCGTCCCTAGCGGCACAACAGGAAAACAAAATCATGGGAATTCTACCCGCCATCATTTTCTTTGGTTTGCTCACGACATTCATCATGTCTCTGCTCCTGACGATGTTCAATGATGAGATGTCGGATTTCTTCTACCTGGTATTCGATACAGTAATGCACCAAGTCGGCAACATCTCCCAACTG
>CAZRMH010000594.1:0-3737 GCA_964600935.1 uncultured Candidatus Obscuribacterales bacterium
TCCCTCACGCAGGAAAACACGGAATCAAACATCGATACCTAAAACCGCAAAATATAATCATTCTGGGTGGGCAACCGGAGCATGTAGTGCCAAAGTTAATCGACTTTGGACTGGCCAAAGTTGCAGAATCGGCAAGCACCTCTCTCGGTGTGGATGGTATCAAGTTGACCGGCACTCCGGCTTATATGTCTGCGGATCAAGCAGACGGTCTTGTTTTCGACGTTCGTTCCGAGATTTACTCATTCGGTTGCGTCTTGTTCGAGGCGCTAACCGGTCGATCTGTGTTCTCCGCTGAAACTTCCCTCAGACTTCTCGCACTGCACAGAGACGAAACCCCGGAGCGAGTCATTGACTTGAAGCCTGACATCGCTCCTGACCTGGATGCGATTGTTGATAGATGTTTGCAAAAGTCACCGGATGATCGTTTTCAAAACTTTGAACAGATTGTTGATCTGCTCGAAGGCAAAGACCAAATCGCGAGAACCGTTGAGAACAAACCAGCTACAAGTGGAAGTAAACGAAACAAATTTTCACTGGCATTGATTGTTTTGCTTGCATGTTTTGGAGTGGGTGTAATATTCTTGGTCGGCAGTCAGAGCACCAATAGCGATACCAGCGCGGTATCAAAACCGTCGCCAACAACTATCAGAAGCGTAGGCATTCTCAAAGACATGGCGGAGAAACCGCAGGTCATCATTAGTAACAACGGAACCCACGTCAGGCTGCGTGGTGACTTCGAGGCAAAGGACTTTTCCCTGATTCCATTCGACAAAAAGTTGATCTGGATGGATGCTGTGGACGGACAGCATCTCGATCCGGAAGGTTTCCAAACAATCGCAAGACTGCCGCTTTCGTCGATCTGTTTAACCGGGTCCGACGCCGACGACCGGATTGCCCACTCGATTGCAGGCATGAAAACGGTTAGCCGTCTGCTGCTGAAAGAAACAAACATTACGGACAATGGACTGATCGAAATTCTTTCATTGCCTTTGTTGAAAGAACTTGTCATCGACCGATGCAATATTTCCGACAAAGGAATCTTGGCGATATCGAAATGCAAGGATTTGACCCGTCTGTCGATCAGCGGTATCAGCAATTTGTCCGCGACCGGATTAAAAGCGTTGAGATCATTGCCTATGAACATTTTAGTTTGCTGCGATAACAAGCTCACTAGTGAAGGACTTCAAGAAATCGCACAGACGCAAGCATTCGAGCTCGACGTCAGCGGCTGCGATATCGACGACAATAGAGCGAAGCTTCTGTTATCGAAAACCAGTCGCGTAAAAGTACTCACTCTCACTCAGAATGCAATCGGCCTGCAGGGACTGTCCACTTTACTGCGCTTACCATCGATAACATCAATAACGTTGTCGCCTGCACCTGGACTGACTAGCGATTCAATCGAAAAGCTCAAGAGATCGCTGCACTCGAAATGCAGGGTCTACGTCACCGGCGAGACGCACAAACTACCGAATATTGATTTATGAGTCACCATCAAAGACTTCCACGTCGCGCACACCGAATCATTTTTCACTCTTAGCACAACTGAAAGAAACATCAATCACCCGATCGGGTTACTGCAACCTGCAGAAGAACATGACGGATGGCAAAGAATCGTCATGCTCCACAAAATTAGTATCATAGATCGATATCAAACTTGACCGGATTCGATGGATCCGTCGAAGGCTTAGTCAAGCAAATCAGTCGATCGAACGATAGGAAAAACAATCACTAGCTGCTGCCTGGTTGCTGGGACCAAAAGTTCCGTTGCATTGTCGGTAAGACGCCGTTCAGCTCAAGCCGTGAAATCGATTTAACTCTGACAAATTCATTGAAGTATAATTGTGAATGTATTTAGGAGGATGAATAGACAACTGACTCTGTGTTCAACAACTCTCGGGATCGCCCCGGCGATCTGGTGGGGGAAGTGTGGTGAAATTCCACCGCTGTCCCGCAACTGTGAAGCAATAAATTGCCAGTCAGACTACCCACTTGAACACCTCAACCGAGATACCTCTTCGAGGCAAGGAGGCAACTTTCGATGATGGCAGCTTTGGCTGTCTCTCATACGAGATTCTGTTCCTGGTCGAGAGTCAGGAATTTTTTCTTTAAGGAGATCCGTATGAGCGAAGATTTTTCAATGTTCGAAACTCGCATGGTGGAGATGGTTTTTCCCACCCAAACTAATCACTATGGCACCCTTTTCGGTGGTCATGCGCTTGAACTCATGGACAAAAGTGCGTTCATAACCGCATCGCGATTTACACGAAAGTCGATGGTAACAGCCTCTTCGGAAAGGATTGATTTCCAATCGCCGGTGAAGTTAGGCCATCTGGTCGAAGTCGTCGGTCGGATCATTAGAACGGGTAATTCTTCAGTCACAGTGAGCGTGGAGCTGTTTGGTGAAAACCTATTGTCCGGTGAGAAGCACTTGTGCGCTCACGGAAACTTTGTGCTGGTTGCTGTCGATGAAAACAATAGGCCGGTTCGAATCGAAAACGTCCCAGAGCAACCACCCAAGGAGAAATCGAACTGACTGCATTCAGCAATTCGAGAGGCACCCGCTGTATGGCGGAGCTTTGCAATTCCGTTTAGAGCGAATGCTTATTTTGGTTCGAGGCTAACTTGCGCTGGTATCGCATTTGGTTCATGCAGCACTTGATTGACGCAGCCTTCGCCTCAAAGCCTTTGATTTCTTAGAAAGGCGTGGTACAACTTATCAGGTCAAGATACGAATGTCAGGAAGTACGCAATGACAGACGAACAAAATGATCCTCTCAGCGCCACACAGTCCATAAAGTTCGGCGGCCGGATATCTCCGATCGAAACCCCAAAAGATCTTCCTGAGCGGTGGTTGGGCACGCCAATAGAAGAATTTATCGCAGCCCATAACTTTGAAAAACCGATCAAGAGCAGCAGCGAGCCTAAGCTGTTGATTGTTTCGTGCATAGAGTTTCGCTTTATGCCTCAAATTCCTCGAAATTTCGCATACATGATACGCACAGCTGGAGGCCGAATATCTCACATTCCGGGATCGGAATTTGCCCTGGCTTATATCTTAGCAAACGGAGTCAGGCATATCGCCACTGTCGGGCATAACGACTGCGGTATGACTAAAGTGCATGCGTACAAAGGCAAGCTTGTAGCTGCGTTAGTAGAGCAGGGCTGGAAAGAAGATTATGCAAACGACTTCATCGAAGAGAACGCCGAACGCTACGCGATGAAGGACGAAATCGAATCTCTTGAATTTGAGTTTATTCGCATGCGCAGCCTGTTTAAGAAAGTTGAGATCGCGCCATTATTCGTTTCACTATCAACCACGCGTTTGCACTTGCCAGTCTGGTTTGACCAATACAAATAGACCAAGTATCAGTTCAACATTTTTCGGACAGCGAGTTCCCACTTCGACTCTCGCTTGTCACAAATACATGATGTGGAAAGTCGTCTTTGTCATTTCAAGGACCGCCATCACCGTAGACGGTGCTAATTCAAAGTTTTGCCAGTGTGACGCTTGGATATAGAGTGAATTTTGACTTGATCTCTTGATCGTCATTCCCGATTGCTGAGATGATCTGGTTAGTTTACCGAGTTATGCGAACAGCTACAGAAAACCCGGTCGCTAAGAGCATAAAAGCTTGAATCGACCGGGTCTAAATGCATTCCGAATGGAACTTTGTAATGCTCTACTTCCGTGCTTTGGAGATAAGTCTGAGAATTTCCATGTACAGCCAGACGAG
>CAZRMH010000595.1:0-3707 GCA_964600935.1 uncultured Candidatus Obscuribacterales bacterium
CCTCAATGTTCGGTCTGATGCAATTCAGCGGCTGCCAAAAGACCGACGAGGAACTCTATCGTCGCCGCCTTCTGTATTGCGGAACATGCAAGGCAATTGGTTCGGAGTATGGTCAATCAGCTCGAATGCTTTTGAACAATGATGTTGTTTTCCTTGCTGAAATTCTGCAAGCAATATCTTCTGAACCAACATCGAAGTTCGAGAACTGGGCTCCAGCCTTCCAATCGTACAATTGTTTAGCGCTTCCGGAAGAAGTTGAAGTGCCGATGACTCTGCGCATTGCCGCTTCAGTTTCAATGATATTATCGGAGCTGAAACTGGAAGATCATATTGACGATAGTCGTTCAATTGTTTTTCGCGGCGCGAAAAAATTTCTCGATCCCGTTTTTACAAAATCGGAATCTGATTTTGCAAAACTTGAATTTCCGATGCAAAAGATCCGTAACTGGTTCGAGCAACAAAGTCTTCGCGAAAGTAATGGCGTTGGGATAAAGCCCTCACCTAGCCAATCTTCGGAACCAGCAGAAACGCACCATGAGAAAGGTAACTTAGCAAAGAACGATTTACTCGCCACATTTGCAGAACCTACGGCAATGATCACTGCGATTGTTTTCGAACATTCCGGTGGAATCGTCAGCGGTGACAATTTCAAAACGACCATGCATCGTTTAGGATTTGCTTTCGGTTCACTGATCTACATAATCGATGCATTCGAAGATTTCGAACGCGATTTTCGCACATCATCCTTCAACGGTATCGCCTGCGCGTATCAGTTGGAAAACGGCATCATGCCTCGAGAAATTGAGCTTCTAGTAGAAAAGGAACTCCGAAAGCATCTCAAGGAATTGGATCTGTGTATCAATGAACTGCCAATTCTGTCGGCGCATAAACAAGAATATTCCGAGCGTTTGTGGAGAAACGTCAGAAGAAAAACTCGATTAAAGCTACACAATCATCAAGTTGTAAGTCAGCCGGTATCAATTGAAAAATCACACCAACCCAAAGCTAAAGACAGTTGCAACAAACATGCGCAGACTAGTTTGAAGTCTAGATGGGAAACTGCTTGCGCGACGGCTTCGAATCTAACTTCGGAAATTGCGCCATCATGCGATTCGAAGCTGATTATCTCAATTGGTCTTACATATCGAGCATTTCTTTATCTATTTGTTTTGTTGATCGCATTTTTAAGTCCGGTGCAATCACGGTCGATTCGCAGCTACCGTGAATGCGTTGAACTACCATTCAATTTGATGTTCTGGGGGGCTGCGATTGCCACCATCATCAATTCATTTATTCAAGCTGGCAACAAGTCATTCGCTTATGCCCACGCCATGGTCGGCGGAGGGAACGAATCGGAATCATCAGCCCAAAGAAATCGCAATCAGTTTAGAGAACAAACGGACTCTTTTAGATTAACTGAATCGTCATCGAGCAGTGATCAACCGCCCAACGATGATGGGGATAATGACGATCAGGCAGGCAATAATCGCTCAAGTCGAAGAGGAGTGTCGAACGATAACTACCGACACTCCCGCATGGCAGAACGTCCTGTTCCGATGTGCTTCTGTAGTGATGGGGGCTGCTGTACCTGGGGGTCAGGCCAAGCGTGCTGCGAAGGATCTGAATGCTGCTGTGAAGGCACCGAATGTTGTGTTGGTGGCACCGATTGTTGCACCGGTTGTGAATGCTGTGGTGGCGGTGCTGAATGTTGCAGCGGGGGTGGCATCGAATGCTGTGGCGGAGGAACCGAGTGTTGCAGCGGGGGCGGCATCGAGTGTTGCGCAGGTTGCTCATCGTAGGCTCTATTTCAAATCTTTGATTTGTTTTTCGACAACCTTAATTACATTTGGAAAACTTTGTCTGAGAAACCTGGTATCGCTTTCATTTTCAGGACCGGTAGTTACCAAACCGAAAATGGCAGCAAACGTTTCCTGGCGCCCTATGCCGTTTGGCTGCGACAAATATTTCACGACAGGAGACTCTTTATCGCGAATAGCTGCCATATCTTTTTTGTAGGCATCAAGAAATTCAGGTTTAGATGATAGAAAATCATGCGCGAAATCCAGAGCATGACCGACTTGATGTGTTACGACATTGTCGCGCATCACTGGCTCCATCTCACCTTCTCGCATGAACCGCATCGGAGCGATGATGCGTTTACTTACATCATCATGAGTGCCATCTGAATTAATAAACTTCGAATCCGCGGGCCAACCGCGTGGAGTCAACTTCTCCAGCTCTGGCATCGCATCAGGAATGGTGGCAGCCGCAATAATTTTATAACCGTTTCTCTGGAGGCTGGCTACCACATTCGGTGGCATCTCCTCGATCTTTCGTTGAACCTGTTTTGTAAACGATTCAGGGACGCCCGGCATGGCCTCAAGAACTCCACTATGATCTTTGCGTGCTTGAACGTCGAAGCTATAATTTCGCGTCAAAGTAAGGCTGCCGTCCTGACCACGTTCCTTTACCGTCCATCCATCATCAACGGCACCAGTAGTTGGATGCTTGACCTTGAAACTACCAGTAGTATCAAGTTTTTCCAAGTTAGAATCCGGATTCGCCTGTTTAAACTGTTCAGCGCTCACTCGATATTCGGACTTAAGCGACAGGCGATTCACGCCGGTTTTCACTTCACCTGCAGAGGTCCACTTATTTGCAGAATCGCCTGACTTCGGCTTATCGGTTAAAAGTTTCGATTGGTCAGAAACCATAGGTTTCCGTTCATCCGCAACCTCAGTTTTTGATTTACCTTCTTCGCCGACCGAACCAGATGATTTGTCTGCGACTGGTTGATCAGATTTCGGTTTATTGTCGGGATTATTTGGTTGATCCGCGATCTGAAAATTAGAGTTACCGTGAGACCGAGCCGGCGCGTCCCGCCAGAGAGAAATCACATCGAAAACAGGCGAATGTTCCTCAGTCTGAGTTGAGTAAATTCGATCGGAGAATTTTATTGTCGACTGATCGACATTGCCGCTCACTTCCGGACCTGCCATGATTGAAAACCCGCGTGGGTATTGGAATTAAACCCACTCCAAGTCTCAATGGTAAGAAAATGGCAGGGCGTTGTCAACAGAAACCGTTTTCGAAAAGGCTGCCCCATTAAGCTTTTCGACAATGAGCGAACAAAATACTTTTGATATTTCTCGATTCACAAAAGAATTTGGACCGGCACATCCGCGATGTTTAAGACTACGTATTTAGCCCGACAATTTTATCGGAGCTAGACGTTTTAAAACTCGCGTTTTGAGAACGTCTAGCCCAGTTCAGTAGCTATTTCTTCGCCGAGTAGCTGGTCATCAGATTCTTGTAACTTGGCAGATGATTAGCAAGAAGACTACCTAATCCCTCGACATCATTTCGCCAATCGCGGTGCAGTTCACACGCCACGCTAAACCAGTTCATCAGTTGAGCGCCTTGTTGAGCCATTCTCGACCAGGCGGCGTCTCTGACGGTTTTATTGAAAGTACCAGAGGCATCCGTGACAACGAATACTTCATAGCCTTCCGCCATCGCAGAGAGCGCAGGCATGGCGACACATACATCAGTGACTACGCCAGCGATAATCAACTGTTTTCGACCGGTCTTTTTTACTGCGGCGACAAAATCTTCGTTGTCCCATGCGTTGATTTGCCCAGGACGAGCGATATATGGTGCGTTTGGAAACATCTCTTTCAATTCCGGAACCAGTGGACCATTTGGTC
>CAZRMH010000596.1:0-3701 GCA_964600935.1 uncultured Candidatus Obscuribacterales bacterium
CATATGCTTCGATAGTGCTTGCGTAGCATGTACGAGCTTGAACCGCCTCGACTGAGTAGTACGGCATGTGCCCGCTTGAGGGCACTATTCCAGGAGCGTCTCGCAAGAGTTGAGCAATCGCTGCAACATCGTCAGTCGATAAAGCTGTTGATCCGCTCGAAGCCGGTGTATCTACAGATGGAGCATCATTTACTTTTTGCCCATCCAAAAAAAGCTGGCGATGAATCTCGTTGAGCTTCTGAAGAAAAGCTTTTGTCTTTTGAGCAGAACCTGCGGTAGTAGCATCCAGCTGATTCGTCAAATTTGAAACGCGCGGGCTGCCGCAGCCAGTAAGAAGTAATGTCGACCAGCAGACGACAATAGCCAGTAAAAAATAACATGTAGTTTTTTTCAAAGTATTCTCCTTCCCACTTCAGCGATCTTCACCTGCAATACTTACTTCCGCTGTACTTTCCACCACTTGTAGCCATCTTTCTCTTCCGGCACGAGCTCAAGCCCGGTGCCGACACTGCTAGTACGTGCAAGATCCGAAATTAATCCGTGCTGAATGGTATGTCCGACCATTCCCCGGTCTAGCACCGTAAACTCGATGGTTTTAAGTCCTGGTACGACGGGCGGTTGACGCCAATCTATATCAACACCATCAGGACCGGGCATTCCTAATCGGCGGCGCTCATGAACAAACTTTGAAGCCCGTAGAGCATTGTCCTTTCCAGACGTTAAAATCCAAGTTTCCTGGGCATTCTCGCAAATGTCGTTCGCGTAATGCTTGAATGTACCGGTGTCGACATCGGGCGATGTGAGCACCACATCTGGTAGCTTGCTTAATGGCGTACCATGACAGCGAGCATTTTCGCACCGATCCCGCAGGGACCACATTACTAATCTGTTGCCCATGGAATGGGCAACCACGGTCAACTTCTCGGCGCCAATTTCCGCTTCGACCTGCTGAAGCAGTTTCTTAAAGTGGGGCAAGCTCCATTCAATATTGCACTCATCTTTTGTATAGCCTCTGAGCTGTTCACTCGAGGGCCAAGAAAAAATCACTACCGGAGCGTGGAATTCAGCCTCAAGCTGTGCGCCGATGGATAGAGCGCCATCGAACGTGCTTTTGTAGCCATGCACGAACAGTATGACTCGATCGCTCTGATTCGCGCGACTTCGAAGTTCATCAAAGAACTCGCGTTCACTTGCGGATTGGGATTTCGTCGAGCTCACCGTAGGTTTTTTGATCTTGTCGGCTTTTCCTCTCCACCCCATTCCGTAATCGCGCTTTGCATCGAAATTTACTCCGGCTGCCGGAATCGTCACCATGCACTCACCATATTCGAGTCCTGCCAGATAGCGGCGTTTCTTTGAATAAATCGGGGCATTTCGTGCAGTGAACCGCTGGCGGTTGGTCGCATAATACACAGGCATGGCTATGGATCTATTTGCTGTTGCATTTGAAGTCGCGCTGGCGTGCACGGCAATCTGAGAGTTCATGCAACAGATGATGACGATCCCCAGGACTATATAACTCTTCAGAAGTGCACGAAATTTCTTCATCGGGTTTCTCCAAAGTTTGAAGGTAGGCTATCCGCCTACCTTCTTCTTGACTGTCTGCTGATAGTTCTCTTTCGGATTTTTCTTGATCTCCTTATTAGAGACAAATCTTCCTGAGTCTGCGCTTTTGTTCACCTTCACGGTGATTGTCTTTGTCTTTCCGGCCACGAGGACCTCCTTGTTGAATCTACAAGTCACTCCTTACATATACGGCCGTACTTGCAATGTGTCAAGTCTGGCTCTATAGAATTTGCCTGAAAATGTCAGTAAAACTGTATCTTGGCGACCGTGTATAATGAAAATGTCAGGCAAACTTGACACAGATCTTTTAGGCAGAGATAATTCGCCCGATGGCTGCTCTCGACCATGACTTACTAAACAAGCAAATCGGTTCTCGTATCAAACAGCGACGTGCCAAGAATGGAATGACTCAGATTGAGCTCGCAAGACGAGTTGGTCTCAGTCGAACATCCATTGCAAATATAGAGGCAGGGCAACAATGTCCGCCCCTGCCCGTGCTTTATGCAATTTGTCACGAGCTTGGAACTGAGCCTAATGCCTTGCTTCCCGCGTTCGATGAAGTTATCCAGACCCCTTCTGGACTCGCCTACGACATCGCACAGGAACTAAAGCAAATGGGTGTTGGTAAAGTGTCAGAGCAGATCATGAACATCTTCAGCGAGGAGAAATGACATGCCTCAGATCTACAAGAGCAAAGCCGAGAGAGAGGCAATAAAGGTTTGGGTTAATGCTGGTCGCCCCGTCCCAGTGCCCGTCGCGGATATCATCCGTGACTATGGGTTAGTTCTGCAAGAATCTGTCCTTGAAGATTCGATCTCTGGAATGATGGTAACTAAGGAAAATGGAATTGCGCATGTAGTCATCAATCAGGGGCACCATAAGAATCGGCAGCGATTTTCGATGGCGCATGAACTTGGTCACTATCTACTTCATCGCAACGCACGCTCAATCTTTGTGGATGCTAGTGAACAGCGCTTCTATCGAGACGCCGAAGCTTCCACAGGCACCAAACTACAAGAAATCGAGGCTAATGCATTTGCAGCTGAACTACTAATGCCTCAGGAAAGTATTGAGGAGCGAGTGCCCGAAACGCTTACCACGCTGGATGAGCCAATAATTGAACGTTTAGCTGAAGAGTTTTGCGTCAGCCAATCGGCCATGGTTTTCCGCTTGCAGAAATTGCGATTGCTAGAAGAGATATAGGGATGTTCTGTGCACTAGATGTGGTGTGAATGTCCGAGTTTGTGCTGTTCTTGTCTGGGTGTTTGAGTCCGCGCAACTTCCAGTCCCGCTTTCGCGCGAGAAAATCGCTGAGCAATTGTCATTATGAATGTCACAACGCGGCCCTGTTAACTGTCTCTGTGAATGTGGACTCGTCAATCAGATTCTTGTTTCGGAAGAACTGAACTGATCCATTTGGTCTGGCATATGCTCTAAAACCATTATCCTCAGCCGCTTTCCATGCGAGTGCAAACTCCCCGTTCACGGTTAGTCCTATTCTAGGCACATGAGCATGCCGGCATTTGATCAGGACCTGTTTTGCTGCATCCAAACCTTCCTGCGTGGGCAGGACATCGCCTTCGTAGACACAGTCAGCGATTTCCGCGAACAACATGTCCAGATGACGAATTGCGTCATTTAGCCAAGCAGAATCAACCGGTATTGCAGTTGGTGGCATAAATTCTCGACCCGTTCGCTCTATTAGCAAACAAGCACTTTGAGATTAAGCACAGCAGCAAGACGGTCCATCTTATCCATCGATATTCCGTGATACTCATTGCGTTCGTCTCGCGAAACTGCGGATTCTTTGGTGCCCAATTTCTCAGCTAATTCGCGCTGAGTCATTCCTCTTGCTATTCGAGCTGCAACAAAATATTTGCCTCTAGAAGAAAACTCTTCGGCCGGTGGCAATTCGCCGCGCTTTAGTTTCTCATAGAGATCTATTTCTTCCTGGCATTGCATAGCGTAAGTCCAGGACGAAGACAACGAGTCTTTTGCTTGTGCCTCGGACAAGCCTTTGCCTTTTAGTTCGGCTAACTGAGTTTCGTACAATTCCTTCAGCTTGGAAAGCTGCTTTTTAGCCGCCTCCAGCTCTTTATCTGTTTTCATCATGTGCTCTGTTCTCCCAAGAGCTA
>CAZRMH010000597.1:0-3695 GCA_964600935.1 uncultured Candidatus Obscuribacterales bacterium
GCCCAGCGAGAAGACGAGAGCAAAGACAACGGAGCGCGCAGGCAAACGACGCTTACTTTCAGATTTTGGGAATATGAAGCGGCATGTTTCCATAGTCCATCTCTTTGTTGTCGCCCTCCCCGTCCTGCGGATCGTCTTTTCTTGCCACCGAGATCACGAGCGTATCCTCTCCTTCGAGGACCTTATTGGTAAAACGCAAAACTACGCCCTCGAGGTTCATCCTTGAAGTCTTCTCTTTGCCTATGAATACCTGATAGAACTCCGATGGCTTCTTGGGAATGGTAGGCAACTCTCCGGCACCACCTGTGATGATGATATCTCCCTCTTTCAGTTTTCCAGAACCAAGTTTGAAGTAGGTTTTCTCAGGGTCTGCTTTGTCCTTACGGGAGTCGAGATCGGACTTCTGTAACTTGGTGATTTCCTGGCGGAAAAAGATTTCGTTGCCTATCGAAGCGCCGGTATCCAACTCGCTCTCGGGAACAGCAGCCTGAACGAAGCTTTTGGCGTAGTCACGTGCAAATGCGCCCTGGAGGCGATCGGAAATAGCCCGACGTTTCAGATGCAAACGCGCGCGAATGATTTTTCCTGAGTCATCCAGTACCACATAGCAATTCAGAAGAGCTCTCAGCTGGCTTGACTTGGGAAGCCTCAGCAGCATCTCGGTAAAGCCATCTTTTGTGACCGAATAGGCGATTGGTCGCAGGCGCAAATGCGTAAAAAAGTCTCGACCGAAAGCTTCCTGCATCTCAACACCGTAAATGGTAATGTCGTTGGCGATATCGCTCCGCAAAGCACTGGCGGCGCTCGAAGTTGATTCTTGCGATTTTGCGTTACTTACTCCCTCAATCGGGGGATGCGCCTTCTGAGGAACACCAGAGGCAGGCTCGTCGGCCCAGGAGGGCTGCGCCGCGAAAACTCCAGCTGCCAGAACCATCCCGAAAGATAACGCCAGCGAATGTCTGGCGAAACAAAAATGCTCAATTGGTGCCACTTTCCGGTTCATGATGCATTTCTTAAAATTTGTGACAACTGGCCCTATCAGGCATTTCATGACTCAATCGGCTCTTTCCTGCTTGGCAGAGACCTCACGACATCGTTCTGCCACGCTTTATAGCATTCTGTTGTCTATCCTACCTAATTTATCCGACTGAGCGATTGACAAGCCACAATTACAATGGAATGCTATCAAACATATGTTAGTCTTCTCGAATTACTAGGTAAACGGTGGCACTCAGTAAGGAGTAGCTTTTATGATGGATGTCGGACAAATAGGAATTATGATCGCGGTTGCAGGCGTGATCATTATGCCAGTCATAATCATTCGACTGGCAAAACAACTGAAAAAGGTTCAGGAAATGAAGGAAGCTGGCGGTAAAGCTGGCGGCGATAAAGCCGATTAGGTTTTCGCACTTCGCGTATTGAATCATCACGAGCGAAAAACGCCCGTGCTTTAAGCACTACATATGATGGCATGCCGACAAAGCTGCCATCATTTTGGTTTAGGCCGGGGAAATAATCGTTCATGAGGGTTTAAACATGAGGGTTTAAACATTACTCGCATTTGTGGCAAAGGAAGCGAGAATGTTCTGCGTCACATGAAAGTCACGTATCGGAAATAAGGTCAGGCTCGTTCAAGGACACACCAAACGCCGAGAGCGAACCCAAACCCAGCTTCTATTCCCGAGAGGACAATCCGATGTTCGAACATCAAGAGTCAGTTTCTATCAAGGAATCTACCCCACTTAATAATCAAGAATCGTTTCAGTCATACATAACGGGCATCAACAGCCTTAACTCCGCAGCAAAAGCAGAGAACAACTCCGCCGACAATTTGCTGCCCGGTCTGACAATTACCAAATCCGCCGACAATCATGATTCCAAGCTCACCTGCAAAAACCCCGGAGCCGTAAACTCCTTCTCCCTGGAAGGTCCCCAACAAGCAGAAATCAAAAGCAAAGAATGGCTCCATGAGCGTTTCAAGAATCCGAACACCAGCGAGCAAAATTCAAATCGCGGCGGCAATCTCCGTCAATCAGACGGAGCGCGAGTTGAGAAGCCGAGCCTGAACGGTTCTGATGTTTCGACCGATCCGCTTGATTGGATCACGTCCGAACAAGAAATCATCAAGAAGAAATTCGAACAGGCGCACAAGAACAAAGATCAAGACGGAAACTCAGAGTCCGGCGCCGAGAAAAAACTCAAGGTCCCGGACGGAGCGATGAGCAAAGAAGATTCGATAAAGGCGGAACAGGAGTGGATCAAGAAAAAGTTTGACGATGCACGCGGCTATTCTGAAAATCGTAGATAATAGCCGTCTCAAGCATATATAGCCCTGGAAGAAAGACGATCGCTAAGGATCAACACTACCAAAGCGCAAGACTCGCTGAACTATACGATTACGATAGCCCGTGGTCAATCGACCGGGATTTCTATCTAGCGTTAGCCGGCGAGTCATCGCGTGTAATTCTGGATCTTGGCTGTGGAACCGGATTGCTTTGCAATGCGTTCGCCGAAAGAGGTCACGTGGTCACCGGTGTAGATCCCTCTGCCACCATGCTTGAAGTGGCCAGAAAAAAGAACTTCGGAACAAGGATCGAATGGATTCAAGCCAGCGCTCAAGAGTTCAGCTCGAGCCGATTATTTGACTTGATTGTTATGACTGGTCACGCTTTTCAAGTTCTGCTAACTGAAGACGACGTGTTAGCAACCTTTTCAAAAATGCGAGCACATCTAAAACCGGATGGCAAAGTAGTTTTCGAATCACGCAATCCAAACATCGACTGGTCAGAGCGATGGAACTATCGCATGACTATTGAACTTCCGACGGGTAGTGTCGTGGAATCGAGAAAATTTCAGTCCATGCCCGGCGACGTGATGAAATTCGACTTGATTTATGAATTCCCTGATGAAACGCTGGTTTCCAATAGCGAGCTCAAGTTTTTCTCAAAGACACGCATAATACAACTTCTGCGCGAATCTGGTCTGCAAACGGAGACGCTCCTCGGAGATTGGGAGGGGAACGACTTTGACGACCACTGCTCGGAAGAGATGATTTTCGTTGTCGGCAGAGAATAGCAACCTTACTCTTCCTACCATAGCTTGAATCAAGAATTTTCAGTCCGCCGGCAGTCGAAACCAGAAAGTACTTCCTTTACCAAGGACCGAGTCGACGCCGATTTCTCCATCGTGCGCTTTCACGATCGCCTTGCAAATCGCAAGACCTAAACCGCTGCCATCCTTCGCCTTTTCACCGGCAACCTGGTGATATCGTTCAAAAACCTTGGGACACTCTTCCTTCGGAATCCCAGGTCCCTGATCGGTTATTGAAACTTTCACCATCGACTTTTCGGTCGTAACCTCAATCAAGACTCTGGAATTATCGGGTGAAAACTTCACTGCGTTCCCTAGCAAATTAACTACAACTTGTGTGAGCTTTTCCTCGTCCGCAAATAACGGCACATCGCATTCGGGACTTTCAATGGTAATGGAACGGCTCTCGGCGAGCTGGTTTACAAGCGATGAACATCTCCATAGCAAAGAGCCCAGGTCAATCACTTCGGGCGAAATCTCAATAATGCCAGACTGAACTTTTTCAAGGTCAATTAAGTTGTTTATCAGATTTATTGTATGCTTCAGATTTTCTTCGGCTCGAAGGACCTTGCCCTGAGCCCGCTCAGACAGTTCGCCCCATGTGC
>CAZRMH010000598.1:0-3676 GCA_964600935.1 uncultured Candidatus Obscuribacterales bacterium
GGCTACGCTTCCAGGCGATACCGAGAATCTCCATTCCGTTTGCGATGATGTTGAGCAAGGCTTCCAGGTTAGCCAGGTTGTTAACGCGTACGGTACCTGCAGTGTTTACACCCATGATGGAGGTGGCGTCTCCGCCTTGCGGTCCGATGGTTCCGTTTGTGGCACCTTGCAGAATCGGCGCTGTGCCGTTTTGAATCTGCTCTGTCTGTGCTCCAGTATTGTTAAAGGTATTGTTGCCACCACCGATTTCACCCATTGTTGCTTGGGATGAGAACGCATCTCCATAAGATTGCGCGAAAGCTGGTGTGGTCAGACCGACTAATAGAGCGGCTGCGACGGCGACACGTGCGAAAGACTTATGCATGAGAGAAAACCTCCGGCAGGGCGATTTGATTGCTTTAGTAAGGGTTGCGGACAAAAACGATTCGAAAAATTGAATCGTCTATAGATTAATCGCAAACGCACCCGAAGTCAAGCGCCGGAATGTAAGACAGACTACATTTCTTCCCTACATTGACATCCATTGTAGTTAAATCTTCTAGCAGCGTTGGTTTCAGCCATAACAAAGAACATCAAACGAAGACTGCATTGACTCAATCACAAGTTGATCAAGTCCTTGAGATTGGGAATTCACTATTGAGAGGCAGCCAGATTGCGGTTCCCATGCAGTTATCGCGCAAGTGTGTTTAAGAACAGACTGCAATATGTCCTGGTTCGTGTGAGGAAATCGGCATAATATTGTAACTCGCCCCCTCGGTCCAGAGGCGCTCAATCAGCTTGGCTAGCTCGTTTGAGCACTGATCTTTAAGTGAAAGGCAGCGCACCTCACGACCACTAAGAAGGCGAGCAATTTGATCAGGACGGAGATCTCGATTTTGCAGATTATGCTCGACGTATTGCGAAAATCCACGCGCCAATACCAGAGCCCAAACACCATAGCTCGCGGCCAAACAATACTCAGCAATCTCGCGCTGGGAAGGCAGCAACACACGCACTGGTGTGTCTGGATCGCCTAAAAAAGTTACTACAAAGGCACCATTATCGGTGCATCTTATTGAACGCAATACGATTTCCGGGTCGTTTCTAATTAAACTAGCGAGTACGGTTAAGAACGACTGATTAGCATCAAGGAGATTATTGATCGCGCCAATTTTGATGCTCGCCAGTGGATTACTTCCATCAGCAAACAAGCCCTGCTCGAATTCGTAGTCAATCTTAGGCGAGGATACAGGCATACCTCTTTCGAGAGATAGCAGACTGCTATAAATCTCGCAAAGCATAATCCGAACAGATTGCCGACTTGACTGCCACGCAGAAACCTCGAATCCGTATGTTTCAAACAATGAAATCTCATTCAATCTCTTTGTCAAAATTTCGATAGACCGACGGAGTCGGGCAGGCATTTTGAGCCCTTGAAGAGCGCTTCTGAGCCCTGCAAGAGTTACAAACCCGGAACGCTCTGCATCAGCAAAATCAATTACTGCCTCGAACTGCGACAAAACGGTTTCATCAATTTCTTGGCTCGAGTGCTTTGCGCCCGTCGACATAAAATCCAGGATTTCGCGAAGACTAAGTCCTTCAGCGACTTGTCCAAACATACCTCGCCGCGACCATTCAATTCTCTTAAAGTGCGTTCTTAATGCGGTGATCATGGAACGTTCATTTTCAGCACAATGCACCAGAGCGCTTTCAATCTCGGCGAGGCTGAGACGCTCATCTCCATTGGTATCTACACTGCCGAAAACATTCAGTAAATTTCGAACTTCTGGCTCACGCGTTTTTCTTTGATTTCGAACCGAACACTTTCCATCAAACGAAATTATCAAAACCATTCCATCTGCGTCTTCAACAGTGCAACCTTCAGCAGTTACGCTCACAACAGCACTGCGCTCTCCGCCGTCTTCCGAGCAGTAAAGATTTTTCTGCATAGAATCTCTAGTCCAACCCATTCGATTTTGATCAAGAAACCAAATTACTTCGCCAGAAGAATCGCATTCCCAGAACGACGATTGCGCTCGAGGCCACCCTTGCTCGTCTTGCTGCTGCTGCCAACTATCACCACTATTGGTGCGCATATCTGAGGTTCCGTAATACTGACCAATTGAACTGAGCCAGTAGTCGACGGTTGATAAATCAGAAACCTCAACCGATATCGGTTGAGATTTTTCTTCAGCAGGCTCTTCGGATAAGTGGTCTACCGCGCTCTCAACCGATATCGGTTGCGCTGCTTCAACAGACGGTAACGCTGTGTGCGGTTTAGTTTCCGACGAAACTACTTCGTTCTCGACTTCAACCGATATCGGTTGAGAATCTTCGTCAGATGACAAAGCGTTTTCACATCGGTCTTCAACTTCAACCGATATCGGTTCAGTTTCTAAAGCCACAAGCATCGCCTCAACACTGGCGGAATCAAAATCCAGACTTGGTGACTTAGTCGAGCCTGAGGTCGTCGAATGATCGTCTGTCCAGAAACGATAGCCTTCCGGAAGAAGAGAGTTGTTTTGCTGAGACATGGTTGACCACCCACAAACCGCTTGACAACGCCATACTAAGCCTGTACTTGGGTGATTCGATGGTTTGCCATACAAAACTTAATACTCCTGGCGTCAAAAAAATAAACGGGAGGAGACCGATAGTCCCTCCCGTCGATAAACCTAATTCGAAAACGCTTTTAGCTAAAGAGATTTGCGTCCCGAGCGGATGCGACAAGCCAGTTGATGCAACCCGGAGTTGCCAGTCCACCAGTGACACCAGCAGCACCAAACATAACCTTCTTCATCGCATCATGCGAACCAGCTGCCATGTGCATGAAGCCCATGATCATCGTCGGTCCGCCCCATGCGATACCAAGAATTTCCATTCCGTTCGCAATAATGTTGAGCAACGCTTCCAGGTTAGCCAGGTTGTTTACACGCACTGTGCCTGCGGTATTAACACCCATGATCGAAGTAGCGTCTCCACCTTGTGGTCCGATGGTACCATTGGTGGCGCCTTGCAGAATCGGGGCGGTACCATTTTGAATCTGTTCTGATTGGGCGCCAGTGTTGTTGAAGGTGTTATTACCACCACCGACTTCACCCATCGTCGCTTGAGACGAGAATGCATCTCCATATGATTGTGCATGAGCAGGAGCTGCGCCAAGACCGACGATGACGGCAGCCGCGATAGTAACTCGAGTTAAAAGATTACGCATGATGAAATCCCTCCCGGGCAAAAATCAATTATTGATATAAAAGTAGTAAGTCCGCTAAAGAAACAGGCACATCAACGATATGCAGAAGCTCAGTATAATGACATCACAAGAACACCGTCAACATTGATATTCATAGAAACCCGCAGTTTCATGCGGTTTCTCCCACTGATGTCAGCACAAATTTTGAGGAGAAATTTCTAACAGTTATGAAAAAGACAAATTCGTTTTGCTAGATAACGGCGATTCCATAAGGATCTCAGAAGTAGTCCTCATTGATTCAAAACATTGATTCAAAACAAACACGGTTTCGAAACCAACTCTGTCGACACGTGGAAAACGACACCAAAAGCCAGGAGTCGGCACGAAAAAAAAGGGGAGGCGAGCCTCCCCTTTGCATTTTTTCAATGAACCATACGCATTAGCTGAAGAGGTTGGCGTCGCGAGCCGATGCTACGAGCCAGTTGATGCAACCAGGTGTTGCCA
>CAZRMH010000599.1:0-3663 GCA_964600935.1 uncultured Candidatus Obscuribacterales bacterium
GGTATCGTCCCGACCGCACTCTCGAACGCGCAGTCACTGACGGTCCGTTAGGAGATGACGGCAAGCGCCCACGCTTGCGGTACGCCGAGGTCGCGCCCGACGGTATCACCTACGTTCTCGACGTCGAGTATTTGCCAGACGGCAAGATATCCAAGGAAACGCGGATTGTCAGCCCTGGAAAAGTCGCTCGCACCTACTTCCACAGCAACGGCATTGCTCGTCGCGTGCAAGAACTTGTACACGAAAAGCAAGGTTGGAAGCTGGTTCAGGAAGATCTGTTCCGCGAGGATAGCAGCCTCTCGCTGACAATGCGCACGGACAAAAGCGGTGCTGTCGAACGCAAGTTCTTCAACGAAGCAAGCGTCCTCACCAGTTCGAAGACGCTCGGTCCCTACGGTCTGACGTACGCCGAAGTCACCTATCGAAACGATGGTGTGACCAAGGCGACACAGTTGGACCAAAACGGACAACGCACAATCCTGACCACGTACCGTGTCAACGGTTCCCGGGAAGAAGAGCGCACTTGGTCAGGCGCCGTCGGCTCGTCCAGCATCCGGGTTATGCGATTTGATTCGCAAGACCGGAAGCTGATGCATCAGTGGTGGTCATACAACGAGAAAGGCAACTCGTTGTGGCTGGTCAAAGTCTATCGCCCCGACGACAAGTCCAGCCTCTGGAAGACCGTGTACTTCGACCGTGACAGCGCCAAAACCACCGAGCTCATCTTCGACGGTGATGGCGAGTATGTGCCGACCTTCACGCGCCGAGAATACGACAAGAATGGACTGTTGGCGAGTGAGGAGCGAGTCGTCCGCACCACCGTGGTGTCCGGGACAAAGTTCAATCCTCCCAAAGACATTCGCCTGCAGCTGCCTGCGGACTATACTGTCATGACCGATATTCCCACACCACCGCAGGTGATACCGTACGCACCTGCTTCGATGGGTGGTCCGTGACCTGCGTTCCAATCCTTCATCTCCCGCCAGCCAACGACCGCGCCTGACGTTGCCGTCGATACTTCCTGGTGAGCGAAAATCCGATCGGATGCTTCGTTAACCAGCCTCGAATCACATGTTCGCGTACAACGCGGATCTCCTCAACAACCAGCAGAAAGATCGCAACATGTACACTTTCCTGACCCTGATTGCCATCGGCGTGGTCCTCATGATCGCCCAGGTCTTCTTCAATGCTCCCGCCATCGTCGATTCGCTTTTCGCGCGAGCCGAACGCCTGCGTGGATACTTCAACGTGATGGTGAAATGGCCGGTGGCAATCGTCGCCGTCGGTTTCGCCTGCGCCACCATCGCCGGTACCATCTTCGGTTTCACCGAAGCGTACGAAGACATGGGCACCTTCTTCATGATGGTGCTCCTCCTCGGCATCGTCGGCTGCTTCTTCAGCTTCCTCGGCGACCTGGGCTCGCTCGGCGCCAGCATGATCACCGGCAAGGCGCGCGCAGCCAAGCCCGGCGTCCGCATGCTCTCGTCACTGCTCTTCATCGCCAGCCTCTATGGCTCGATCGTCGTGATCGTGCTGCAGTCGACCGGCGTCATCAACCTCGCCCATGCGAGCTAAGGCTCGCTGGTTTTCACCACACTTCCACGGTAACTGAAACAGAGTCCGATCCGAACATGCGGACGGCTCAAACCAGAGGATATGTCCCATGAAGACCGTTGCAATCATCGCCCTCGTCGTCGTCGCCGTTTTCGCCGGTTACGCTTACGGAAGTTTCGCGGGATACGGCGGAATACTGCTCTCCATGATGATCGGCTACGCGCTGCTCTTCGCAGTGCCGGTCGCTACCGCCGTCGCCGCAATCGGAGCTGGTATCTTCGCGTTGAGCGCCAGAGCCTCCAACGCCAAACCGAACTGGAACGCCTATCTGAAAGTCACGGCAGCGATCTACGCGATCGCACTGGTTGTCGCTATCGGCATCGCCGTCAACGCGATCAACCACGGCTTCTAATCCACGGGCGGAAGCCGGCGGAACCAGAAGCCACCTTCACAACAGGTCCGACGCTCTGTCAGCGCCGGACCTGGGTCGACAACCGTCTCGCGGATACCTGAAGTCCGCTTAACGCGCGCAGCTCCAAGCAGTGCGGCATGCAACTTAACTCCACAAACCATGGAGAACTAGGATGTCCTATTTCAGAATTCTCGATCGGGCGCGCCGCGTTCCGTATCGTATTCGCATAGTGGCGGCAGCAGCCTCCCTCAGCGCTTTTGCGTTGACCGGCCTCTTGTTCGCCACCGCGGTCCCCGACGCCATCAACAACGACGTCTACCCGGAAAACCTGACCGTTCGTGCCGAACTCCACCAGGGCGAGACCCTTCGCAATGTCGAGTTCTACCCGGACAATATCACGCCTCGCAGCGCCGTCGCCTTCAACAACGACGGCACCACGAGCAACTACAACTACCGCCCGGACGGCACCCTCGAAACGGCGAAGACCATCCGCACGACCGAAGATGGTACCGAAATCGTCATTCGGTCCGCAACTTTCCTGACCGACGGCAAGACCTACGTTCACGATGTCGCCTATTTCGAGGATGGTGTGCGGATCGCCAAGGAAACTCGTTTGATCGATGCCGCCACTCAGCATCGACAGTACTTCCATCCCAACGGCGCGGTTCGTTCCGACCAGACGATCGTCTACGACAGCAAAAGCTACAGCAAGAAGGGCTGGAAACTGTCGACCGAATCCGTCTATCGTCTCGATGCCACGCTCCTCTCGACCTATAGGCTGCTCGAGAACGACGGCTCGGAGCGCTACAACTACTCGGAAAAGGGCCTGGTCTCCTCGTACAAGAAGCTCAGCCAGTGGGCCTCCAACTACGAAGAAGGCGAGTTTCAGGCGGACGGCAAGACTCCGATCCGGGTGATGACGCAGGACCATACAAAAACGGAAGTGACGACTTACCGCCTGGACGGTACGGTCGCCGAAAAGCGTACCTGGTATGGTGCACTGACGTCGGCGATGATGTCCGTCACCGAATACGATACCAGGGGCATTCGCATTCTCAATCGCAATTACATGAGTGCGGCCGAAAAGTTCCGGCTCTATACCATCACGACCTTCGATGCCGCCGGCATCGACGAACGTCGCAATATCTACATGGAGGTCGGTGGCGCCATCAACGAAACCGTCTACAACGGCGACGGTTCCAAGTGGACTCGACGTTTGTTCGGCGTCAACGGCTTGCTCTACAAAGAGTTCGACATGGAAGCCGGCAAAGGACAGGTCGCCACTCGCGATTACACCGAGGCCGACAATATCCGCGTCGACATTCCCGCAGAATGGCTCGTCATGTCGAAATTCGAGACGCCCCAACAGATCATTCCCTACATTCCACAGGGGATGCAGCACTGAGCCCGACACCGCCAATGGTGGCAGCCGCAGTGACACAAAAAAAACGCCTCGCGAGGTCAAACGCATCCCGCGAGGAACAAAAAAACGTTAGCTACCCACGCTCCACGGTTTAGATCCAGATGCGAATGCATCGCGGTTTGGACCGTCAGCTGGATAGCAGCTCGACAAGCATCAATCAGGGCAGGTGCGCCTGCCCTGATTGGCTCTCTTGGAAAAGTCCTGTTTGGCTTTTTTTTCGGTACGAGTTCACTAAACCATGTAGGAGGTTTTTAAGAGGGACCAGGTAAAACCT
>CAZRMH010000600.1:0-3654 GCA_964600935.1 uncultured Candidatus Obscuribacterales bacterium
CCACGATGCCAACCAGGTTTCGATCCGCGATACCAACCCGGCTTCGATCCCCGATATCAACCAGGTTTCGATCCGCGATACCAACCCGGCTTCGATCCGCGATACCAACCAGGTTTCGATCCTCGCTACCAACCTGGGAACGACCCACGATATCAACCTGACTTCGACCCACGATTCAACCCGCCGGTTTTCCAACCAGGTGGATTCAATCCGAATGGCCCTTTGCGAAACCTGATCAGACAAAGCATCAACGATTTTAGAAATAATCCGCAGGCGATCGAAGGTTTATTAAACAATCTCGGCAGTTTATCACAGGACATGCGGTTCAACGTCGATCGAGAACGGCGCGAAATCAGCCTGGGCATGGACTTCACCAAAGCGTACGACATGCTCGGGCGCCAACAAGGTATGCCGGAGAATCCGGAATTGAGGAGGGTCCTTGCGGGTCTAGATTCAATTCAAGCTAATCCTGATGCGCTCGCCCTGAATTGGAAAAGTGAACAGTTGATTGCCCTCGATCAGCCGAACGGTCCCAAAGACCTCCGATTGCTGCTGGGAGGAGGAACAAATCGCACCACTCTGAATATTGAAACCAGTGAAACTTCTGTCCGGCTCTCTAATATTCAGGGTCTGGAAGCCGTTGATCCATCTGGACGCAGAATGAAGATCCACGGTGTCGATATTGATTCCAGCAATCCTCAAGAGCCCAAAGGCACCATAACGATAGATAATCCCATTCCACGTCCGGCGCAACTTCCCCCGGGCACTCCGTGGCCTGAGCAGGTCGGTCTGCCTATACCCATAACCACCGACAATCATAAACAAGCGGTGCCAAGATTGGTTAGCAAACTTCACAACGCGCGCACGGCTGTAATCAATGGCGATCTGGGAGCCATAATCAGCTCAGTAAATCCGCAAGAAATGAGCACTCTCCTCGAGATGTTGAAGCCGCCGCAGGCTCCGCCAATTCCAGACCCTCCGCGACCTGGAATTTTACCTGACACACCACAGCCGCCTCCGTTCCCAGGAGTTCTGGAGGTAGAGCCCATTCCCGGTTACGAGCCTCAGGTGCCTGCCAGACCTTCGAGCGACTCACATCCAGTGCAACCCGAAGTTAAGACCCGGCCTTCCAAGGAGCTGGTGGACTATTTCGACATAATTCCGTCCAGCCCGAAGCCTGCGCCAGGACCAGAGACAACTCAAACGGTGCTACCAGATGTAACACCAAGCGAAATTCAACCAATCCAGCCAAACCATTCCAGACAAACAGAGGAGCCTTCACACCCCCCCCTTCCGCCGTCGAAATCATCCAGTCCATGGGACCTTCCAACCAGCAATCTTAAACCCGGTTTGAGTTCGTCAATAAATCTATTCCGGCCTCGGGAAGCACTTCCGAAATCCACCCCGATAGTTACGCCACCGCTGGCGGTGACAGAAGTGCCAAAGCCGCAATCCGTGGAAACAAAAACAGCGCCCGCAGAATCATCTGCTAAACAAGACGAGGCGCTACCGCAGCAAAGAGAGACAGTAACGCCAGGCGGAGGTCGATCTTCCGATTTATTGAGGGAGCGTGGCATAAAAGTTACGGCCGCTGAAAAAATCGGACCAGACAAGTTGTTTTCGCTGATCTTCGCAGATGCCGATCCGCGCGGACCTTTAGTCACCGGCTTCAGAGGACGAATACAAGATGTTCAATTTAGAAAAGATCTGGACACTGTCGGCAAAACGATAAACCGCTTCGACGTAGATAAGCCGAGCAAATCAATCACAGTCGGTTTGGACTTTGGAAAAGTCTACGACACTTTCGAAGAAGCTGGAAAACATAAGCCTGAAACACGTCAGTTTCTCCAGGGTCTTCAATCGCTTACCGTTTCACCAAGTCAGCTGCGATTGAACTTCGATGGACCTAGAAAGCTGGCCATGGACGGAGACGGTCTGAAGAAGGCGGATCTCTGGATGGGAATGTCGAACAACCAGACCACATTCGACATTCAAACCACGGAAAACATGCTTGCAATGAAGAACATAAGAGGATTGCAAGCAGAGGTTCAAGCCCTCGGCAAAAGGCTGAATGTCTATGAAGTGATAATCGACAACAGCACCGGTACTCCTACTGCCACAGCACTGGTGGATAATCCATTTGCAAAACCACCTGGAGTCAGTGATGATTTATGGCAGGCCACCATGAGTGTCCCGCTCGAGTTGGGCAAGACCCAGGATGAACAGGTGCAAGTCGCGCAACGCCTTCCCCAGACACTGCGCTCGCTTAACGCAATGAGACAGGGAGCACTAAGCGGCGATATGGCCGAACGCATCGGCAAATTGACGAAGGAAGAAGTCATCGACTTGCTGAAGTTTCAATAGCTCGTCGCTATCATATCTTCAGGGGATTGAGCTACTGCCTTCCAAGTGACAATCTCTTAGGCAGTCGAATTCTGAAAGCATCGCCTTCATATTCGATGTCGCCTCCGTGGAAGTCGACGATGCGCTTGCAAAGGTACAAGCCAAGTCCGGTTCCGCTCCCTCGATGAGGACCGGACCGCGTACTGAATCGTTTGAAGAGATGCGGGCGATCGGCTTCCGGTATTCCCGGACCGCTATCGAATATGGCGATCAAAAGCTGCTGTTCATCGCAGTCGAGGCTAATGTCTATCTTCCCGTTCTCCGGTGTGAACTTGATGGCGTTATCGAGCAGATTAATGATCAATCGCTGAAGGTCATGACCGTTGCCGGCGATCTCGTATGACTTATTTGCTACGTTCAGTCTCACTTCGATAGACTTGGAGCGCGTCAGCGGTTGAAGCTCCGCGATGCAGTTTGAAACCAGATCGCGAAAGTCGACTTCCTGAAGAGTCATTTGCGCAGATGTGTTCTCGAATTTCGCAAGAGTTCTCATTGTCTCAGTCAATCGTAATAGCCATCCTACCGATTCACTGGTCTTGGTCAGCATTGGTTTATATTGAGCAGGAATTTCGCCGTACAATCCGTCGAGAGCGTCTCCCGTGGTCATGCTAATGGCGATAAGCGGAGTTTTCAAATCGTGCGAAAGCGCATAGTTCAAATCCTGCAAAAGTTCATTCTGCCTGCGCAGCTGCTGTTGTAGTTCAATCAACCGTTTACCAGCATTCACCCGCAACAAAAACTCTTTCACATCATATGGTTTAACAAGATAGTCATCGGCACCGGACTCTAACCCGGCAATCACATCCTCTTGTTGAGTGCGCGCAGTTAGAACGATCAAATATATGTAGTGCTCTTTCGAAAATTCGCGAACACGTTTGCACAATTCAACACCGGACTGACCGGGCATCATCCAATCGAGGATAGCGATGTCCGGTGGCTCCGGACCAAACAACAAGCGCAGCGCGTCATCGCCGTTAGTTGCCGACATTACCTCAAACTTCTGACCTTTCAAGAGAACTTCCAAAACTCTTCTGGAGTCGTCGTCATCATCGGCAACGAGAATTTTCATACGTATATCTCAAACACATTCGCCGGAACACGATATCATTGTTCCAAATAACATGCGAGATTATTGTCAGTATGTCCAAGATTTCGATTTTCATCGTTGAAGATTTTGAGCTCCTGCGCGACGGACTTCGAGCTTCGATAAATCGTGAAGAAGATATGGAGTGCATTGGAGAGGCCTCCGAT
>CAZRMH010000601.1:0-3646 GCA_964600935.1 uncultured Candidatus Obscuribacterales bacterium
CGGCGGATGGCTGCCGACTAAGCACCAGGGGCGGTGGCTGTTTCCGAGTTGCATTGCGGTTCCATTTTTGTGGGTCTTGCTGGACAAAATGTGCAACTCACCCGAGCTGCTTGGCGTCCCCTGGTCGGCATTGGAATATAGTCAGTACCAGCAGACGCCCCTGATACAAGTGACCTCGATCATCGGAGGCGCTGGTCTTGGTGCGTGTATTGTTATTTCGAATGTCACCATACTTAGTGTATTGAGTTGGAAACGTCGAGATTTGCGTGCATTCGCTTTCAACAGTCGGACGTCGTTGATTTTAAACACATTGGTATCACTTTCGCTCTTGCTGGCGATTCCAGCCTACGGCATATTCCGCATTGCGCACCAGGACGCATCCAACACCAAGAAGCTATCCGTGACTGCAGTGCAGGCCAATTTAAATCAAAAGGTGCACAAATGCACCTCAGTCAAAATAATGTCCGACTACGTAGACCTTTGCAGACAATCACCGGCTGGAAGTGTCTGCATTTGGCCGGAGTGGTCAATGAATGTCGACTATTCGCACGAGCGCATCACGCTGGACCTACTGGCGCAGATACCGGGGCGACGACAACAGAGTTGGGTAGTCGGAATTTTCGACAGAGACGACGAAGGTCGAGAGTACAACTCAGTGGGTGCAATGGATAAGAACGAGAAACTAATTCCCACTGTCTACCACAAAAGATATTTAGTGCCGTTCGGTGAGTTCACCCCCGACTGGGTTCGCGAAACGCCGCTGGGTGTGCTTATATATGGGTTCAACAAAAAGTATCTGGAGACCACTCCGGACAACAAAACAGTCGTTTTTAAACTTTCGGATATTGCTGTCGGACCGATGCTTTGTTTCGAATGCATCATGCCAAAACTGTCTTCGGGAAGCGTGAAATCGGGTGCGCAGTTGCTTGTCGATTGCAGCAATACAAGCTGGTTTTACAGTTCGAATTTGAGTAATCAGATGATCGCATTTTGCACAATGAGAGCGGTCGAGAATCATCGCTCATTTGTCTTTTCAACAGGGCTCGGACCGTCAGCAATTATCGACTCGGTTGGTCGCAACCTTCGTCAAGCGCCCAGAGAAAAGGCAGCGACAATCACAGCGGACATTCCTGTTGAGAATGATCTGACTCCATTTACACGCCTCAGCTTCTGAGGTGCTAATGAAAATCCTCGACAAATATGTAATCGGTGAAGCCCTTCAAGTTCTAATGATTGGAACGCTGGGAATTCTCGGTGTGTTTTTTGGAACGATAGAATTCTCCCACGTATTGCAATTGCTCAATCAATTCGGATTGCCACCAAGGGAGGTGCTGTCAGTGATGTTGCTGCAGTTACCGACCGGCATGACCTACTGTATGCCCGCCGGCGTCATGATAGCCGCGATGCTTTGCATGGGACGGCAACAACATGATTCGGAGATTATGGCGCTGCAGGTCTCCGGCGTCTCGATGAGACGGATTATCGTTCCATACCTGACACTGGGCATGCTGGGTGCGCTGTGCTCGTTTCTGGTTGGAGAATTCGTTGCCCCGCAAACCACGTTACTCTCAGAGAAACTGGTCATGCTCGGAATATTCAATGCTGAACGCCCTTTTGTCGGGCAAACCAAGATTGAATTCAAAGATAAAAACGACAAAGTCGAGCAATTGATGTTGATGGGCAACGGAGTTGGTCACTCGGTTAAGGGGTTCATTTTCCTCGATGTATCGCAGAAGAATCAGGTCAATATGATCTGGGCGGAACAGGCAGAATGGGTCGATGGTAAGTGGAGGTTGACGAAGGGCAGAATGCTTGACCTGCTGCGAGCCGACACGGCAGGCGACCGTGGGCGATTCCAGAAAATGAGTCTGGGCAACAATTCTTTCCTTATCGACACGATAAAGGGTGGCGCATTTTTGACCACGCAAAAAACCACCAAACAATTGCACGACGAGATAGTGGCCTCTGAGAAGGTGGGCAAAACGGCACCACCACATATCCGCATGCAGTATTATCGCCGTTTCTCGCATCCGTTGAGCTGTGTTTTTCTAGTCATTGCAACGATACCACTGATGGTTCCGAATAGACGTCGAGGGACTACGCTCACCATGGCTTATGGTGGATTGCTCGTGGTGCTCTACTTTGTCATGCAACAACTCTGTCTCTCGCTTTCAGACAATCTGCGCCTTGAACCAGTCGCCGCCGCATGGCTACCTGGAACGGTTCTATGCCTTTTAGGGCTGGCAGTAACCTTGTGCCAACGAAAGCGCTGAAGAATTCAAAACAGCAAGAGTAGGTTTTAAAGATCACTTCGAGCCGGCTCGATCGAAAGCGAATCGGCTGAACCTTCAACCGTCTGCCTTTGCTTCATTCCTTATGGGGTTTCTCTGCCAAACGGAAGTGACGCCATCGTCATATACTGCGTTCCAATTTTTAGAACATTTCAGCTCGCGGTAAAGCGGACAAATTGTCTTTATGCAAATCGACGATATTTTCCAGTTATTTAGATACCCCTGCCAATCACCCTCGGCGTGCATACAGCGCTGATAATCGTCGTAGAACTCTTTACCGTAAAAGTCGAAGCGGTTATCGATAAATACGAGTCCAAGTTTTTCATAGATCAAACTGCAACCCACGCCATCATCGCAAAACATTCTGTCGAGGAGTTGCGGATGCTTTTTGAGATACTCGACTGCCTTTTGATTGCTATTGCCGTATGTAAACCAAACTGGCTTGTTGAGCGGGTGTTCGCAAGTAAAACCGACTACGCCAACAATCACGGCGACCAGTGGCAAGCATCGAATTAGAGTTTTTCTGATGACAAATACAAATCGAGAAATTAGATCGGTACTCTCCTCAGCGGGCGCGGTATCAGATCGAGCGAAGGACATTTTGGCAAGCGCTAAGCCGGCATAGGGCCATGACAACAAAATGGCAACCGGAGTAAATCGATAACAACAAAAGGCAACAACAGTGCTGATCGCCGCCAGTATCAGGCCGGGCAGTGGCACATTGATTCTGCCGCACACCATCGCCAACCAGACAAGCACGAAATACGAAATCACTTCGATGTTAACCAGCGGATGCAAAATTAGCTGAGGCTGAAGCTCCCAGAGTAGTGGATCGACTTCAGTCAGAAAGCTGCAGTTGTAGGCGATCAGTTTGAACCCATATGGATTGATCATTACGGACAATGCGCTTGTCAAAAAAACCACCAACAGTTTGATTCTCGTTTCGCCGGAAGCTTTAGGGAATGAGTCGAGAATGTACAAGAGAATCATGGCAAGACCAATGAACCAAAATGAGTGACTGTTTGTCCACAGCACCATTAGCGGTGGCAAGAGCCAGAGCAGACGCGAGTAGCCGTGAACTCGAAAGTGCTCGAGAAGATTCACAAAAATCGGAATCAGGAGGAATGAGACCAGTTGCGGGCGAGCCCAAAACCATACGGCGGTAAAAACCAGACTGAGCAGACCAAAGACATACACTGACTTGACTCCGGCACGCAGCATCTGGGCAGGCATCAACCATATGCACACAAGAGCACAGAGAAGATACGCTCCCAGACCGACCATCCAGAATCCGTTTATTTGATTCAGAAGACCTGAGCCAACCTCGAACAGCCAATGATATACGACCCAGGGTC
>CAZRMH010000602.1:0-3640 GCA_964600935.1 uncultured Candidatus Obscuribacterales bacterium
GACCATGATGCCCACCGTGCTCGCCCGTGGCTGCAGCAGCGGAATGGTCATGACCATCGTGGTCGTGTCCATCGTGATCATGTTCATCAGAATCGTGCTCATGCTTGGCAGGAGCAGTCCCGTGGTCATGCTTGGCAGGAGCGGTCCCGTGGTCATGACCATCGTGGTCGTGTCCATCATGCTTGGCAGGAGCAGGTGCGTGAACGTGAACATGAGCGGCACCGCGCGACCACTCTTGTTCCATAGTGATGGCATGCGGCATGAGGTGCAAAACAGCGTTGCCGAGCATCGCGCCAGCTGCAAGAGCGAGCAGCATGTGCGAAAGACGGGCATGAAGGTCCTTACCCTGGAAGAAGGTAACAAGACCAATCAAGGAAACGGCGCTGACCGCGAGACCAGCCAGCATTGCGTAAAAGAGAGCCATAGGATTTCCCCATTTGTTCGAGGTTATAGAGGTGACATTCGGCGCTCCAAGGCACGGCGAGCCGTCCCAACGGAAGCAACATGAGTCAGCCAGACCGCATGTCGACTCACACCGCTCAGCAGGTCGCAGAGGGTTTCGTCGCAGAGGTGTCGGGGTTGGATTGGTGTTTGAGAATTCTGTTCTGAATTCAGGAGAGTTAAAGGTTCTTAGAAACTAATTCGCGCTCCGTAATAGAAGCAAGTACAGGAAGATGTAAAGAAGAATCAGGATCATTCCTGACCAAAGTTAAATCCTGGTTGGCGTTTTTGAATGTAAACAAGGCATTTTCGGGCGACTTCATGACAACAACATTTCAAAGTGATAATGAAAGTCATTACCATTTCATATTAGCTAACCTCGCGCTACCGTAAGATTAACGGTCAACCGAACCGAGCGAGGACTTCCCATGAGCACTACAGGTGTGAAAACCGAATTTATCCAAGGTTGGAGGCACTGGTCCGATTTGCATCATCCAGTCGACTTTGAACCGTCTCTGACGACTGAATTGCTGGCAGAAGCAACCGGAAAGAAGGAAGAAAGCTCCACAGTTTTTAAAAACAAAAATATCCTCGAAATCGGCTGCGGCGACGGACGAATCCTTCGAGCTTTCGCTCCGCTATGCAAAAGCGCAGTCGGCGTTGATGTGAACAAAATGCTCATTGAGTTTCTCCGGACCGAACTTACTGAAGCAGTTGCACTCATGGCAGCAAGCGATGCGCCGACAAGTTGTTTAAACGTCTCTGTCGACGAGATGAGCGGGACCGACCTACAATTTAACGACGATAGCTTCGACCTCGTTTTGTACCCATGGTCGCTTCACCAGATCAAGGACAAGGAACTAGCATTAACCGAGGCAAAGAGAGTTCTCGTCAAAGGCGGTCACCTGGTCGTTTTTGGATTATTGCCTGATGGCGAATACGAAAACGTTGTAGCTGAACTCGGTCTCGATCCGGGCGTTCAAGTGGAACCTGTAGTTTACGAAGACCCGCTCAGGAAAGTCTTCGGTTCAATCTCCGCCTCGAGAAGAATCGGGCGAGATCTGGACGAAAAGCGCTTCGGTTTTAAATTCTCCTCGCCTGCAGAAGCCCTTTCCGCCTGGAACTGGGCACTGACCAACTGGCACGAACATAAGCTGGAGGAGAAACAGCAAAAGCTTCTCGACGAACGCATCCGTCGAAATACTCATGGCGAAGAGATCTTCATGAACATCTGCGGGAAAGCTTACCTCTGCACAAAGTAAATGCTTTCATGGGCTTATGTATTGCGCCTACGGGTGCGTTTCGCTCAAAAGGAACTCACTCGGTCCGCAGTTTCAAAGTTCAAAAACGATCGAGAGTCAGACTCTAACCGTTTACGCGACCTCGGGCTGACCAGCGTCGGACATCGTGGGCGACATCACGAATATAACCGACAGTGTCGTTTTCATACGCTGGGGCGTAACGATGGAGAACGGTTCCAAGCGTTGTTTTTCCGGCTCCGAAATATTTTTCGCCCGTGACCAGGTCAAACCAGTCACGCGCACCTTCTGCAAAAGAATCGTATCCACGAAAACCGGGACCGCCTCTTATGTTACCGAAACTATTTGTCCTCGCGGCTTTTCCGAACTTACCAAAAGTTGACTCGGCTTTGAAGAAAGCTAGTGAAATTGCTGGATCGACACCATATTCAACACCAAGTTTATAGAGATGCTCTCCGAAAGTCAGTTCTTCGCCTGTTTCCGCGTCCTTGATGCGTTCTCTGGCGGCCGGCGATTTATTCTCGGCGAGTATTTTATCTATTTGAGCTGCACTCATCGTCGGCTCGCCTCTCAAGCTTATATCGTACGGTCTTCCACCTTGCGGATCGGCAATCGCCGGATAACCCTCTTTCACATTTTCCTGATTGCGATAGGACTGCGTTGAAACAGTATCAACTTTTCGTCGCCCATGGTGGTTCTCACGCTCAATCGGAGTCTCTCGCTCCATCTGCGACGGTTTCATTACAGCAGCTGGATTCTGACTGTATTCCTCGTCCAAAAGAGGCGTCACTTTTGTTGAAGCGACCGAGTTCTCAGTTTGGAAACGCGAGTCTCGCAAGCCTCTGGTTCGCGCCAGTCGCTCGGATGGCTCGGTCAGACGAGAATCCTCAGATTGTTTCGGCAGGCCCTCTTTGCGAGCGCGAACTATCGCCTCTGGAGATTCAGACTTGCCCTTATAAGGTCCCGGGAAACTGAAATGATGTTCGTCACCACGGATGGTACCACGACTATCTCCCTGACGAAAACCCACTGCCAGAAGAGCCTTCTTCACGTCCCTGTCTTCGTAGTTGGAAACATCCACCGCACGACCGCGGATATGGTTCGACTTTGTCGGAGCGCCAGCATGAAAATGCTTCCCTTTCCCGCTGCGTGAGTAAATTTCGATCTGTGTATCGATAGTTCGACCGGCACCGTTTTGCGAATTTAATTCTACTCTTTTGCCCAGTGGCTCGAGAATCTTGTTAGCATCGGCAAGCGCCCGAGCAGCATCACGCGCCAACCAATATGGCTTGATTTCGCCTTTAGGCTCTCTCGTAGATGTTACCTTTCCGTCTTGACCGACATAGAGGGCGTCCGGAACCTGCTTTAGAATTGCCGGATCGGTTACCGCTTCCAAAATCTCTGGACCTTTGCCCGGAGGCCGCTCCGCTGGACGTTCGCTGGATTTGTCAGTCGCGGTCTTTCCGGGTTCTGATTTATCTCCATCCCTCTTTACTGGAGCTTTTTCTCTATACGGAGCCAGTGTCTTATCAGTGACTGTAACATCGGCATTTAGAGTGACTTCGCCGTTTTGAACACGCTTCTGTTCAGCCGCTACTAGTTTATCGATTTCGGCGGCCGAATAAAATTTTGGCTGGTCGCCTCTTTTAAACGAAGGGGAACCGGATTCCTCGAGTTGGCGATTAGCTATTCGACGAGCTGCGTTGATCATCTGCTCGTGCGACATCGAGATCTTTCCGGTCTTTTCCATGCGCTCGAGCGACTGAAACGGTCCCTTGCCACTTTTGATCGGCGACAGTTCAAAATTGCTCTCCTCAAGCTGTTTTCGAAACTGTTCAAGGTGTGCTTTTTCCAAAGCAGCTTTTGGATCTTCAGTCCGGTTTCTCAATCGGTCTACATCCACCGAGACCGCAGGGCTTGCCGATTTCAAAACCAAATCT
>CAZRMH010000603.1:0-3614 GCA_964600935.1 uncultured Candidatus Obscuribacterales bacterium
ATGATTTGACCAGAGGCTCGTAGTAATCTCCCATCACAGGGAATTGATCCATGTAAGTAGGGAATGTCGCGAATACCTTTGTAGCCCAAAACGCGCGCTGGTTCCAAATCAACAGATAACCCGTCAGTCCGGAATACATTGACAGCAAAAGAGTAACGAGACCAATCGCTATGTTGAATTCTTTGCTCGGCTTATAGTCCGCATTGATAAACATACGGAAGACCCGCATGGTGGCGGCAATAATCATGGCGTCCGCGCCATACTTGTGCACACCCCGAACTATGTTTCCGAAAGGCACATGCCATTGAATAGCGTAGATCGAATCATAAGCAGCTGCTTTAGTTGGCACGTACCAGCAAATCAAAAGAAGACCAGAAGCCATTGTTACGAACCAGACCAGATAGAAGATCGGTCCCAGTGCGTAGAACGGATTGGTCTTCGCTTCGAGCTGATGGTGCTCATCGAAGATATCGATGTTTTTGAAACGAGTGGCAAGGTAATCCCATAAGAATGTTATGGCGCCCCAAGCCTTATTTCCCGATCCTGGTTTGTTAATGGAACTACTGCTCATGCAATCGAACCAGCCTCCAATGATATTACTTGATAGGTATCGCCGTCATGCTTAAGCGCGAATCTGCGTGGTGGACGCGGCGCCGGTCCACTGATAACTTTGCCGGCGTGCGCGATGTCGTAAACGGACAAGTGGCATGGGCAGGCAAATACAGGTCCGGCCGGTTTGAAGTTGTAACCTTTGGCACATTCTTCAGGGTCTTTCACAAAGTTGAAAACGCAACCCAAGTGAGGGCAGATGCGGCTGTATGCCACGACATCGCCATTCGGCAGTTTCACAATGAAACCAGGGATGGTGCGAACTTCAGCAGCTTCGGGGTTGTACTCCAAATACTTCTGGTTGAAAGTAAACGGAATGCAAGTCCATTCATCCGGGAAGTCTTTATCAGTGAAGGTCGGAATTGGAGGCTCAGCCAGAGGTTGATCCGAATGTCCGAGGACGTCGAGCGGCTTCAAGGTTGGACGCAAGAAGCGCAAGAATGGCGAAGCCAATAGACCAAAGGTCAATGCGAGGGGAACGGCTGCCACCGTCTTTAGTATCGTTCTTCTTTTAACGCCATCTTCCATTGAAGTCACCTACTTATTGAACAGATTCTTTTCTGTCGAGTTCTTCAGCAAGGCGAGCCTTTTCAAGCGCGCTCTCATCTTCGATTCTAGTCGAGTTAGCAACTGCCCGCTTTACATTGCTGTTCGGTAACCCTGCTTTTTTAGGACCTTCCAGCACGAAATCCGAGTCTTCATGAAAGTTTCGAACGTATTGAACGAGCTTCCAGATATAGTCTGCATCGAACTTAACCTTATTTCCTCTGTCTTCCTTACCGAGGAAATTCGGCATGCCTTCCCACTTAATGCCATTAGCAATGTGGTCCCAAATTTGTTCATCGGTTCGATCGTAGAAACGATCGAACTGAGTGAAGTTGGCTGGAGCAGGCTGGAGAACTAAACCTTTGTTGAGCTGACCGTCACCTGCGCCTCGGCTTCCGTGGCAAACAGCACAGTTAGCACCAAAAACTGCTTTCATTGTCAGTCTTTCTTCAGCTGACAGCAGAGGAGAAGCAAGAGTGCGAGCGTAGAAAATCACATCCCATCGTTCGCGCTTTGTCAGTTTCTCGAGATACGCAGGGTGACTCATCTTTCTAGATGGCCGACCTTTGGTTTCCAATTCATTTTCTTCAGCCGTACCGAGAGCGCTTGTATTCGGCGTCTCGACTTCCAGACCTTCACCGAAGGAAATCAATTTGAATTGATCGAGTGGCTTGCGATGACGCATCCATTCGACATTGGTTAAGTCTACCGAAGTCTTGTCGGCAACGCCTTTGCCGTCTGCACCATGGCATTCGGCACAGCTGCCTTTCTTCCAGTAGACGGAACCATCAGCAGTCGATGGCACAGCGTCAGGAAAGAGTACAACGTCCTTACCCATCGTCGTTTCACGACTGGCCAGCTTCTCCGCGTTAGTCGACAATTCGACTTGCGAACTACAGGCGGTCATCGAAACAGCTACCGGGATAGTAAGAACTGCAAGCGCAGAAAGATTGAGCTTGCCGGCTAGTCGTTTTAAAAACTGGAGTTGAGGGGTCATTTCTTATTTCAACTTTGTTTGATACCAATAAACAATTCGATTAGTACTTGAAGAACGGAATCCAGGACAGTGCCGCATAACAAAAGATCAGTACGAAAGCAACGACTAGAAAAGGCGGCGGTGGTCCTTCTCCAATGCGGTATTCGGAGACTACTTCGTAGTGCTCCTCGGCAGGTATTTCTTTTGGATCTTCTTTGGCCATTTCTATATCAACCTCAATTCGTTTCGTTTTATCGAGACGATTAACTCCTTAGACGTGCCCTGCGGCTCTTGCACGCTCTACCGCTTCGCGTGCGCGTTGAGCGAGGATCGATTCTTCCCCGTCATCGAGCATGTCGAACTTCGATGCTTCGATGTCTTCGAACTCACCGTTGCCGACAGCCCACCACATGGCGACTACGCCGATGATGAAAAACAGAGCGCAGATCCCGAAAGCGACATACAAACCAGCATCCAGAGGTGCCTGATTGAGAATACAGTTAGGACACATTACTCGGATCCTCCTGCGTGCGGCTCATACTGCTGCTTCGTCAGTTTCGGCAAACGAATTTGCTCAACCTTATCGACCTGATCGATTTCGTTGATTGTATCTTCGCTGTCTTTCGGAAGTGTCTTGAGATAAGCGACTAAGTACCAACGTTCTTCTTCGGTCAAGTTCAATTCGAAACGAGGCATTCTCGTACCAGGTACGCCTTCAGAAATTCGGTAGAACCACATTTCGTCGTCGTACTGTTTATAGAACGGTCTGGTGAAGTTAGCCGGCTTCTTGGTCAGAGATATCGAGTTCGGTCCGTTGCCCTTGGCTTCAAGACCGTGGCAGGAAGCGCAGTTCTGAGTATAGATACCGCGACCGGCGTTGGCTGATGCATCGGCATCGGTAATGACGTGTTTCCTCTCATGCAGAGCGAAACCGAGAGCCGTTGAGTTTTGATACTCAGCAGGTGCTTCGACGTACTTGGTGACTGTCCGCTTGTTACCCAGTGTTTGCAAGTAGCAGACCAGGTCGTTCATGTCCTTATCAGACAAATAGCTGAAACTTGGCATGATCGATCCGGGTTTGACTGCGCGAGGTTGAATCAAGTGAGCCTTTTGCCATTCCGAAGGGAATTTGCCGCCTTCGTTAGTAAGGTCTGGACCAGTTCTTGCCGTTCCTAATTGGTGAGGCGTTTCGTAAACGTAGTCTCCCGCTTTGACCAGAGGTCCATATTCACGGTCTTGCAGACGAGTGAATTGGGTGTGGCAGTAGAAGCAGCCTTCTCTTATATAGATACGTCTTCCGCGTGTCGGATCTCCCACCTTGGCTTCCGCTTCGTAGTCGTTGCGGGAAACTGTTGGATCTGGTCTGAACAACACCATCGGCATGAGAACCGTGGAGAAGATGATGATAAAAAAGGTGGTGATAATACCGATGGCACCGAGTCGGTAGCCGTAGCCATTCATTAGACTTTGACCTCCCGTGTTT
>CAZRMH010000604.1:0-3613 GCA_964600935.1 uncultured Candidatus Obscuribacterales bacterium
CTGGATGTTCTGTGCCATGGAGTTTTTCATAAATCTCGATGCATTCGATTGCCATCGTTTCTGCATTGATATAGTCACGCAGATAATAGTGTAAACGTGCAAGACTGTTGGCACTGGCTGCTACAGCAAGGTGATGCGGACCAAGGACACTCTTCTTGACACCGTAAGCTCGCTGGTGATAGGTCACGGCAACATCGTAGACCTCCTGCCGAGCCTTGAGATCGCCGAGGCTGTATAGAGTGTAGGAAAGCGGCGGATTTTCTGCCCCGATTTTTTCAGCGACTTCAAGAGCGCTTACCCAGGCACGTTCTGCTTCATCCAGCGCATTCATGGCGCTGGCTTTTTCCGCCTGGTCTTTGAAGACCTTCCATTTATCGAAGGCTTCCTCTTTCGACATCTGCGGTTGTGGGGAAGGAGATACAGGAACGCTCGCCGTAATCGGTGTTGCTTTCCCTGGTGGAGGAGGTGGTGGCGCTGATTTCCCTTGGTGAGGAACCGGTTTTGGCTTCTGTGCCGGATTTTTTGGATTGCTTCGAATCGATGATAAATTACGGCTGGAGGCTGCCCCCGAGGCTTCTTGCATGGCTTGAAGTCCGGTCTGACTGTCTTGAGGCAGAGTCGCTGAACGACCAGGCGGAGGCGGTGTCGCTGAAGGGCTGTGTGGTTGCGCCGCCGGTCTTTGGGCGACCGGAGCCGGAGGCGGTGCCGCCATCTCGGATGACATCGGCGGATGTTTCTGCGATGGTGCTTCCAGTGCGAATTGAGCTCCGGTGGTCTTGCGCCAATCGGATGCCGTGACTAAACTGGCACCGGCTTTGAGTTCTGCCGCTTCCTCTTCTCGGTTGGTCACGAACAGCAGGTCGGCATAATTACCCTGTAGCTTCTTCACGTCCGGGTGATCGGCTCCAAGTACCTGACTTTTAACTTCCAGTGCCTTTTTGTAGTAACCCTCGGCGTCCGGATACATATTTCTGGCGTGGTAAATCATCGCAAGATTGCCCATGAAGCAGGCGACATCAGGGTGAGTGGGTCCGAGAACTTTCTCATACATCTTGAGAACGCGCTTGCAGTGATTTGCCGCGTCAGTGAGTTTGCCCTGATGCCAGAGACATTCCGCCATCTTCTCAAGCGTGTAGGCCAGGCGTCGATCCGTATCGCCGAAATCTTCTGCCTGTTCGAGAGCCGCAGTCCATGCGGTTTCTGCGAACTCGAACATGCCCTCTTGTTGAGCTTGTTCGGCAGTAACCCTATATTTTTCCCACCGCTTCGAAGGTGAATCCATTTAATCCTGCTCGCCCTTATACGCCAAACCTGACGCATCTATCAATCAATGGAAAAGAAGACGCGACAATGACCATTTATTAGTTTACGCCATCACGTCTAACTATCTTCTACCCACGATGAAAGTTTGGTTCACCTTGGATGAATAAACATAATATCGGTCCCAGAGAAGGTTATTTGACTTCTCCTGGTGAGCTTTGCAACTCGTTTTCCAGATCGATAGAATTGGCTGATAGCCATTGCTTGACTCGCAGTCTTGTGCGACCAGCCAAAAAAGCCTTGAGACCGTCGTCCGACACACCAGTGTCGCCCAGGATTTTTTTGAATCCTGACTGTATGTGCGGACTCTCCATCGCCATTTCAAGAAGCATTTTTGTTTTGGCATCATCTATGGTGTCAATGAAGTCACGCAAATCTTCTTTGATTTTCTTAGGATCTTGTTTGGGAACGTACAGAAATCTTTCTCGTTCCGTCTCAATTTCATCAGTGAGATCGCGAAGCTCATGAAGACCCTGGTGGACGAGCCGAATTTCACCGGTCTCCTTGTCAAGGTAGTATTTGTTGTCTTGACTTTCGTCTTCGAAGCTATAGACCAACTGGTCCATATCGATTGAAACTTTATCCATCGCTAACCTATTCTCAAGAACCGGGAGGGCTGGTGTAAATCAGACAATTGATTTGATCTGATGCATTCCCCATCAGTTTACCCTCTTTGTTCGTAGCAAACACGCGCAGCGAATAAACCCCATCGGTTTTAAAATGTTTGCCTGGCAGCTTGATCTCACCAACAGTATTTTCAAAGGCGATAGTCTTTAACGGATTGTCGTCCTCTCTATCAGAATTGGGCTGAAGCAAAAGCGAGTCGGCACGTCGAATTTCAATCACGACGCCGTGAGCGTCGTCTATCATGCTGGTGTCGTACTTCAGTGTCGCTTCGTCGGTTTTTCTGTCAATTGAAAGTAAACCTAATTCAGGCAAATTCGGCGGGTTGTAGAGCATTCGCAGGTGGACCGGAGTGTGAGATGTTTGAGCGTCCGGGCGTTTTTCCGTTTTAACATGCGTCAGTTTTGCGATTCGATTGTTCACTGTTTCAATACCAATTCGAGTCAGCACCACCCGTGATGCCTTCGGAAATCCGAGTGCGATTTGATCAATGGGGCCATTGGTGGTCCAGGCCGACGAACGAATCGGAAAGTAGTAGCGATGAGACTGACCATCATTGGTTTTTGTGGCGCAGGAAATCATGCGCTCATGGTCAAAACCTTGCCGGTCGACGTTTGACCAATAGAGCCGCATCTCTCTTTCCTGGGCGGCGTTCGATAGATCGATTTTGCAGTCGATGTATACAAAATCATCACCAAGCTGGGAAAAACCGTTTGCGTCTATCTTTATCGATGGTGAATCGTCGGACGAGCTTTTTATCAAAATTTCGCCGGTCGTCGAGTCGAATTGAACACTCTCATTTTGGTTTTCCTTTTTGATTCGTTGATTTATTTCAGCTGCGGAAAGTTCTTTCACTTGCGCAGCTTTGACCTCGAAATCGATTTTCGTCAATTCATTCTTCGATTGGTCCCATCTCATCACTTGGTCTCTGTAACGTCCCTTCTGAAGCTCGTCTTTGAGAAAACCGTCTGAGACAGTTGTCGCGCGCAGCAGTTTTTGTTGTCCGTCGAAGATGATAATTTTGGATGGATCGACTCGATCTGAGATTGCTACATTCTTGGGGATATTGCGTATAAAAATGTACGGAGCATTTGTTTCACTCGCTTTTTTATTCACCTGTTCGCTTAGTTTTTGCAGTTGTTTTGCGCCTTCCGCATAGGCGGCAGCTTGCTGCATGGAGCGGTTGAAATCGACCAGCGAAAGTAACGAAATATAGGCGCCGGCGAAAATCAAACAAGCCCTTTTCGTATTCGCCTTTTTCGCCAGAGGCAGATTCGCAATGGCGAATCCAGGTGAAAAGAGAAACAGAGCGATCAGCGCTGAAGCCGGAACCAGCGCGCTATACGCCAGGCGGCTACCGGTCATGAATGATTCGCCGATTGCCGTGTGGAGGTGAGGAACAACTATAACGATTAGCCATGCAAACAGAAACGCCGTGTTACGACGAAATTGTCGGCTGCGTATGAGTGCCACTAGTGATACCAGAAGTGGTATCGCGTAAAAACAGACCAATTGAAAATAGGCAGCAGAAGAGTCGGTTGTGATTGACTGGTTAATCGGAAAAAACAGATTCTTAAAAATTCTGCCCCAGTCGGAAAAACCACCGATCATATCGCCCGGAAGTTGCTCGTTTCCGGTTGATGGTAGTGCCCTAATCGACAGCAATACC
>CAZRMH010000605.1:0-3597 GCA_964600935.1 uncultured Candidatus Obscuribacterales bacterium
AGTTAGCGCTACGAGCTGGTCGGTTATCCATGGGTTGAGTTTAGTCATCAGCCCTGACAGCACGCCGAATCTGAAGTTCTCTGATGTCGATCCAAGCCACCCTTCGAATTCCATCTGCGCAAGTTCTGATTTGCTCTTTGCCATCGTTTCCCGGACTCGATTGATTCCGGAGAGGAGCAGCCATCTGATTGCGCCAATATGTCCCATCTCTGGATCGGTTGGCGGTAAATGCCTGAAGTCGTATTCGCCAGTGGCGACCAATGCGAATTGGCAGAAAGAAGAATAATCATGTAATGATTTCGCGCTTTAAAACGGCAGATCGCGAGCGATTTCATTACAAGTGGTTCGGGTAGCAGTACGAATGAGCAGGCAAATCGGTTGAAAAGTAAACGAGGCAAAAGGCAGGAGCATTCACCCCCTGCCTATATAGCTTCTAAAGCTTGGAAATTAGGCAGTCTGCGCATCCTCCCTTGCCGGCCGTTTCCCACAAAGGTGGAAGCTAGTGAGCTTGATGACGGGCTTTGTCATCTGGACTTTGACTCCGTTCACTTCCTTGGGATAAGTGGAGATTGCAAGCCTTCCATTTACCACCACCTCACGACCCTTAGTTATGGCTTTAAGTACTCTTTCGCCCAGCCCGTTCCAAGCATCTACGTCGATCCACAGAGTTTTGTCTTCGTCTGTATTGGAAGAGAATTCCTTTACTGCGACCGAGAATTTGACGACCTTGTTGCCCGTGTCTCCGAAGGAAACTGTGTGAGGAGCTTGACCGACGTGTCCGACTACTGTGATTTGGTTATTCATGATTTCTGGCACCTCCAGTGCGTGTTAGTGCGATCAGAAACTGCACAAGCGTCAGCCGCGTAAGCGCTTTTGCATGGCGCATGGACGCGAAGCGCCCTTTAGGGTCTGCCATTGCGGCGTGCAAAAGTTGTGCTAGTCTCCGCACGTTTAGACATGCACCGGGGTAGCCAGACATGAATTAATCACATAGCGGTCGGCCGAGTCACCATCACAGACTTCAGGACGGGAAAAGGTAGTTACACAATACGCAGCGCCCAAATGAAAATTGGATTGATCTAAGGACGAAATCATCGGCGGAATCAATAGATGCGGTGAACGGACGAGGTCGAGCACTCGCGCAGAAAGGTTAGTGGTGGCAGATACGGTGGCACACGTTTCACGCAGGAAGTGAACGATGAATCGCGGGAATGGCCCGACCAAGCAATCTCTGGTTGACAATAAGTAAAGCGACGTCCGAAGAATTTCGCTTAGGAGTCGCCTACTTATTCTCAGCACTGGTGACTGCCGGATTCGTTTGTCCTGAGCGAAACATCGAGGCACCCATTGCAGGCGCTGTTTCGCTCGCCTTGTTTGTCTTGACCGCTCTGCTAAAATCGAGCGGGCGAAGGCGCTTGTTTTGCATCTGCCGTCTATCGCCCGCCTTCGCTCGCTATTAACGAAGCGGGGCGAGTCAAGAAGTTTCGTCAGAAGAATGTTCTGTCGATACAGAGGTCCAGGCTCGATTGACAGCCATTTGCTCTGGTACACTCTGAGATCCACAGTAATTGTCGAGCGTGATCAAGGCTGAATTCCACAATTTGAATAGGTGATGATTGATGGTGAACAAGGGATTGCTCGCTTTCGCTCTGGAAAGCGCCTATAAGGAAGCGCAACGAGAGCGAAAGAGGAATCAAAAGTTAGTCGAAACGTTGATGCTGGGAACTACCGGAAATCGGGAAAGACGCGACCTATCCGAGTATCTGGTACATTTCACAAAGGAACCGAAAGCATACTGGAAAATGTTGAACATCCTAGGCAGCCAAAAGCTAAAAGCGGGGCTAACGCCCTTTGGTTGCTCACGCAACATAGACAAGAAGCTGGATTCGACGAAGAATAGAGCGATTTGTTTCTCGGAAACACCCCTCGGTTTTATGCAGAGGTTTGCTAGTAAACGGAGCGAATACGGAATCGGTTTCTCCAAACGATTCATTCTAGGGCGGGGTGGTATGCCAATTTGGTACGTACCAGCGGGATCGAGCGCATTCAAAGCTCTACACAAGTCGATGACATCTGGCAAAGAACGTGATCCCGCTGATCGACGAAGGAAGTTAATCAAATACGAAGATCCAATTTGGGACCTATGTCCGTTAATTGAAGAGACCCGGGATTTCGGATTCATACAGCATCAATTTCAGTGGGAAAGGGAATGGCGACTCGTTGCCAGCGAGATGAAATTCAAGGCGAGAGATGTAGCGTTTCTGGTAATTCCAGAAGCATTACATGTAAACGCCAGACAATTTTTTCGCGACGCAGAGCGAGAAAATACCGGACCAGCATATCTGGATTGTCCTTACATTGATGGAAGCTGGGATCTGGCGAAGTATAGTGATTCGGCGGAAAACGCATAGTTCAAAGACCGAACAAAGAAAAACCGGCACGGCACAAGAGCGTGCCGGCCGGTTGTGAAAGGTGCCGCGTCATTAGGCAGCTAATTCATGAAATTCCTTTTTCAGTTCGACCAGAACGGATTCTGCAATCTTCTTGCAGGAGAAGGAGTTGATTGGCGAAGTGGTTCTCACCTCGATTCCAACCAGCCGTCCTATCGTTGATTTCTTAACTTCGAATCGCAATACGATTCGCCGGGGTCGCTTTTGTTCAGGAAGCACTTCTTCCTCGAATTCGAGAATGGCTTTTTGAGCGGTTCCGCTTGAGAGAAACTTCCATTGGGCATTCGGTTTGGTTTGTTTTTCGATCATCATCTTCAGATATTCAATCGAGTTTTGAACGGTGCGATCTGTTCTGAAATAGAGGGTTTGTTCTTGAAGCTTGATGATTCTAACTTCAGCAAAATACCAACGAAAGAAATAAACGGTGACGTATCCTGAGCCACCTAAAAGAAAAGGCATTGCCCAGTCTGGATAGGACGCGGGGAGGTCGGGAAAAATCAGTCGCGGCCCTGCTTTGATAATCCATAGCGGACCGAAAACTGCAGCGAATCCAAGAGCCATTGCAAGTGCTGTTGCGGAGTCGCTGTTTGGACGATTGCAATAGGCATCAATCTTCTTAATCCATTCTTGCAATGGAGTTAGCTTAAGCTCTGTTGTATTGAACCAGCCCGTAGCGGCACCGTCAGTGGTGCTACTTTGAGAGGACGCAGTATTACTCTGCGAGGTTTTTGTATGATTCCAGTAATGATACTGCCCTGATTGCTGGCGTTGATTTCCATGTGACGGCCCAGTGCTCTGCGCCGATTTCTGAGTTGTTGACTGGGACTGATGACCGGATTGTCTGTTGTGACCGGCATTCGATGCCGCAGAACCACTTCGTGTGTCAGACTGCGTGGAGCCGCTCGGCGTCTTGGGCGGCGAAAAATGGGGATTCGCATCAAACCATTTCTTGAGCACGTCACGCGCATTGTTGAGTTGTTTTTGCCTCGTCTTCGCCGATTGCATAGACGTTCGACAAGTTCTTCGTAGAGCGCTTCGGCTCTGTCAAGTCTAATGAATGCCGCGTAGCCGAAGGCAGCTGCATTTTTCAGATTGAGTTTTTCCATTGTTATTCTCCTTGGACAAGAAGGAGAGAACCAATAGCGTC
>CAZRMH010000606.1:0-3597 GCA_964600935.1 uncultured Candidatus Obscuribacterales bacterium
GACACTGCCAGGTATGCGTGTAACCATCGAAGCAACGGTTGTCGAAATTCGCGACAACAAAATCGTAGCTAACATCGAGGCTGCAAATATCCGTGGCAAACTGGCTCGCGGTACCGTCACCCAGGCAATCGTCGATAAGGGTTGGTTGCAGAATCGCATGAAAGAGATAAGCGTGATTCATAACATCACAAGTGAAAAACACTCACGTCAACTGGCGACGACAGTCTAGTTCTAAACAAACGGTTTCACTTGCAAACTGAAACCGATTCGAGGTCATACCTCAGTTCTTCAAAGGAATATCGAATGGTAAAACTGGTCATACTCTACAAAACTCCGCCTGACGTAGCGGCATTCGATGCGCATTATTTCAACACTCACGTCAACATCGCCAACAAAATACCAGGTCTTGTGAAAACAGAGTTTTCGCAAATATTCGGGTCAGCGACAGGCAAATCCGAATACCATTTGATGGCAGAACTTTATTTCGAAGACATGAATGCATTGAATGCAGGAATGTCTTCACCGCAAGGAGAGGCCGCTGCCCAGGATGTAATGGGCTTCGCCAGAGGGCTTTTCTCGATGCATTTCGCAGAAGTAATCGAAGAAAAACAACCAGTTAAAGTCTAATTGCCGCAGCTGGATACAGATCGAAATAGGGAAATAACATGGTGCAAACTTCACAGCACGAAGCAATGTTGAGCGGAGCTCCCCCGGAGTCCTTCGGTTTTCGCCGGATTAATTACACGAAAAACAATTACACGGCAACGATTGCAATCAATCGCCCAGATGTTCTCAATTGCTTCGACATGCAGACCCTTAATGAACTGGGGAGCGCATTCCTCGATTCATCGCGCGACGACGCTATCGCAGTCGTTGTGGTCACAGGCGTCGGCGACAAAGCCTTCTGTACAGGCGCCGATCTGAAAGAGCAAGAAGATCCTATTCTGAAGAAGCCGAATGACTATTACAAATGGATGTATGCCTTCATCGAGATGCACGATCGACTTCGTAACATCGGCAAACCAACAATTGCTAGATTGAACGGCATGGTCGTCGGTGGTGGCAATGAACTGAACATGGCTTGTGATCTGGCAATTGCCGCAGATCATGTCACGATCAAGCAAGTGGGCGCAGCCAGAGGTAGTGTCGCCGCCGGTGGCGCCACTCAGTGGTTGCCATTGATCGTTGGTGACCGACGCGCTCGCGAAATGCTGTTGACTTGCGAACCGATTGACGCTTACACAGCCCTTGATTGGGGTCTCGTAAATCAAGTCGTGCCTTATTCCATGCTGGATTCAGCCGTGGAACAACTGGCAGAAAAAATGTACAACAAACTGCCTGAGTGTACTCGATACACGAAGCAGCAATTGAATTTCTGGAGAGATTTCTCCTGGTCGATGACAATCGGCCACGCTCGCGATTGGTTAGCCCTGCATGCTGGTTCATTCGAAACAGCGCAAGGTTTAAACTCGTTTCGCAAAAAAACGGAAATGGATTACGACGTGATCCGCTGTAAAGCAGCTGGTCCAACCGGCTCCATAAATCCGGCCGCGGGTTTGAAAAAATGCCCGCATTGCAACGCTCACATGGCAGATAGCTTCAAGTTCTGCGGTGAGTGCGGCAAAGAAATATAGGATGCTTCAACTCTGGTTTGAAACCGGATTTGAACTCCTGTTTAGGAAATTAGTTTAGAGAGTCGAATTTGACTAAACGCTGAACTAAAGACGATGAAAAGGGAAATTGAACTCACCGTAACCTCTCAAAGGTGGCTATTTTGAGCAAAACTATTGAAAAGATCGAAAAGGTTGAAGAACTCGTTAGGGAGACGAACATGACAGAAGCGACTTACAAAAACATCCTTGTTGACCAAGATGGCGCGATTGGTATCGTGACGTTGAATCGACCCAAAGTGCTCAACGCTCTCAGCCATGATCTAATGGATGAGTTGGTCACCGCCCTCGAAAAGTTCGACAACGATGACAAAATCCGGGTAATCATCCTCACCGGAAGCGAACGTGCATTCGCAGCAGGCGCCGACATCGGCGAGATGTCTGATGAAACTACAATCAGCATTATGCAAAAGGATCGCTTCGCGACCTGGGATAAAGTTCGCAAAATCAAGAAACCAATCATCGCTGCAGTTAGCGGTTACGCTCTTGGTGGCGGCTGCGAATTAATGATGACCTGCGACATTATTATCGCGTCAGAAACAGCACAAATCGGACAACCAGAAATCAACATTGGTGTCATCCCTGGTGCTGGCGGAACGCAGAGACTGACTCGCGTTGTAGGCAAACATAAAGCAATGGAGATGATTCTCACCGGTCGTCCAATCAACGCTCAAGAAGCTTATCACTACGGACTGGTCGTCAAAGTGGTTCCTGTTGAATTGTACCTGGACGAAGCGAAATCGCTGGCTAAGGAAATTGCCAAGAAATCGCCAGTCGCGCTTAAGCTCGCTAAAGAAGCCGTTCTTAAAACATTCGATAGTTCGATTTCCGAAGGTCTCGAATTTGAAAGAAAGAACTTCTACATGCTCTTCTCATCAGAAGACCAAAAAGAAGGAATGAAAGCTTTTCTAGAAAAACGTCAACCGACTTTTTCCGGACGCTAATTAAAAACAAAATGCCCAGGCGCCGCCGAATTCGCGGCGCCCGGGATAGATTTCGCGAACCTGACTAAACTTCCTGTCACACTCTCTCCATTTTCGACTTACGAAAAAATAGAGAATCAGTCGAAGGACTTTACGGCGAAAATCACCGGAAAGTCGCAAGGAATAAACAATCCCGAACTTTTTGCCCCAAAAGGAGCTTTACGCAAATGACCGAAGAGAACATCCTCATAATTGAGAAAAAAGGCAGAGTTGGAGTTATCACTCTCAACCGCCCTGACAAACTAAATGCGTTCAACGATGAGCTGACATTTCGGCTTCAGGACGCTCTGAAAGAGCTCGAGAAAGATAAGGACATTCGCGCTATCGTGATCACCGGAGCAGGACGCGGATTCTGTGCCGGACAAGACTTGCAAAGCCGCAGCATATCCCAGGAAGTTGGCGAGCGCCCTTCGCTTGGTGACTCGATCAGACGTCGTTACAATCCAATCGTCGCCAAGATCCGCAGAATGGAAAAGCCAATTATCTGCGCAGTCAATGGTGTCGCAGCTGGTGCCGGTGCAAGTTTGGCATTCGCATGTGATTTCAGAATCGCCGGTGAAAACGTTTCATTCATTCAGTCCTTCACAAAGGTTGGACTCGTCCCAGACTCGGGTTCCACATTCTTACTGCCTCGTTTGATCGGAGCGACCAAAGCATTCGAACTCATGCTTTCAGCTGAAAAACTTCCAGCTGCCGAAGCGCTCAAGTTGAATTTGATCAACAAGGTAGTTCCGGAAGCAGACGTTATGAAAGAAGCAATGGAGCTCGCAGATAAGCTCGCCGCAGGTCCGACCAAAGCATTCGCACTGACGAAGCGTGCTGTTAATCGCGCCATCTTCCATGACCTCGAAGAATTACTCGAGTATGAAGCCAACCTTCAGGAAATTGCCGGACGCAGCGACGATTTCCAGGAAGGCGTCAAAGCCTTCGTCGAGAAGCGCACA
>CAZRMH010000607.1:0-3587 GCA_964600935.1 uncultured Candidatus Obscuribacterales bacterium
GTAGAGCGCACGGATCGCACCCGTGAGGCCAGGGGTTCGAATCCCCTTGACTCCATTGTTGTATTTTCGCAAGTAGTGAAAAGCGGGCCTAAACGCCATCCCTAAATCGACTCGGATTTATGATTGCCGAGCAAAAGTTTCGTTCGACAAAAATCCTAAACCGATATCGGTTTAAGTTTTAAACCTGGAGCACGGCGCAGTTCTTTTCAAGGATTTAGTGGAGAGGCTCTAGCAAAACTCGAAAAGCAATTTGCGCTCTACGCTTTCGCGGGCTAGCCAATGCATGACGGCCCAGACCATTTTCTCTTTTTCGAACGTATCACCCTTGATTTCCTGTTGGACCATGGCGCTTCCGTTCATTTGACCAACGTCGCCGGGGACGTTCATGTGTTTATTCAGCTCGTCAAGTTCTCGCAAAAGAGAGTGAGACGAGCCTACGTCGCACTTCCACGTTTTTGATCCGTCGAAAGATGGCGCCCCGAATGAGAATGGAGTATCGAATTCTAAAGGGATATAGAAACCGTTTGAATCAGAGTGGTTAATTAGCTGAGGAAAAGCTCCGAAATCGGTTCTGCCTTGTAGCATATCGTTTAACTCAAGATTGATAATTGATACATCGGGCTCCTCGGGCGGTTCTTTGTAAACTGAAACGTATGCGGCGTAGCTTCGGAATAATTGGAATGCCGAACCGTCTCCGATTTCCATCTTGAAATCTTGACCGGCATTGCCAAGGGTAATTTCGCCATCGATGCGGTTCTCGGCCAACGCTTGTTGCATCGCCTCGATTAACGGTTCGTAGTAATCGGAGAATTCGTAATCGTCGAGTCCGACCAATCGTCCATCGAGAGTCAAAGTTTCTCCTCCATCCTAGTTAAGTATCGATTGGGACCAAACGATTTTGGACTTATATTCAGTAATGCCCGGCGCTGCGGATGTTATTCAGTTTCCAAGCTTTAATCAGCGTCTCAGGGTATAAAGGACTTAGAAAGACGCGCCGGTCAGTCCCTCAATGTCGAATCATATTAAAGCTGGTGAGCTGTATGCCTTCGCTACCAACGACGGCTCGTGCCTCGTTGGAAAAGTGCTGCGCAGTGAGGCGTGCTCTATCGACATATATATGTACGACCGATTGTTTCAACCGCTGTCTGCCAAGTCCGAAGTCGTGGCTGCTTTGATCGAGCACAAAGCTAGAGATGGATACGCTACCAGAGTCTCTCGACGTGATTTTGCGCTCATGTATCCGCTGTGGTTGACCCGTCAAGAGATTGCTGAGAATGAGTCGGGAAGCGGGTCTCAGGAGAGCATCACCATCAACGGTCGGCCGATGCAGTTTCAACGCCGTCGACCTTATTGGGAACCGGTCATCATCTTTATATTCACCTGGCTGATCGTTTTGGTTTTCGCGCTCGGTGTCTGCGTGCCCAATTCGCCCGAGTTGATGCCTGCGCTGCTGGTGGGTTTCCTCTTTTCTGCATCAATTGCAATCCCCTTGGGCGGGACGATTGCACTGATGTCCGTAATCTTTCGCTGGCTCGAAGCAATGCGCACCGGGATTTCGATTCGAACCAACCCAACTCTTGAATTCGCGCTTCCGTTGCCAATCGATGAAGCTTTCAAGCTTTGCAGAGATCGCCTTGGTGCTAAAACAAACAGGGAGTTCGATTTCGTTGATCGACACTCAGGCTACATCCAGACAAGGCTTCACGATCATTTGCTTGTGCGCGTCATGTGTTATCAGATTGATACGAATGAAACTGGAGTGATTACATCGTGTTTCGATTTGAAAGGTGGGACATTCGGCGCTGATATGTGGACGCTTAAAAACCTGGTGGCCACCCTGTCCGCGGGAGAAGGCGAAACTGTAATCGAGAAAGGTCCGCTTGCGATTGGTGGAATATTGCGAAAAGTATTCTGGTTTGTCATGACCGCGATTTTTGCGTGTGTCAGTGCAATGTTCCTCAAAGCGGCTGTCCTCGGGGAAACTTCGTGTCTGCCGTTACTAATGTTGACTGCATTGCTGACAGCGCTGGCAGGATTTCATTTGTTTCGCCCCGCGCAAGAAGTGGCTTGATTCTATTTAGTTCAAGAATGAAACACTATAGTCAAGCGTCAGGTAATCCTCCCACCAGGCGGTTTTTAGCACTTAAGGTCGGCGTGCCACCATGCCACCGTATATGGTTCTCTCTTCATAAAGCCTTAATGGTTTGGTTCCAAATCTGTTTCTATAAATAGAATGCTGATAAACGTACGTATGGATTGAGAATGTGATGAAACTGGCTTCATCAGCAGGTTTCAAAGGACCAACCATTACGAAAGTGATCGGTGCGGTAACGCTGAAATAACCAGCATGCTGATGGTGAGCCGTGTGCAATATGAAGATATGTGCAACGAGAAGCTGCACCGATTTGGGATAAGTGATACCATTGCATTCGCCTTTGAGAAAGGGCTGTGAGGGCTATTAGCTCAGGTGGCTAGAGCGCACCCCTGATAAGGGTGAGGTCCGTGGTTCGAGTCCACGATAGCCCAGGTCTTAAAACTTTCTTGCGAACGGGCATACGCGAAAATTCTGTGATAGAGTTATCTGTATGACGTGCGATTGAGGAAGTCGCAGTTCCGACTTGATCGGAACTGGCGATGGAGCTAATCTGGTGTTCGATCCTCTTAACAGAGGAACGAAGACTGGAGAAGTTCGATCTGGGGGCTTGGCTCAGTTGGTAGAGCGTCTCGTTTGCACCGAGAAGGTCAGCGGTTCGAATCCGCTAGCCTCCAGAATTTGCAAAAGAAAAGGCGAGTTACAGAAATGCAACAAACCCTTTTCACCCCGGAATCATCTGATAGAATTGGTGATTCTGAGAGGACCGCAAGTCCTCTAGAGCAAAAGCCGAGAGGCTTGAATTCTCGGTTCCGTACCCTGAAAACTGCATATTGAGAGAACGACAACTATGGATGTTGGTCGAAAGACCAACAAACAAGTCCGTAATCAAAACACCAATGTTTGTCTCTGTTGCCTGTTTGAACTCCTGTCCTGGATTCGAACCGCAACAAGACGTTTGGTTAAGCTACAAAGAGCGCATGGTGGATACCTGGGCGCGAGCAGCCGAAGAAGGACGCATGACACAGCGATATTCCGCGAGGAGCCGGTCAAGGCTAAGATCCGCGGGTTTCCGAATGGGGCAACCCCACCGAGTTAAGTCGGTGACGACAATCTGAATTCATAGGGTTGATCGAGGCAAGTCAGGGAACTGAAACATCTTAGTACCTGGAAGAAAAGAAAACAAAACAGTGACTCCCTTAGTAGCGGCGAGTGAAAGGGGAATAGCCCAAACCGTTGAGACGAAAGTCTGAGCGGGGTAGCGGGACTCTATAAGAGATGACGAGTGATTAGTTGAAGTACCTGGAAAGGTGCACCAAAGACGGTGATAGTCCGGTAAGCGAAAATCACAAATCCTCGGGAGTATCCCAAGTAGTGCGGGGCACGTGAAACCTTGCATGAATCAGCCGGGACCATCCGGTAAGGCTAAGTACTGCTCGTGACCGATAGCGTACAAGTACTGCGAAGGAAAGGTGAAAAGAACCCCGGGCAGGGG
>CAZRMH010000608.1:0-3581 GCA_964600935.1 uncultured Candidatus Obscuribacterales bacterium
AAATCCGAAAGTGAATGGAAAGAAAAGAACATATAAGCTTGGTAGAGATATTCGGGTTTGACCAATGCGCGTATTGCTTGTTGAAGATGATGAATACTTGCTGTCGGCGCTCTTGCTTGCTTTGAAGCACAAGGGCTACGCGGTCGACAGCGTGCAGAATGGCGTAGATGCGCAGGCGGCGCTCATGACTGTGCCTTACGATCTGGTCTTGCTGGACCTTGGGTTGCCCGGAATGGACGGAACTAAAGTCCTGGCGGATCTGCGTTCAAAGGGGCAAAACATGCCGGTGATTATAATGACCGCGCGTGACGGTGTTGACGATCGAATTCACGGTCTGGACATTGGTGCTAACGATTATATGGTAAAGCCCTTTGATATTCGCGAACTCGAAGCCCGCATGCGCGCTGCGCTGCGCAAGAGTCACTGGAGTAACAAGCTCGATATCGAGATGGGCGAATTGGTTTTAAACACAAACAGCGGTCGGATTTTGCTCAAAGACAAGCAACTCGATTTGACACCCAAAGAGACAGTGATATTGAAAATGCTGATGGCCAAAGGCGGACAGGTAGTCAGCAAGCGCCAGCTCATGGAGCAACTTTCGGACTGGGTGGAGGAGTCCAGCGAGAATGCAGTTGAGATTCTAGTTCACAGGCTGCGCAAAAAGCTCGAGCCGACCGGTGTTTTAATCAGTACTGTCCGAGGCTTTGGATATAAATTAGAGCAGAGCGCATGAGAGCTTCGATTCGGAAACAGCTATTAACGCTGTTCATGCCGTTTTTGTTTGGACTGTGGATATGCAGCGCGATTGTCAGCTACTACCTGGTTTCCTCGTTCGCCCAGGAGTCGTTCAACCGGGATCTTATCAATTCTGCCGATTCGGTGGTCGCACGATTGAAGCGCCAGCCGGACGGGGTGATATCGATCGACTTGCCGCCCGCTGCCCAGGCTGTTCTCAAGCGGGCCGAGTCAGACAAGATTTATTATCGAGTTTTGTCGGACAAGGGCGTAAGAATTTCTGGCGACTCCGGACTTCCTGAGCCCCTCCAGCATCATGAGCTTGAGAAGCCGACATTGAGAACATCATCTATTGGCGGGAAGGACATTGTTCTGGCTGAAATCGAAACCGATGTTGACGGCGTAAGTGTCATCGTTCAGGTCGCTGAAACCACCAATGTTCGAAAACGGTTTATGGACAATATGCTGTTGAGCATTGCCGGACCTCAATTCCTCGTCATCGCGATGGGCTTGTGTGCGGTCTGGTACGGTGTCGCCAAGATTCTCACCCCGCTGCGACTTTTGCAGAGGCAGCTGGGAAGCCGCACGCCGTCGGATTTGAGCTCACTCTCCGACGACGGTGTTCCGGAAGAAGTCTTGCCTCTGGTCAATGCCATAAACAAACTTCTGAGCCGGCTGAGGGATGAGATAAAAGCGCATCAACGATTTATTGCAAACGCTGCCCATCAGCTTCGTACGCCGCTTGCCGGGCTGAAAACCTATTCGAGTATTGGAACTGAAATGTCAGATCCGAAAGATATGAAGCACATTATTCGGGAAGTCGATCAGGGTCTGGACAGAGCAACCCGTATGGTTACTCAGCTCCTGGCGCTTGCACGCGCGGATGGCAATGAGCAGGCCAAGTCTCCCGTTCTTTCCCAAATCGATATGAACTTCGTGGTTTCGGACGTAACGGCTGAACTGATCGAGCAAGCTGTGCGGAAGGACCTTGAACTCGTATACGAGTCCTCGTCCGAACCTGCCATCATATATGGTGAACCCACCGGTTTGCGTCACCTGGTAACCAATCTGGTCGAGAACGCAATCGCATACACCCCTGCCGGAGGCTCGGTCCAGGTGAAGGTCCGCAATGATTCCGGCGTTGTTTTATCGGTTCTGGATTCGGGCGGCGGAATTCCGGAAGATGAGCGCGATAAAGTTTTCGAGCGCTTCTACAGGGTTGTGGGGACGAAGGGTGAAGGCAGCGGACTGGGTTTGTCAATAGTAAAAGAGGTGGCGAACGCCCACAATGCCCGCATTTCAATCGCCGATGGCTTGGGTGCTTCCGGCACTTCTATCACTGTGGAATTTTCACCGACTGGCAACTAGTCTGACGAAAGCATTTTGTAAGGTCTAATTGAAGATAATATCTCAGGGAGAACTCGAGGTGTTCTGTTCGTCTCCTTCTCGCCGAACTGTCAGTTGCTAGGCAAAGCCGAGAGTCTCCCTAAAGCTAAGGTTTTTATCGAAAACACCAGCAAGGTGCGCCGGAAAATCCGAAAGGGTATCTGGCGCACCGAGCATATTCGTGTGCTGGTGTCGTTTACGTTGAAATCATTGGAAAGGACCTCAACATGATTACTAAAAAACAGATCGCAACTACCATGGCATTCTGCGCCATTCTGCTTTCAGCCTGTGGCGGCGGTGCTCCTGAAAAGCCTGCCACCGAGACCCCAGCGGAAAACGCCGCAGAAACGGATGCGGAAACCACAACTGAGACCACCGAGGAATCGGTAGAGAAAACCGAAGAGGCGAGCGATGAAGAGCCTGCTGAAGAGGTTAAGGAAGAAACGAAGAAAACCACTAAGACGACCAAGTCGAAACACTAATTGGCACCACTGGAATCCTTTTGCTCCACAGTTTGTTTCGCGGAACCGGCTTCACTTCTCGTACCTGAGGTGGAGCCGGATTCCGTTTTGGAAGATGAGGCCGAGATTGTTTCGCCTTCTGGTTTCGAAGTGGTCGAATCAGGTGTTGCCAGCGTCGTCTCCAGGGGGATGGCAGTTTCGATTGCCGGTTCCGTGATCGACTTGGGAAGTCTGAGATTATGTTTCTCTTGTTCGCGGGCGATATAGTCCATCCATTTTACGAAAACGAGGACAGTGACGATTGCTCCGACGTTCCAGAGAATAAACTCGTTGCTGCTCATCATCAGGCGCGAGCCTGGACGCCACATCGAAATGTGATTCGTGATATTACCGATGGTGCCGTAGAATCCGGCGCAGGCCATCACCGAAAACGCCAACTTCCACTTTTGGGCTCTGGGCTTGGTTTTGAACATGTAGAAACCGCCGCCGATGTTTAATACTATCTGCGCCGCGACGAAAAATGGAATCCAGAGAGGAAAGGTCGCTCCGTTGGGCAGGTAACGCGAGTTGCACATGAGAGCGGTGAATATGGCTACGGGTGTCGCGATCACAAACGGGGTCAGCTTTCGTAAAGTGCTGAGCTCGGGACCTGATTCAGCCAGCCACTCCTCCGAGACTTCGACTTTCGAGCGTTTGATCCGGTAAAACGAGAGCGTTAGAGCGATTGCCGAAACGTTTATCAAACCAAGGACGAGAAAATCCGATGCCAGAATTTTTGACGAAACCAGGTAGGTGGCCTGGTGGAAAATATTGCTGAGAACACCGAACGCCGAATAGTTAGCAATTTGAACTCCGATGATCTGCAGTTGCTTTTGCCGACCGGTGCCCATGTAGAAAAACAGGGCTGCGCCGGCCAGAAACAACAACTGAAGAGCGATTGCCAGGATCGGGTTGATGAAAATGGGCAACTGGAATTTGTAGGGAGCGTACATGAGCACC
>CAZRMH010000609.1:0-3550 GCA_964600935.1 uncultured Candidatus Obscuribacterales bacterium
GCGGATGAGTTGCAATTGTATCTCCTTGACCGGCGTAACTGAACACCATAGCCGGAATGCTTTAATCTCTGCAAGACATTTGGCTAACTGTGCGTACTCAGGGCACTCATCGAACGATGCAGTGGTGTGACCGAGGCAATCAAGATTGATTACTCCATCCTCTGACAGCCAGTCAATCATGTGGGCTTCTTTGAGCACCGTCAGACCAAGCGCCAATTCCATTTTTGTCGCACCCATCAAAGCTGTCAGTTTATCGGCTTCAACTTTGCCTTCCTTTTGATTGACGGCGTAGCGAACCAATCCATAAAGACGTTTTAGGTACTGCGAAGGCTCGTCGGTATCGGTACGACCGGCACCGATCAAATAGACACTCTCGCACGATGTAACCGTCAACAAATTTTGAAAGACTTCAGCAGTCGGGGGATACTGCCAGATCATTAAATGCGGCGCATGAGTTAAAGCGGTACGATCGACGAAGAAGTCGCCTTTGGGCGGACATGTTTCAGAGAACACGAGCATGTTTTTGCCGAACTTAGATTTGCCTCTATTCAGGAGGTCATCAGCATTGTCGTTAGAACGCAAATCTTTCCAAACGTATTTAACCGAAGTGATTGCTTCACGCGTAGGCAGAGCAATTCCATCGACGGCCCGAACGATGTTTTCCATCACACCGGCTGGATCAGTGCTGGTTCTGACGATTGGCGAGTCACCACCTGCGATACCAGCAGTAGCAGCTTGAGGCATCGCACCATTACCGGCTGACCCATTAGTCGCGGAATCAACAGTCAGTCCTACGGAAGGCAACATCGCGCTAAGCACTGCGTTGATTTGTTCGCTGTTGGTGATTTCGGAGCCGACGTGCATATCGCGCCAGTCGTTGACCACGAGTTGCAAACGCTCTCTGCCATTGAACGTATTAACGTCAGCGGTGAAGACAAGATCGACCGGTCGGCCTTCGTTCGGAACGCGTCCTTGACTGTTCCACATCACGCACTCGAAAATCTGTCCCTTATCCCCAGCCAGCATCAAACGATTGTGTTTACCATCTTTGCCCAACGTTCTCACTTCTTTAGTCGTGAGACCTTTGAGGCAGAATCGCGGTTTGCGGTTCGACATGCCAAACGGCGCCAGAACTCGCAAGAGCTTAGCTAAATCGAGATCGACTACGTCTTGATTGACTACAAGATCAACTTCAACCAAACCCGCCAGCGCTTTTCCTTGCATCATCTTGTTGCAAGTCTGAATCAATCCGCGACAGAGTTCATCGGCCTTTCCATAATCCACCGAGAATCCGGCAGCCATTTTATGGCCACCCCAACGATTCAAAAGATGTTCGTTAGCTTTGAGAATTTCATAAAGGTCGACTTGCTCAACACCGCGCGCAGAGCCTCGAACCACGCCTTCTTCGGTATCAAGCTGCCCGATGAAAACGGGACGATGATATTTTTCCACGAGTCGTGAAGCGACGATTCCAACGACACCATGGTGCCATTCACGATCATAAATGGCGATGCACTTCTGATGGTGCCAGGCATCTCCCTGAAGCAGCTTCTGAACTCTCAAATCTGCGTCGATGAAAATCTTCTCGCACAATTCCTGACGACGAATGTTCTCCAGGTGCAATCCCTGCGCGATTTCTTCAGCGATAGCACTGTCATTGGTCGTCATCAACTCAACCGCTTTGTTCGCATCGGACAATCGTCCAGCTGCGTTAATTCGCGGAGCCAAACCAAACCCAACGAGGTCTGTGTCGTTCTGACCATTGACTTGAGCAAGCAACGCTTTGAGTCCGACTCGCTTGGTTGCCACCAGTTTTTCCAAACCGATTTTAACGAGATAGCGATTCTCTCTGATCAAAGGAACCAAATCGGCAATCATGCCCATGGTCACGAAATCCAGCAGCTCATCAGCTTTCTCTTTCTGCCCTTTGGCTTCGAGCAAGGCTTCGCATACTTTATACGCGACGCCAACACCAGGCAAATCGAAGAGCGGGTGGTCGGAATTAAGTAGCTTCGGATGCACAACAGCTACCGCTGGAGGCAATATCTCCGGCATCGTGTGGTGATCGAGAACGAGCGTATCAACTGATAGAGAGCGGGCAAAATTGATTTCGGCAAAGTTGGAAACACCGCAATCGCAAGTGATGATCAACTTCGTTTTCTTCTTGCTGGCAAGAATACTGATCGCCTTAAGATTGAGCCCGTAGCCCTCTGTTACACGATTAGGAATGTAATAATCAACGTCAGCACCAAGGTCGCGAAGCACGGTCAGAAGTACGGAAGTTCCAGTCACACCATCAACGTCATAATCACCGAATATGGTGATATGTTGTTTTTCATCGATTGCCCGGATAATTCGCGCAACTGCCTTGTCCACATCAGGAAGTTCTGACGCCGGCGTCGGTACATAACTTGTTTCGTCGAGGAAATTCCTCGCCCCTTCGACAGTTTTTACACCACGCTTAACCATCAAGGAAGCAATGATTGGTGAGCCCAATGCAACGTCGATAATATCCTGCGAAACTTCCGGCTCCGGAGGAAACAGCCAAATTTTGCTCTGCGGTGTCGCCCGCATTGGCAGTGAAAGCGATTCGACGCCTTTTTCTGCTGCTGCTTCTGCTGCTGCTGCTTCTTCTTCTTCTTCTGCTGATGTGACTTCTTCTTCTTCTTCTCTTCTTAAGATACTCATCAGTTTTGCCTCCGAGAACTATTCTGGCATTCGAGACTGCGATAAAGTTGCAGTCTGACTGCTGATATATCGTGATTGGGACGAGCGGATATACACGTGCAACGCGCTACGCCTGCACGACCAAGCATACAAGAAGTAGGATTCCAAAAGGCGCTCAGCGACTAGCACTTGCGCATATCGCTTCACACCCAAAAGACATACACAACTAGCACCACAGTGACACCAGTGAAAGGTATCTACTAATTCAACCGAAATCCGCACACTAAAAGTTCAATTTCCTGGCAAAAATTTCCTCTAATTATCGATCGCGATCGCATACACACTAGACATACCGCGCCTCACATCCTGACACCAGCATCACTCACTATGAACAACGAGGCGATTACGGATTCAAATCAGGATCGATAATTTGAAAAACTTTTTTCGGTTTAGCCACTTTCGGCCAATTTCGCAAATCGTATTCGATGATCGTTGTGAAAACCGGCGGCTTCGGCCAGGGCAGCGCCCAGTTGGCAATCCACATTACCGGCAGCAAAATCACATGCACGCTTAGAGCGACCAGGAAGCAGTCAACTAGCGGGATTTGTTCTTTGACCCAGAACAAAACTTTCTGTTTTGAAATCGAAATCATTGGCTCGCCCTGCCATTCTGGCGGGACCGGTAATTTCGATTTTTCGCCCGACGATTTCAAAGTTTCAGTAGGTCTGCAGTTCTGGGGTGCGCTTCCCGAAGCTACCATCTAGCATACCAACCCTTAATTCATTTGAAATGAAATCTTGACAACACCCGCAAAGGCTTAAGCTAGAGTGACCGAGAAAAAAATGCGAGAAGCCCTACGATGAACTCAATTCCCAATCCCCCA
>CAZRMH010000610.1:0-3545 GCA_964600935.1 uncultured Candidatus Obscuribacterales bacterium
CGGACCCTGCCTTTCACACTCCCAGACGATCCCACCTTCAAGCGACTTTCCGAGTGAAAGCAGCGGTCCCTCGACCGAATCGAAATGGCATCTACGCGTTTTAAGAATGCGAGTCAGCAAAACGAAAAGCATGTCGGGATCAGTTTCCCGACTCAAGGTCGCCGTGCCATAGTGAAATCGGGAACCGCCTGATGCGACCATTAAAAACAATTCGAAGATTTCGAAGTCTTCGTCGGAAAGATAAGGCGGGCGACGAGACAACGCAGAATTCACACTGATCGTGCGCGAAGCGCCGAACGAGCCATCCTTGCGAATCGAGACGGCATAAAAATCAATCTTTGGAGCAAAGTTCGGCGATTGCTCGTTTAAAACATAGACAACAATTGTCGTTGCACTATGTCGTTCTCTCGAATTAGCCTCTCGAGTTTCCGCAAGACGCTGATAATTAGCGACGGCCATGAAACTATTCTTTATTTCCTGGGGCAGAACGAGCTTGCCCTTTTCGTTTGCTTTCTTCTCTTCCGATCCGATTTCGAAAAGCGATTTTTTCTCGGTTTGCGGAGTGCTGACCACGCCAGCACCAATGACTTCGCGAGGATCAAGCGTTTCCAAATAATCAAAGTAGGTGAGCAAAACAGCAACCGCATGCTTGCAATTCTGCCCGGCCGAACACGTACATTCAGTGTCCATCAGTTCAGTTTTGCTCTCACTCATGTAAAGCTGAGTGCGATACGATTCCAGTTCAGAACCCGAAACCAACCCGACTATGTGTCCATTCGGAGCAACCGAATAGCTGATTACTTTTTCTCGTCGAAAATAATCCTCGCCACGAAATACCGTCAACGAATCAAAATGAGACAGGAAATACTTTTTCAGGGTTACCAGCGACATACAATCTCCGAACAGATCGCTGGACACGTCGACATCGCCGCGCACAGTTAACTCTGCCATTTCATAGCGTATCAATTGTATAATCGCGCCAACCGAAACTGTTTAAGTCGATCTTATTACTTGAGAATTGATACGCAAATTGGTTCAGAATTCTTAGACGTTGGCGGCCGCCAAGATGACGAAGCCCGCCGTGGTCACGATTGCGGCTGTTTAATCAGAATCGACCCGTTTTCACTCCCTCACGCGACGCGTGAGGGTAGCGAATTCTCTACCTGCAATTGACGACTGGCTTCCATAATTCGTTCATATATTGACCGAACCTTGCTAGCCAGTCGCGGATCTTCGCAGCACATGCCAACCAGATCGATAACCTCACGTTCGCGCGCGACGTCGCGTGACGGAATCTTCAGTTCCTGTTTCAACTCACCGACTCGAGCCACCAGGGTCAGACGCTCTTCAAGCAGAGCCGCGATCCGAGTATCCGTGCGATCGATTTCGCGACGAAGCTCTTTCAGTTCTGCCATCAAGGACTCATAACCGTTCATCTTATGAACGTTCTTCGCGTCTTGACCAGTAACTACGTCATCTTCTTGAATTGGTTTGATCAGATGCGGGCTGCAGAGAGTTCTGCCGACAGCATGTGCAATTGGTTCGATGCTGCGCAAGATATCAATCATGTCTTGCATTGAGATCGCTTGGCGAGCATCGGAAACGGATTTTTCCGGTTCAGGGTGACACTCGATCATCAGTCCATCGGCACCGCAGGCGATGGCGGCTCTGGCCAGGTCGGCGACCAATTCACGACGTCCGCAAGCATGTGACGGATCGACGAGAATCGGCAGGTGAGTCATCTCGCGAAGGGCAACTACGCCGCCGAGGTCAAGGACGTTTCTGGTTGAATTGTCATAGCTTCTGATTCCACGCTCACACAGAATGACCTGAGTGTTGCCACCGGCAAGAATATATTCGGCGGCGTTGACCAGCTCTTCCAGGGTTGCAGAGAGACCGCGTTTCAAAATAACTGGTTTACGCAGTGTGCCGATATGTTTGAGAAGTTCGAAATTCTGCATGTTGCGGCTGCCGATTTGCAGAACGTCTGCAGTGTGAACGGCAATGTCAGCTTGCTTTTCGGACATAACTTCGGTGATTACCGGAAGTGAATATTTCTTGGACATATTGGAGAGAATTTGCAAACCTTCTTCGCCAAGACCCTGGAAAGCGTAAGGTGAGGTGCGTGGCTTGTAGCAGCCACCGCGGATTGCGCTGACACCTTGACCGCGCAACGCTTCACCGACGATATCCATTTGTTCTTGCGATTCGACCGAGCAAGGTCCGGCTACGATAAGAAGACTTCTTCCGCCAACCGTTATGCCATCGGCAATTTCGACGACCGTGCGTTGTTTGGTTTCATTGAGATGGCTGGCTTTCATTTCGTTAGACATGGTTTTAATTCCTCAAGTAATAAAAAAGACCGACTCCGTTGGGTTGCCCCGGGTCGGTCATCTTGGACTTAGTCAGCGTCCTCGATTACCGCCCGGGGCGTCTAAAGGAGAAGGACCAAAACCATGTTGTCTGTGACGCATTGAGTTCAACCGAGTGGCCCGGCGTCAGGCTGCAGCGAGTCGCTTGACCCGTTCTTTCTGCTGCATTCTTCCGACGACCGTTCACTTCTCTCTCAACCTTCTAGATTCTCTGAAAACAAAAAGACCGCTTGCTTACTGCATGCGGTCCACCTCGGGTTATTCACAACGTGAATTACGTCACCCCAGGCGAACCTCCATAAACCAAAAAAAGAATCCAAAATTACGCATTGTTCTACTTATCACACAAAATTCGGGCAGCGCCCGGCTTGATTAACACTGCAGTCATGGTACGGGAGCGCCGGCCGCTCGTCAAGAGAATTTAAACTTGCGTAAACAATTGCGTTTACGAGCCATAAAAACCAGCCAGGCGCCAAAAGTCGGCATTGATTTAATCAAGTTTCGCTACTCTATTAATAGATTCGTTCTCTCGTTCCCGGGCAAAAATCATGAACATACTTCTTGCAATCGACGGTTCCGCATACTCTCACGCAGCTGTTGATGAGATTCTCAGCAGACCCTGGCCCGAGCAAACTCAGGTTATGGTTCTCACTGTCGTCGAAGCATTTCACCCAGAATACGCCGGCTGGCACGCCGACTACGTGCCAGTCGCCATGGAGGCGCAAGCGCAAGTCTTCGATGTAGCGAGAAAATTGGTCAACGAAACAATTGCCTTGCTCCAACCAAAATTTGGCGACGAACATCTATTGGCCGAAGTGAAAGAGGGCAACATCAAAAACGAGATCATTGAAACCGCTCGCCACTGGCCGGCAGACCTTTTGATCATGGGCTCGCATGGACGAAAAGGAATAACACGATTCCTGCTCGGAAGTGTGTCCGAGGGCGTCATGGCGAATGCCCCCTGTTCAGTCGAAATCATCAAACTGAAGGAACGCACCACTCTCCCACGGGATTAACCGGTCCAGTGTTTCATGTTCTACATTCTTTGACGGCGTGCTAAACTCCTCAAATGCTTCCTGTAGAGCAATCTTGTTATTGGCTGGCGACCCGCGAGGGTTATGTTGCTGCCCCTTCGGTTCACGGCGAGAGCACCGCAGACTTTGCCATTATCGG
>CAZRMH010000611.1:0-3543 GCA_964600935.1 uncultured Candidatus Obscuribacterales bacterium
GGCGGCAGTATTCGCCCTCCCAAGAAAGCGAGTCCCCGACCTTATATCGGAGACTCGCGATACTTCCTAGTCTGAATCCAACTCCCGAGATGATATCTGCCTTGCAATGAGGGCAAACCAGACCACCTTCAAGAGTGTTGAAACTCATGTTAGTTGGACGCCCCGGTCAGCTCGATCGATTTGTTGAGCTTGGTGAGATACTCACTTCTCAATTCGGTGTTGCTTTTGCGGCGGTTCGTTTTTCGAGCCTCGTCGAGACGTTGTTCAGCCAGAGCATCTGCTGCTTCATGCGGCGGGATGTCTTCGCGTTTGCTCTTGTCGAGAACTTCTGCAATGGTGTTGTATACGGTGGCGACTTTGTCCATAACTTTCTTTTGGTCGTAGCCTTCGAGTTCGGCTGCTACGTTGACCAGACCGCCAGAGTTGATTGCGTAGTCCGGTGCGTATGTGATACCACGATTGAAAAGATCGAAACCGTCTTTCTCGGTTTCCAACTGGTTGTTGGCGGAACCGGCCACGACTTTGCACTTCAATTGCGGGATGGTGCGAGCGTTGAGAATAGCACCCAGTGCGCAAGGAGCGAATATGTCGCAGTTTGTCGAATAGATTTGGTCAGGCGATACGACGTCTGCGCCAAACTCTTGAACAATCTTTTCGACCTGATTCGGATAGATGTCGGTGATAACTAGCTCTGCGCCTGCTGCCGAAAGGTAGCTGCAGAGGTGGTAGCCGACGTTGCCTACGCCCTGGATTGCGACGCGGAGACCTTCGAGCGATTCGCCCATGCCGGCTGCTTTGAGAGCTGCCTTCATGCCCTGGAAAACGCCGAATGCGGTCATCACTGACGGATCGCCGGAGCCACCTTCGTTGCTGCCGCCGACTGCGTGGCTGGTTACGGTTCTGATTGTGTCGATATCTTTGACCGTCATGCCGACGTCTTCAGCGGTGATGTAGCGTCCGCCGAGTGAGTCGACAGCGCGACCGAATGCTTTGAGCATATCGTCGGTTTTGTCTTGACGAGAATCGCCGATAATCACGGCTTTTCCACCGCCGAGGTTGAGACCGGCGAGTGCGGCTTTGTAAGTCATGCCGCGAGATAACCTGAGTACATCGCGGAGCGCTTCTTGCTCGTCGTTGTACTTCCACATTCTGCAGCCACCCAGCGATGGTCCGAGAACAGTGCTGTGAATGCCGATTATGGCTTTCAACCCGGTTTCTCTGTCATGGAAAAATGAGACTTGCTCGTGACCGTAGCTGTTGAGGTCGTAGAAGATTCCCGCCATTTCCGGTACTCCTTATGGTTTGCAGAAGTGAGTGGTGCCCGTTGTATATCCAACACTCAATTTGTACTACGATTTCTTAAGGCCTCTTGAGAATCATTAGGTTATCGCAATTATCTTGATTTGAATCCTGAAACATAAACAGAGCTACGGTTTTCCACGGGGGCTGTGGAAAACCGTAGCGGCTTCTCAGTTGAAACGTGCTTAAGATGAACTCGACTCAAAGAGCCTTTCGCGAAATCAATCGCAGTAGAGTTCGGTCTTTGCGCTCAATGGCAGAAACAAATCCGTCTCGTTATCGTAAAACGAAATCCAGTCTATTTCGGATTCGTACAACCAACCGCTCACTGTTAATTTGCGTGCGGATGGAAATCTGCTGTGTTTCAGGATCCGTTTTAACGCAAGAAGTTGGCTCTTCACCACTTCATGCTGCGGCATCATGGCTATGGGTTCGAAGCGGAGCAGTGCCTCCTCCTCGCTTTCTGCTGGCTGTTTAGCCTGACAGTCGAATTCTGCCCCCGACTATACATAGATGGGGCGACACCTCTCGATTCCGAAATTGCGAGCATCTTGTGTGCAGGCAAGTGACGACGAACTCCACCTGGCCGGCGCTAATCAATACCGATTCCAGAAACTGCACAAAGTCCTCATCCGGTTCCTCTTTCCAGTTTTGAATTGTGCCGCCCGGCATAAATATATAGGCAAGGGGCTCGAGCATCTCCAGTTCACGCGACGGCGGCAGAGTTCCCATTTCGGAACAAGCAATCACTACGGTGCGAACTTCCGAAAGGCGAAGAGCGGGAACGGAGAGCGAGTAGCTGCGCTGGAAGTCGTGAGACTTCGTGGTTTGACTTTGATACATAAAAACTTCCTTCTGCGATGCATCGGGCAAAACATCAAGCTTTGCCCTCAGACGACCAACGAAACGAAATAGCGGTTTGTGTTTAAAACCGCTTGCGAACATCGTTTCGTGTCAAATCAGAAGTGAGTTGTACCTTAACCACAGGGGCTCAGATTTGAGCGCACTGATGTGCTCTTCGCGCTTGTCGAGCCAGGATGCCAGCAAAGATGCTTGCCTGGGACACTGGACAGTGAAAGCAACCGGTAAAAGGGGCGGTGGTGCGGACTGCGTGCACGAGCCTGGAGAGTGACCGACCGTGACCGAGTTTGCAATGACCATTTTTATGTGGTGGCGATGTCGTGGACCTTCAGGACAATCGAGCTCTTCCGGCTCGGTTGACTGGGCTTCGAAAGCGACGTCCGTTTGATGAATGCTCGTATTCGCCAGCGCAACATTGAAATCAAGGTTGGTCAAACCTAGAACCAGGAACAACAGCAATAGCAAAATCCTTTTATGTTGAATCATGCAACTAAGACCGTGCCGTCCTGCTCTGCGGGTTTGACTTTTTGATTGCATCGTTTTCTCCTGGGTCGAGTCGGAATTTCTTCGGACACGACTGGAGTTCGTGATAGTAAAGAGGTGTTTTGAGCTAAAACACATATCGCGGTGTCGCAATATGTCGATATGAATGTTTTATCATCCAGCGCGTTGCCTGTCAAGAATACAAGCCTCTAAGCCCAAGATTGGTGTACTTCTTCAGCTTTGCGGCGGTTTCGTGAAACCGTTGAAGAGATTATTTGCGTTTGACCGACTTTATCTCGGTTTTCGCTGCTGCCCAGGTCGTTTTTGCAAGATCGATAGCGGATATGATGCGCTTCGACTCCTTGTCGTCGGGCAGGACAAACTTTGTGCACTCGACGACCATTTCTGCCAGGTCCTGATGTCTCAGGTGGTAGTAGACGTGGCGCCCGTCTCGGCGCTCGAGTACGATTTTGTTCGCTCGCAGAATACCCAGGTGCTGGGATACCGACGCTTGTGGAACCTTGAGGGCATCTTTCAGATCGGTGACTGTCAATTCGCCGTTTCGAAGTTCTTCAACGATCAGGACGCGCAAGGGGTGCGCGAGCACTCCGAAAAAGCGCGAGAGTTCTTGCGAAACGACTTTTCGATCCATTTTTAGAACAGACAAACTACCGTTGACCGCTTCATCCTAGCATGTAACCACCGAAACGCAGAGTTTGATCACATGGTGATCACATGATCAGTTCGATGGCTCAGAGTTCCGCTAGTCATGGGCGTTTTGCTGTTTCAGTTTTGATTGCTTTGCAAGCGGCGCATTGAGAAATGCGCGCCTTGTCTATCAAGTGATGACGCGTGAGCTCGAAACCGTCATTCTCTCGTAGACAAGGTTGCTCATGGAGC
>CAZRMH010000612.1:0-3532 GCA_964600935.1 uncultured Candidatus Obscuribacterales bacterium
CCGTGTGTCCACTGCTGAGATGCAGCTTCAAAAACACACGGCTCTCGTCTGTTGCAGGAGGGGTCTGACAGCGATGTTGTGGGCAAGACGCTAGGTCCTTAAGCTCCCAGAAAATGCTGACTAAATACTTTGACCCGTCCGGAAAAACCTTTTTTGTGTAACAAATACGATTAACTGAAGCTATCAAAAGCGCTGCACTACTTACAACCATGACGGTCATAGATGGCCAATGTCTTAGGTATTCTTGACAAGCTGGTGCGAAGACAAGAGTATCGTTTCTAAACTGCTACTAATTAGTCGTCGCGTGTAAAGGCGCTCGGCGAGCTGCGCTCACCGGATTGGATTAGCAGATGCTTAACCGCACCATAATGCACTTCCCAGACATCCGGACCATAGCCTCCGGCAAATACCATGGCTAGAGGGATTCCGAGATCGAAACAAGTGTCGATTACCCATTTGTCGCGTTGCCACATCGTGGCTAGCGGAAGTCTCAAGAAGCGAGTGCCAGGCAGGACGTCCTTTTCGTAAGCATCAGAACCTTCGACAAATACGACGAGGTCGGGTTTGAAATTTTCCAGCGAGGCCAGAACGCCCTGTTTAGTGCGGTCAAGGTAAGTATCAGCTTCGTTCTCTCCAATTTCGATATCGAGATCGCTATTCTGTTTTTCGTCTGGCCATCCCTCTTTTGAATGAACCGATAGGGTGAAGACGTGAGGATCGTCTTTAAAAACTAGAGCAGTTCCATCTCCCTGGTGAAAGTCCAAATCAATTACCATTGCCCGCTCTATGCGCTTCTGTTCGAGTAGGATTTTGATCGCGATCGCGATGTCGTGGATGACACAAAACCCTCTACCTTGATCGGGAAATGCGTGATGGTAACCTCCTCCTAGATTAGCTGCCAGCATGCGATCCAGCGCCAGTTCGCAGGCTAGTTTCGTGCCACCGGATTTGATGCGGATATCGTCAATCAATGCTGGAAGAGGTTTTGCAGCTGCATCTGGTTTATATTCGAAGTCTTTGAATTCGAACAAATCCACCCAGGTTGCAGCTTCTCTAAGTGAATGCACATACCGTTTTGTATGAACCAGCAAAATCTCTTCGTCTGTAAGTGGCTCAGGGCGTAGAGTTGGGATGTCGTAGCCGAAATCTTGTTTCAGCTTTTGCAAAACCAATTCGCCGCGATCGAGTGCAAATGGCTTATCTATGCCAAAGGCGGCAAGATCCGTATTGTATTCCGGAGCGAAAACCAGGCGCGGTTCGCCCGGTTTGAGCGGGTTTGATGTCGATGGCTGGTTAGCGTTTTTTTGCACTTTTGAAGTTTTTTGATCTAGCAGACTGACCGATCAAGATTAGCATCAGTAAAGAAAAAGTTAGTGCTAGGCGCGTCAGGTATTTACACGACTAATCGATCATGAGAGCTCTATAACAAGCCTGGAAAGTCTTTAGCAATTCTTCTTGAAAGAGCTCTTGATGTCAGCACTAGAAACTTATTAGTTTATCTGAGCTATTCACCCCTAACCTTTCATACAACTCTAACTCAGAGAAAGACTAAGTTTCACCACCCTCGGATTTCTGTTATCTCCTCTCGGGAGCAGGATAACATCGGGGGTGTTTCTTTTCGTATTTGACGTGCGCGAATCCGCTGGGCATGAGCCCTCCTACGTCGTCGTGCGCGAGTTCAACAGAGGGACCAAAATGAGTTCCGGCTCTATATTTGTTTGGCTTGGCATAGTGGCGGTGTTCATCATCTTCAATGGATTGTTCGTGGCGGCTGAATTCGCTGTGATTCGGTTGCGCAAGACGAGAGTTCAGGAGATGGTCAAGTCAGGTGCTCACGGCGCTTCGATGTTGGCTGCTCTGCAGAAAGATATCGAGAACAGCATCGCGGGCGCTCAGTTGGGCATCACACTGTCGAGCCTCGTCGTAGGATGGATGGGTGAGAAAGCCGTGTCGGGTGCTATCGAGTTGGCACTGAATGCGATACCAGGATTCGAGCATGTGCATGTGCCGGTCTGGATCGGTTTAGTGCTCTCGTTTACGATTCTGAGCGCGTTTCACATCATCATCGGTGAACAGGTTCCGAAATTTATCGGCATCCGTTTTCCGGAATCGACGTTGCTCAAACTCGGCTTTCCTTTCCGCGTGTTCTGCAGCTTCACTACGCCCTTCTTGAGAGTGATGAACTGGACGTCGAATCTAGTGATACGCATGTCCGGTTTCGAGAGTCAGAAGGAAGAACAGCGCCATCCTTCAGCCCGTGAGTTCCAGATCATGGTCGAGGAGAGCGCCAAGGCTGGTACGCTGGGCAAGCAAGAATCGGATTTGCTGGTCAGTGCACTTGAGCTCAAGGCACTCACGGTGCGGGAAGTCATGCGTCCAAAAACGCAGGTCGACTATCTGCGCAGTGATTTCACGCTGGCTCAGGTGATGAAGGTCGTAGTTGAAACCAAGCACGGCAAGCTACCCGTTTTCGACACTCTGGAAAATAGAGTGATAGGCATTCTCAACGCCAAGGACTTGTTCGATGTCTGGTTCAGTCGCTTTGCCGCCTCAGGCGGTGGTTCTACGCCTGTTCCGATGGAGTTGCAGGAGTCCTTCGTACTCGCCAGACTGTTGCGTCAGGCGCACTTTGTTGCGGATACGACTAAAGCGAGCGTGTTGCTCGAAGACATGAGAGCGCGTCGCCTTCAGATGGTCATGGTGGCTGACGAGTTCGGCAACACCATCGGTCTTGTCAGTCTCGAAGACCTGCTTGAGCAGTTGGTCGGCGACATCTGGGACGAGTACGACAAGCCGCTGAAGGACATTCAAAAGACAGGTAAGAACGCCTGGAGGGTTGCTGGTGGTGTCACTCTGTTCGAGTTCAGCAAGGTGGCGTTGCAGCCGCTCGAATTCGAAGGACACAGCATCACGGTGGCCGGCATGTTCGTCGAGACTATCGGGCGCGCGCCCAAGGTCGGCGACACAATCACGATCTCTGGTTTTACCTTCTCGGTTCTCGAGAAGGAAGGTCAGCAGATTTCTATTCTTGATGTGAAAGCGCAGTCCCCGAACTCCTAGGAGTAGTCGCGTCACCGATGGTGGTGGCATGCTTGGCGAGGCGATGTGAGCATGCTGCACCCGATTGGTGGCAGAGACTCGTGTTGCCGGGACGGCCCTCTTACTTAGGCACACATGAGACGGCATCGACTCATGTCGTGCCGCGTATTAACGAGGAGTAAAACGTCATGGGCAAAATCATCGCCCTCTTTGCTTTGCTTGTCGTGGCCAACGTTGCTTTCCTTGTCTGGGTGTACCTCAGTCGACGGAAGGGCGACAACACTGGTTCCGATGGAACCGTGAACCGCGACAGTTCGACCCCGCATCCTGCCAGTCCGGTGACTGGTCCGGAGACCAAGAACGGCACCGAAGGTGGTGTCGTCATTTATCACGATTCTGCCACGGACAAACCTGTGAAAGACCAATCGAACCTCGAGCCGTGCGGTGTGACGTCAACTGCTCCTGCAGTCGGTGCTCGCCCGGACGGACCGTT
>CAZRMH010000613.1:0-3503 GCA_964600935.1 uncultured Candidatus Obscuribacterales bacterium
CCCTCGGTGACACCGGGTTGCTGGTGTCTACGCTATGCTTTGGCGCCATGACTTTTCATGGTGGCAATGGTTTGTTCAAATTAATGGGTGGAACGCAGCAAGATGAAGCTGACGAGCTCGTCAAGGCTTGCGTTGAAAAAGGCATCAATTTCTTCGACACCGCTGATGTTTATTCCGAAGGTGGAAGCGAAGAGATGCTCGGTCAATCCTTCCGAAACCTGGGCATCGAGCGCAAAGACGTTGTGATTGCCACTAAGTGTTTTGGAAGAGTTGGACCCGGACACAATGACATCGGTGCTTCGCGCAAGCACATCATGGAAGCTGTTGATGCGAGTCTTCGCAGGCTGCAAACTGATTACATCGATCTATATCAGATTCATGGAAGCGATCCGATTACGCCAATCGAAGAAACTTTGCGTGCACTCGACACGCTAGTTCAGCAAGGCAAGGTCCGCTACGTCGGCTGTTCTAACTGGGCTGCATGGAAACTGCAACGTGCACTCGATATTTCAGAGTTCAAAAATCTCGCGCGTTTCGACACGCTGCAAGCGTATTATTCGATTGCTGGTCGTGAACTCGAGCGCGAACTGGTTCCTCTAATGGAATTCTCGAAGACTGGCTTGCTGGTTTGGAGCCCTCTTGCGGGCGGCTTGCTCTCCGGTAAGTTCAGTCGCGAGAATCAGAAACCGGCTAACAGTCGTCGTTCTGAATTTGATTTTCCGATTGTGGACAAGGAACGCGTTTGGAACATCATGGACGTAATCAATCCGATTGCGAAAGAACACAATTCCACCGCCGCTCGAATCGCGCTTGCCTGGCTGTTGCACAAGTCTGTTGTGACTTCGGTTATCATCGGCGCGAAGAATATGAAACAACTCGAAGACAACATCGGCGCAGTCGACATTGAATTGACGGCTGAGCAAATTAAGAAGCTCGATGCAGTCAGCGAGCTGCCTCCGGAATATCCAGGTTGGATGATTCCATTCCAAGCTCAAGATCGAGTTGATCCTAAGTTCGATAGATGGGCTAGTTTGAAAGAAACTTTCGCAACCGCGAAGTAACCCACTCTCAAGTTTATTCGGACTGATTCACACGGGATAAGAGCACGCGTCGTTCGATCAATTTGATCGGCGGCGCCTGTTTGTTTCTGCAATTTGAAATCATCAAATTTGATTCTACTCAGTTGTTGATTTTGCGAAGAACAAAAATCCCCATGTCGATTGACTGGGGATTTTTGCGTTGCTGTGCGGTTTTAAAATTGTGGTGGGTTTGCAACAGTTGCTTCGTTGCTGAACAAACACTATCTGTTAAAACGCGCTGTGTACCTCGAGTTGTCTTTCATTTCCAGGAAAATTTGCCGAGAGTGACCAGCCGAATCCACCCATAAAAATTTTACCGACGAACCCAAGTGCGATAGCGAACAGAAGCCAGCGTGTTGAGTTTGACATGTAGTCGATCTCCTAGTAATTGCGATCAGGAAAGTTGTGCAGTGTGAAGTAGAACTTCGATGGATTCGATCATAATGGTGGCTGGAGCGCTAACCGAAAATCGTGATACTTAATTAAGGTTTTCAAGGGGCGGCGAGCGCTACTGGGTTTAGGTTTCTGGTTTACCGCGAAGAGCTTGCTGATGTACTGCTTTTTTAATCCTCGGAATTTTCCGCGTTACGGCGCAGAGTTCTCTGGCAGAACTCCGCGATGCGTCGTCATTCGGAAGTTTCGATGCGCGAACTAGCTTTGAAACTCCGGCATGTATTCCTCTGGTGTTAAACCAAAAGTCCAGGCCACAGCTTGTTTGCCGGTTGTCACGTCAGGCGGTACACGAAGATAATAATCCTTGTAAGTACCATCTAGCTCTCGGGTCGCGTTCCGCACACGCACCATCTGCAGTGGCTCGTCTCTGGTAAATTCGTATCTATATAGAGTGCCGAATTGATCTTCGTGAACTTTGGTGGCACCAGATTCTCTGATGAATCGGTCTTGCCCGAACATATCCAGAAGAATGCGTCGTGTTTCCGCATTTTCCTCTTTGAGAATTTCTTCGATTCTAATTTCGGGCGCGCGTTTGATCATTTCTTCTGTAACGATGACACCGCGCCAGGCGTGAACGTCGAAGCCATCGTTCCACGTGATTGCAGCACCGAAACCGCAATGCGGTTGACCCGAGTCATTAGTCACTAGAGATTTTGGATGGCGACAAACGAAACAAACGTCATCGCAGAGGAGGTAACCAGCGGCACCGTGAAACATATACGCCCAACCGTCTATTTGTTGTTCTACGTCCTTGAGCAAGTCGGTGTCGAGTAGTCGGCAGCTCAATGCTCGCGGAAGCCACGATGCGCCTACTCCCCAGACGACCAGCGCTTGTGCGCGAGGATCCGCATTGCGCAGCTCCAAGTCCTTTCTTGTTTCTTCATACGTGGACCAGATTTGTTGATACCACTGTGAATTGGGGTCAATATTTGGAATTAAGGTTGGGCGAGTAAAGCCGTTCATCACCTCTGTTAGAGAGGCGGCGCGCGTGGCGGCGATTGTTTCCAGTTCGGCACATTTCGATCGTATGTGTTCAACCCGCTTGAGCCTCTCCTTTTGTTCTTCCGTTGGAGCAAGAATGTCTTTGACGACCGGAATGTGGCTAGAAATCAATCGGTGATCGAATACACCGAACACGATTCCTTGCGCGTTTGCCGCGTTGAAATTGAATTCGGAAGTGGTTTTTCGTTCGATGTCTGCAGTTAGCTTTATGAATTCGCGCCACATTTCGAAGTGCGCTGGAGGGGGCCAAATCTGCGTCTGGTTGTTTGCCTTCCATTTCTTCGGATGAACATTCTCGGCTGTGAGTCGCCCATCTTTGAGGACAATGAACATGTGCTCGGCTAAACGGTCTAGCACTTTCTGTTTAACGGAGGACGGTTCACTTTGAAATTGAAAATTCCATATTCGTTCGAGTAAGGGAAGGACTGTGCTTTTTTCAATCTTGGTCCACTCCGATTTCCAATTGGCAAGATATTGTTCCGAATCGGCTTTGCTAGGGCCTCCCATCTTCTTGAGTAACGTTTTCCATGCCTCTGAGCGTAAAACGTTTGCCACTAACGTTGGTATCAATATTATTTGAATCGGACTGTCACACCACAGAATAAGTGGTGGATTTTTTCCAGCAGATTTGTAATAGAGATTGATGCCTTCTTCGGCTTGGTCAGGCTTTGTTCGCGCTGGTTGCGTTATCTCATTGCGCCAGCGCGCTAAAAGTCCATCGATTTGACCGAATACTTTAGTCTCTTGTTGTTTATCCATAATCTCACGCCTGGTCTTTTCTATCGCTAGCGGGCTACAAGCAAAATTTAGCCTTGCTCGATCGCTTTTATCATCAAGTTGGATCGCAGCGTCACTGTGCTCTAGTCAATCACTCGTCGGAAGCCGGCGGGCTCGTACTCGCGCTGAATCACAATTCTGTAAGTGCCCGGCAGTAAGGCGTGCGGAGAGTGTTCTTCATGCCGCAACACA
>CAZRMH010000614.1:0-3485 GCA_964600935.1 uncultured Candidatus Obscuribacterales bacterium
CAGCACGTTTCGCTCGCCAATCCCCTTGCCTGGCTCAAGGACTGTTCGCTGCACTATGAACCGCTTGGCGTCATCGGGGTGATTTCACCATGGAACTTCCCGTTCTCGATTCCGATGACGACTCTGTTGCAGGCGGTGGCCGCCGGCAACACGGTGGTATTGAAACCTTCCGAGAAATCCAGTTTGGTCGGTCTGAAAATCGGCGAATTGTTTACCCAGGCAGGCTTTCCAAATGGAACAGTAAATATCATCCTGGGCGAACGTCAGACTGGCAAGTTTCTATCCGAGAGCCCCCAACTCGCTCGGTTGATCTTAACGGGCAGTGTTCGCGCCGGACAGCACATCATGGAGCAAACGGCACACAACCTGACACCGCTGACTCTGGAACTGGGAGGAAAAGACCCGGCGATCGTTCTGCCTGACGCTCCTGTCGAATACACTGCCCGTGGACTGGTATGGGGAGCGTTCACTAATGCCGGTCAAGCCTGCGCTTCAATCGAGCGGGTCTACGTCGTTAAAGGTCCGAACACCACTGAACTGATCGACGCCGTCGTGCGCAAGACGAAAAAGCTGCGTGTCGGCGCACCGGCTCCAGTAGGCGGTTCCAACGGTCCAACGACAGACGTCGGTCCAATTATCGACGAAACGCAATTGGCGAAGATCGCGTCACAAGTCGAAGAGGCTCGCAGCAAGGGAGCCTCAGTCCTATGCGGCGGTCGAATTTTGACAAACCTGCCGGGTTACTTCTACGAACCGACCGTGCTCACGAACGTGAACCACGACATGGCTGTCATGAAAGAAGAGACATTCGGTCCTGTGATTGCCATCATGGTCGTCAATACGGTTAACGAAGCCGTGCGCCTGGCCAATGACAGCGAATTCGGATTAACCGCCTCTATCTGGTCAGCTTCAGTTAAACAAGCTGAGGCGTTGGCGCCAAGACTCCAGGTCGGAACCGTCTACGTCAACGACTGCATCTTTTCGCATGCAGCGCCCGAACTCCCCTGGGGTGGCGTAAAGCGCAGCGGCATCGGACGGTCGCACTCTCACATCGGTCTTCTGGATATGGTTAACATCAAGAATGTCAACCTCGGCACTGCCCGTGGTGCCGGTCGACTGTGGTGGTATCCATACGGCGCAGCACACGCACGCCTGTTCCAGGGCGGTATTCAAGCCATGCACGGATCATCGATCAGCTCCCGAATCCGCGGTGCATACAGAATGGTCAGCGCATTACTCAGAAACAATGAGTAGTCGAGAAGAAAGGCGGCGTCAAAAACCGATAGTGTGCTACTAGTTAATTACCAGGAACGGACGGATCTCTTAGCTGAGATCCGTCCGTTCTCTTTTGAAAAAAATGCCTGACTGGCCGACCGAGTAACCCGACAATCGATAGAAACGAGCAACAAAACCCTTTTCAAGTTTTTGCTATTCTACTAAAATTTTTAGTATAACATTGAAACTTCAAAATCCTTACAGGTGAATGTGTTTCAGCAGCTTGACACGACAATATCCAGAGCTTTACTGCTTTCGCGCTTCCCCGGCCACAAAACCGGAGCCAAGGCGTCACGTGAGCCAAGCGAAGCGTTAAGGGAGCCGACAACTGTCGTTTTTTTTCTCTAAACAAAGATCTAGAACGAACGATTGCGAACTTTGATCATGATTATTAAAAGACTTACAAGCTACGCGAATAATGACATGGATCTGGAATGAAGAGCTATAGCTCCCGCCCGTACGTATCTGCCAAACGGGTTCTTATATCCGCGATAGATGTCAAGAATAACTCTTGATATTACTAGAGAGCTCTGAAAAAACGTTCTGAAAGCTTATCACGTAAGCGTTTAGCAATATCACAAGCACACCCGTGGAGAAACTATGAACCGGGAGATGCCGTTGCAACTTGTTGCCGCCAAGTTCTAGGTTCTAGTTACCTTCAGACCACATGCAACACAGCCGACAGAACCTCTAACACACCCAAGAGACCCCGGATCTAGAAAACGCCTTCTTTCCCCACAGGAAAGTTAGACGAACTCGACTGCTGGGGCTTCAGACGGCATGCAGGATTTCGGAAGGGAAACATGTACGTTGGTTCGCCACAAGCGACCGGCGTTTTGTATTTGCACACTCGTCGAGCATGTTGCTCAGCGGGTCATCAACTTCACAACGTAAAGGAGCCTCTATGACACATCGTTTTCGCGAACCCTCCGTCTGGCAACCCGAGTGGATCAACGCCCTCGCGCAATGCCGACACAAACGCCTCGTGGTCGTCGACCTCGACGGCACCGTCTGGGACGACCTCCTCGTCGTACTCAACGAAGCCTTCGGACCGGTCGATGCTGCCACGGGCGAAAAGGTCTGGCGCCAGTATGACCGGGCGTTCAAGGTCGACGGCACCATGACCAACGGCGCGCATCTGGAAGCGGAATACCGCGACCTGCTCACCGCGAGCACGCACAAAGAGATCGTCGCCTGGCTCAAGGTCAATCATCGCCTCGTTCCCGGCATCCACGACTTCATCAAGCTGCTCGACGACCACGGTGTCTCCATCATCGCCGTGTCCAACGGCGCATACCAGATCGCCGACGAGATGTTCGCCCACCACGGCATCCCCATGCCGCGCGTCTGCAACAGCCTCAACATGGACGGTGACAAATTCGTCGCCCTGGACTTCTTCCATGACGAACACGAGGGCATCCGCAAGGGTGATCTCGTCGCCATGGCGGTTGAACTCGGCTACGAAGTCATCGCCTGTGCCGGCGATTCGAAGGGCGACCTCAGCCTCGCGACTGACACCGCCAAGGTCGGCGGACTGGTCATCGCGGTCAACAAGAACGGTCTGTCCGCATGGTGCGAGGCAAACCAGGAACAGGTCGGTGGACCGGAAGGCTGGATCGCCATCAGCGACTACGCCGAAGCCGTGCCCGCCCTCATGTCCCGGCTGGAGAGCAACTAGTTCAGCAACGGACAGAGGACTAGCAACGAGCTGGATCGCTCGCTGCAGACCGAGGCCGTCGAACTGTTCGTTCAGCTGAGCGCACTACAGGCGGTGCCCAATGGTGGGTACCGGTTGCGGTGGCGCTCCTTTTTTGTTTAACCGCCTGGCCGCAATCAAGCGCGCACAGGTTCTTTGGAAAGAGGAACTAGCTTATGGAAAAGTCTACCAACTCCCAACCTCCCACCAGCATCCGTCGCTGGGATGTCACCGGCAAGAAGCAGATTGCGTGCCTGTGCCACACTCTCCCCGAGCTGCCCGCCGACCGCGTGCATCTCTCGTTCATCTGCAACGGCGTCTGCGGTTCGGACACCCATATGTTCTGCACCGGCGCCATTCACCCGGGTCACAAGGGCGAACACCAGCCCCTGACGCTGGGTCACGAACTGATCGCCAAGGTTCTGGCTGTGGGCTCCGATGTCACCAGCGTCGCCGTCGGTGACGTGGTCGCCATCGAGCCCGGTCTGCCCTGCGGTGAATGCCCCAACTGCAA
>CAZRMH010000615.1:0-3439 GCA_964600935.1 uncultured Candidatus Obscuribacterales bacterium
ATTTTCAGATTTGGAAGCGCCGCTCTCCTCTGCGAGAATTGCGTCATCAGGAAACGCACTCTGGATGATCTCCAAAATCAGCTTTTCAGAAGCCTTGTCGACGTCTGTGACGAGATTGAAAGCGCTTTTGTAGTCAATAGAAGCAATCTGCCCCATGCGCTCTTTGATCAGCCCACCGGCTTCCAGCGCAGCGCGAAATGCTACCGTACGCTCTTGTTTCACAGTTCACTTCCTTTTAGAACTTAACTTGCAGGATATCTTAGAACGTTAACAGCACGCTTCTTAATTAAAACTACCTAACTGCATACTCTATGTAATATTATTCGTTATACGAAAGCAATCATGCCGATTGCCCGTTACTCGTCGGCATGTCATCCGGAGTTTTGTTATGAGCGAGAAGTCCTCCTATCCAGTAAATTTGCCTAAAACCGATTTTCCTATGAAGGCGAATAGCTTCACCAGGGAAGTGGAGTTTCAAAAGATCTGGGACGAGAAGAAGATTTACGAGAAGAGTCTGGCTAATCGTGACAAATGCGAGAAATTTGTTTTGCACGATGGTCCGCCGTATTTGAGCTCGAGCAAGATTCACATCGGCACCGCGCTGAACAAAATTCTCAAAGACATTGTCACGAAATATAAGGCGCAGCGCGGTTTCTACGCGCCCTATATCCCTGGTTACGACAGTCATGGTTTGCCAATTGAAACTGCTGTTGTGAAAAACGTCAAAGGCGGTCGCAATGCCATCTCGACGGTAGAATTGCGCGAAAAATGTCGCGAATTTGCGCTTGAAAATTTAAAGGGTCAGGAAGAAAACTTCCGTCGACTTGGTGTTTGGGGCGATTGGGCTAATCCATACGTCACGTTGAAACCTGAATTCGAGTCAACACAAATCCGCGTGTTTGGGAAAATGGCGTCGGCTGGTTACCTCTATAAAGGTCTCAAAGCTGTGCAATGGTGTCCGAACTGCGAAACTGCTTTGGCTGAGGCTGAGGTCGAATACGCCGACCACGAGTCGCATTCAATCTACGTGAAGTTCGAAGTTGACGCCGATAGCAGAAAGAAAATTCCTGATTTTGTTCCGGCTTCAGAAAAGGTGAGCTTCGTTATATGGACGACGACCCCCTGGACACTGCCTGGAAACCTCGCAGTGGCTCTGCATCCCAAGTTCAATTATCTTTTTCTTCAAACTCCTAAAGACGGAGTTCTAGTTGTTGTCGACGAATTGAAAGATACCTTCCTCAAAGCTGTTGGTATCGCCGATGGTGATGTGAAAGTCCTCGGTCAAATCGTTGGAAAAGAGCTCGAGTTACTGGAAACCAAACATCCGTTCTTAAACCGACTTAGTCGGGTGATTGTTGGCGATCACGTCACTACGGAAATGGGAACCGGTGTTGTTCACACAGCTCCTGGACACGGACCGGAAGACTTTTTGATCGGGCAAAAATATAATCTCGGTGTCCTTTCTCCGGTGGATGGACGCGGAATCTTTACCGAAGAAGCCGGTAAATTTGCGGGCGCTCGATATGATAAGTCAAATCCGGACATCGTCGAGCACCTGCAAGAGCTCGGCGTCTTGATGGCGCACTCGAAATATTCGCATAGCTATCCGCACTGCTGGCGGTGCAAGAAGCCTCTGATCTTCAGAGCTACCGAACAGTGGTTTGCTTCTGTCGACGGCTTCCGAGAGAAAGCCCTCAAGGCAATCGACGAAGTTAAGTGGCTTCCTGCATCGGGACGTAATCGCATTTACACGATGGTCGAAAATCGTAGCGATTGGTGTATCAGTCGACAAAGAACCTGGGGTGTGCCAATCCCTGTGTTTTATTGCCAAGGTTGTGAAAAGCCACTGATGACGACCGAAAGCATCGAAAAGGTTGCCGATGTTTTCAAAACCGAAGGTTCTGATGCCTGGTGGAAAATGGAAGCTCACGAACTGCTTGGTGACGGATTCAAATGCGAGTGTGGTGGAACAGACTTCCAAAAAGAAACAGACACCATGGATGTTTGGTTCGATTCAGGAGTGACGCACGCCGCTGTAATCGATCAACGTCCTGAGTTACGAGGCACACCGTGCGAACTCTACTTGGAAGGCAGTGACCAACACCGCGGGTGGTTCCAGTCGTCATTGTTGACGAGCGTTGCCGTCCATGGTCGAGCACCGTACAAAGCCGTTTTAACTCATGGTTTCGTTGTCGATGAAAACGGACGCAAAATGTCGAAGTCGGTCGGTAATGTTGTCGACCCCAATGATGTGATCAAACAGTACGGCGCTGACGTTCTCCGTCTGTGGGTCGCCTCGGTTAACTACACCGACGATATTCCAATCGGTAAAAACATGCTTGCCCAGTTAGCTGACGTCTTCCGTCGTCTTCGTAACACGGCGCGTTATTTGCTTGGTAATTTGCACGATTTCAATCCGGCAACCGATGCGGTGCCTTATGAGAAACTCGGCAAGCTCGATAAATACATCTTGCATCGCCTGCAGAATGTCGTAACTGAAGTAACTGAAGACTTCGATAACTACGAGTTCTTTAAGTATTATCAGCTGCTGCAGAATTTCTGCGGAGTTGACCTTTCGGCGTTCTATTTTGATATCGTCAAAGACCGTTTATACACGGCGAATCAGAAAGCCGAAAGTCGACGCGCTGTTCAGACCGCGCTGTATGAGATCCTCAACGTGCTGGTGCGTTTGCTCGTTCCCGTGACACCTCACCTGGCAGAAGACATCTGGCAACATATGCCGGACGCGCTCAAGCAGGGCGGTGCAGTCGATAGCGTGCTGCTGACCGACTTCCCGACTGTTCAAAAACAGTATGTCAACGAAGACCTCTCCAACTTCTGGAAAGAACTGACGGTTGTTCGATATGCCGTCAACAAGGCGTTGGAAGAAGCTCGTGGAGCCCGAAAAATTGGTAGCTCACTGGAAGCACAAGTTGTTCTGCAATTTGACGATGCCGCTTTGAAAGACAAGGTTGCATCGCTCGGTTCTGAACTGACAGGATTCTTCATCACTTCTCAGGCTCACGTTTCCGAAAGCGGAAATGGCAAGTCTGACGCTGGAGAATTGCTTTCTGAGAACAAGGAAGGCGGCTTGCACGTGCGCGTATTCAAAGCTGAAGGAGAGAAATGCGCTCGTTGCTGGAAGTACTCAACCAAGATTGGCGTTGATCAGAAATGCCCTGATGTCTGCGATGTCTGCGCAGACGCATTGGCTGGAACTGAAAGCTGCTGCAGTCACTAGACGCGCAAGTGTCGGGCGGTTTTTGCCGCCAGGGAATCTCCGGCGAGACTTGTGGTTTGACCTGGCTCGCAGAAATAGCACCAGATTCGGTGGCATTATATAAATCATTATAGGGAATCAATTATTGATTCCTCTTAATGTTTTCTTTCGTGCTGGAGTCGTTCTTGGCAGGACTATTGCTGGTAAACTCAGGCGATT